>JBILYY010000168.1:0-6758 GCA_044377495.1 Bacteriovoracaceae bacterium | reverse complement strand
ATCCATTCAGATGGGGACAAAGGCAACATGTATTGAATCGCGTTCGCATCTATGTCCACCATACACTCATTGTCTCTGGTGTAAACTTCTGCCCCAATCCCTCCAGGGAAAATCTCGCGTAAAAAAACAAGCGTATCTTCTGAAGATAGGCCCATTTCAGTGGATAAGTCTCTCAAACTAATCGTTCCCTGCTTTTCACCTATCACTAATAACTTCTTGATCGCATCAGGGGATATCTTTAACTCAGGACCTTTCATATAACCTCGTTTCTTGACTATACTTGTCGGACAATCTTCTATAACTCTTTAGTGCAAAATATAGAGTTTCACGAGATAATAGGCTTATGTTGTGGAATTCCTTACTTAAAAAGCCAATTCTTTCTATGGGAATAATTATGTTTTCCCTCTTCCTTTTCCAGGTCTGGAAGAAGGAGAAATGGGGTATTTTTCATAATGACAAGTTTATCTCTACCCCTTGTAGAGGTGTTCTCGTTAGGCTGGAGAAGAAGGTTCCTGGGAACTGGAAAGTATTTTGTGAAGGCAATAACCTAGCTGTAGAAATCAATGAAATCGCTATCCCTGAAAAAGCTGCGAATTTGCAGCTTTTAATGTACCGACAACTGGCCAACCACATGGCCTACGTAACTCGTTTAGCGACGATAGATATTCTAGAAAAAGTGCTGTTTGTCCGTTTCAGGCTTACACATCCAAATCTAGTCATTAATGCTGTGACTGAAGGTAAGTTTATTGTGAAGTTAGCAACGCTTGAAAACCCGGATCATATTATGACTCATTTAAAGAGCACGGTTCAAGTCAAAGAAACAGTTAAGTAAGCATCAATCCTCTAATCAATCGGCATCTTTAATCAAAGATAAGTCAAAATACTTTTCAAAACCATCGGCATTTTGATCAACAACTATTTCATCCCACTCATATTTCCAGGCATGGAGAAACAACCTTGAAGATTTAGCCCCACCATAAAGCTCATCACCTAAAATAGGAAATCCAAGATGACTTAACTGAGCACGAATTTGATGGCGAAGGCCAGTCTCAAGACTTACTAGTAAAAGGGTTTTCTCATCTTTAACGAGTAGAGTTCTCACCTTAAGGTTTCCTTCCTGAGCATCATGATGACTGTCATCAGAAACTTTCTGCTTGGAACCTTTTACACCTGATGCTCTAAAAAAATGAGTCCAAGCGCCTTCCCTGTCAAATTGACCATTCACAATAACAAGGTAAAGCTTTCTCTTCATCTTCTCCCTAAAATCATTTCGAATAGAATTAAAATAACTCTCTTCCTTTGCGAGAAGGATGACCCCAGAAGTTTCATAGTCAAGTCTATACAAAAGTCCTCTGTCATAGTGATCAGTATTTACATTGAGTGCTTCCCACTTACCTTCCTCGGCCAGGAAATTCAAAAGTGTGTCCTGATCGGAATAACATAAGGGATGTCCGTGAATCTCAGAGGGCTTATGAAGCGCAATATAGCGTGACGTTTCTTTAATGATTGAAGGGCGCGGGCCCTTGAATACCGGATTTATTTTTAAGTTATTAACGAAATCAATAGGGAGTCTCGTGAGCTCTTTTGCCAAAATATTTTTTTGAAGCTCTTTAGATGAAAAATACTTTTTTAAGAGTTGCCCTGAGCACTTCAGTGCTGTCTGAAGTGCTTCTTTTTTCGTAGGACAGTCTTCTAACCATTGGAACTCAACAAAATCCATAAGGTTACTTGGCTTCGACTTTTCTTCCCTCAGTACGAAGATCGGTCTTCTTAAGTAAGAATTCAACTCTTCGATCTGAGACGTTTGGACTTACTTTTTCCTGCGGACGAGAGTCTCCATAAAAAATAGTGGTAATTCGACTTGGAGAAATCCCTCTTTGTATCAACGATTTTGAAACCGCTAGTGCCCTTTGAGCAGAAAGTGCATATGCATCTACTGATTTATCTTTCGCCAATGACTCTCCAGCTTCAGCATGTCCTTCAATCATAATGTTCCAGGTATTTTCTTTCATCATTTTTACGAGTCGCTCAAAAACCTGGATATTAATATCATCAATACCTATTGAACCCGGACGAAATTGAATTTTATCTTTCATCCTAACTAAAATGGTCTCGGGCATTTCATACACATTGGCAGCTTCTGAAAGATCATTATCGGCCAGCATCTTTTTAAGTTGATTTAACTGAGTATCCGAATCTCGATTGATTTCATGCTTTTCTAAAAGTCCTTCGGCGGTAAGAAACTCAATCGGAAATGGTTTGGCCGGCATATCTGAATCAATCATTGTTGGAGCATCACTAGGCGATTTACCAGATCGAATAACCTCTCCCGCTTTAAGCACGTTACCACCAAAAGCATTTCGAAGGGATCCAACGGCCGCTTCATATTTTGCAGTCTCTGTTTTTGCAAACGAAAGCATCAAAATAAAGAACGTCAAAAGTAGCGTACATAAATCTGAGAATGTAGCCAGCCAACCTGGCGCACCAGGTTTACAAGGAGGACACTTTGGAGCGTCGGCCATAAATTATTCCTTCTTCTCTTCAATAAGACGGTCTTTCGGAGGCAGAAAAGAATCCAGCTTCTCACGAATAACTCGTGGATTTTCGCCGGCCACTATTCCAAGGACACCGGCGACAACAATGTTCATCTTTACCGCTTCTTGCTTGGAACGCTGTTTTAGTTTCGCAGCAACCGGAATCGAAAATACGTTTGCGAGCACAGAACCATAAAAAGTTGTAAGGAGAGCAACCGCCATAGCTGGACCAATTGATGCCGGATCCGACATATTCTGTAACATCTGAACCAGACCAATTAGAGTTCCAATCATTCCGAAGGCGGGACCATCGGCCCCAATCCCGTCCAAAACATCTACGCCCTTTGAATGGCGATCTTCCATTGCCGCAATTTCTAAACTCAAAATTGAAGCGATAACTTCAGGCGGACGGTTATCTGCGGCCAAGGTCACTGCTTTTTTTAAGAACTTATCTTCAACAGGAACTTTTTCAAGTGCAAAAACTGATTCTCTTCTGGCAGTCTCGGCCAATTTTTGTATCTCTTCGATCATCGCCTTAGGATCAACAACGGTAGTAAAAACTGATTTCATATAGTACGCCAAAAGCGCTTTCACGTTTTCCATGGGCCATTTAATAAGCGTTGTTGCAATTACACCACCACCCACAACTGCTATCGAAGGAACATCGATAAAAATTGAAAGAGGTGAACCATAAAGAATGGATCCGATAATGGAAACGGTTGCCAAAATTAACCCTGCGACGGTTGCGATATCCATAATCACCTTCAGAAAATAAACGTTACTATGATCTAAGTATCGGAATCTAGAAAAGGAACTTAACAGAGGTTCTTGAAATGATTCATCTTGGAGAGGAGGGCATTGTTTTGATGGATTAACCCTTTCCGGGCCTTGGAAAACTAAACGAATGAAGTCAGGCAACGACATTTTTCCTTATTCGCTCACGTCCCCCTTCGCGACCTTTTGTCAGATTCTGCTGAAATTTACTAGACGGTCTTATTTAGTGATCCATGTTGACAGTGGCCAACTTGTTGATCATAACCTATCGAAATCAAAGTCTTTTTCCTATCACAGTTATTACATATTACAATTTGTAATATGTAATAACTGTGATAGAATTATATTCATTATGAGACAAAATAGACAAATAAAGCCTCAGGATGTTGTGATTTTAGGAAAGCTAATCTCCGACGAGGACAGTCACTCTCAAAAAGAAATTGCTGATTCTCTTGGTATAAGCCAAGCAGAAGTATCACACGCCCTTAAAACCTTGGCCCATGTTGGACTAATTAATCTAACTACCAAAAAGATAAACAAACTCGCAGTTACAGAATTTATAACTCATGCGCTGAAGTTTCTTTTTCCTATTGAAAAAAAAGGCACAGGTAGAGGAATTTTAATTGGACCCAGTAGCTCCACCTTCAAAGGAAAGGTCCAGTCAGATGAATATAACTACATATGGCCTGATCCAGACGGGGACAGCAAAGGCGTAGTTGTTACTCCACTTCTTCCTCAATTATCAAAGTCAGTCATAGCAAATGAGCAATTATTTACTTATCTAAATGTTATAGAAGTATTCAGAGGGCTTGGGGGTGTTCGGCACGTTCAAGAAGCTCAGAAAATCCTTAAGGAACTTTTGAAATGAATAACAACATGTCTCGATTGAAAGACATCGCAACTGTCCTTGGTGACATTAATGATGATGTTGTTTTTGTTGGTGTGCCACCGTTGGTTTATATATTGATGATAAAGCAGCTCCAACTCCTCAACCATCAGAGGACATTGATGCTTCGGGTGAAGACTCAAATCCTCCGACTTGCAGAAAGTACTTTTTAGGAATGAAAATAGATTTTATGCCAGTTGAAGAAACAGTTCTTGGATATAGTAATCCGTGGTTTAAAGCTGGGCTTGAGAATTCGATCAAGGTCAATCTGGAAGAAGTTGAAGTCAACATTTTTAAGATTGAATACTTTGTAGCTACAAAACTTAAAGCTTTTAATGACAGGGGAATCACGGGCGACATTAGATTTAGTCAAGACCTAGAAGATTTAACTGAACTAATTGATGGTGTGACTAAGATTGAAACTGAAATTATGAATTCAGTTGAAACCGTTAAGAAATTTATTATTCAAGAATTGAAAAAAATCCTCGATAGCAAAGATGAATACAAAGAGGCTATGTACGGATTTTTGGGATACGATGATGCAGATACACGTGAGGCTCGAGTAGATCGCATTTTTGATCTTATTCAGAGAATTTGCAAATGATTAAATTAGTATTTGCTATCGTTCAACTCATTGTATTGATCATCATTGCAGTAGCAATAAGACATAAGCATAAAAGTTTTTAAAAAGTTTTAATAAATCTGGTTCTAAGTCAAACCTGGTTTTTGCCGGATTCGCCTGAAATTTTCGAGACGTTCTTATTTAAGACCGAAATTAGGCAACCCCCTGCCCTCGCTCAAATAATTTTGCTTAAAAAGGACAGTCTGAATTAACCGTATATCACTATAACTCAAAAAGCAGAAATCCCCCCCTTTTTAGGAATCGGATTACCTTCGGTCTCTTTATATAAAGGAAATCTTCAGAGCTTTTTGCTGGAGTCGGTTGAATTTTACTGAATTCTCTTACTTAAGCCATTCCACTCAGCATGGGCAGATAGGATAAGACAAAAAGTAAGAAGAATTTGAATGACCATTATGAAGCTCCGTCTCTATTTGCCTAAATTCTAGATTTCTCCCATACCAGAGTCAAATTAATAGTTATTTCGATGACATGATGCTGCCCAGCTCTGCCGCCTTTTTCCCACCTTGGGACTCAAGATAAGCTATGATCTCTCTGTTTTGATAATAAATAGCGACATCCAAGGGTGTTTGCCGCATAAGCTCCCCGTCAATTTTCTCTTCATAAATGGCATTTAACTCGGCCCCAGATTCGACCAAAAAACTTGTTAGCTCAAGATCCTCAATATAGGCGGAAGTATGAAGAGGAGAGAATCCTGGAACATTGATCCTCGCCCCAAGTTCAAGCAACGTTTTAATCATAGGAAGATTATTAAGATCTACGGCCGTAACAAGATAAGACTCATTAAGGTTTGCTTCATTCACGTCGGCACCCATTGATGCCAGAGTACGTACAACTTCTATTTGACCTGAAGTCACGGCATAAAAGATAAGTGATAGACCTTGATATTTTTCATAAATCAACCGTCGATCCTGTTTTAATATCTTTAAAACCCCACTTGCATTACCGGCCTTAACCAACTTCAGAATCCTAGGTCCTGAAAAAAACATCTTTTTGAGTCCCGAGAACAAGACAACAAGAATAAGGAGCAATAACATGAAAAAGAAAATTTGAAAGTTAATAGTCTCTCCTAAAGGACTGGCTTAAAGATGTAACATTATTTTAAATCCAAAATGATTTTTCACCAAAAGAAAGTTATCCAGTGCTTTTTGTCCGAATCAGTTGAACATTGGAATCAGGATTAATTTAACCCAAACCCAAGTGGAAACTGCCAAACCATACTTTCGTTGCGGTAGTCATCATTAATTTGATCATTACTCGCTGACCAAGAGAAAGGAAGTTTTCCACTAAAAGCATCCTCGCCCACTAATAAATCGGCAATTGCCGAGCCCATCGTTCCAGGTAGCCAATAGGAAATAAGTGAACTTACCTCATCCATCTCCTTGGGAAGCAGAAGAGGCCTGCCATTGAGTAAGATCACAGTCACTGGAACATTAAACGAAAGAGCTCTTTTAATTAGCTCTATATGCTCATCACTTAGAGTTGGGCCATTAGTGGTTCGATCACCCATGCCTTCAGCATAGGGATCCTCACCAATGACTAAAATAACTTTGCTAGGTTTAGAACTGGTTTTACCATCAAGGCTAAATTCCAAATCAAAAGAATATGTTTGCTGCTTACTCTGAATTCCCTCCCAGATGGATACACTTCCAGGAATATGTCTCTTCACTCCTTGCCATTCCAGAGACCAACCACCGGCCTGATAACCTGTATTCTGGGCCATCTCGAAGGACAGTCTGAATTAACCCTATATCACTATAACTCAAAAAGCAGAAATCCCCCCTTTTTAGGAATCGGATGACCTTCGGTCTCACTTTTAAAGAAGATCTTCGCTACCTTTTGTCAGATTCGGCTGAAATTTACGAAACCGTCTTATTTAAGACCGAAATTAGGCACACCTCTGCCCTTCCTCAAATAATATTGC
>JBILYY010000053.1:0-19466 GCA_044377495.1 Bacteriovoracaceae bacterium | reverse complement strand
GCTTAGCAGAAATAATGAAAAACGACATTAAACTGAACTACAAAGAACCTTTCAGAATCAAAGGTAATACTATTATTTGTGCTGATGCAATCAATGCATCAGAACTTTTAAAGGACCTCCGTCCAGATTTAAGTTCCGCTCTTGGAAGGATTCAATATCGTCAACTTTGTAGCTCAACTGTTTTTCTCAAGAAAGAAATTAAATCTCTTCATAAAGCGTTCGGAGTTTTAATCCCCCTCGAGAACGGTTACAGCTCCATTGGAGTGATTAATAACAAAGCCATATTCCCTATTAATAACGGGAATGTTTCTTCTTACACTTTCATAAGCTCAAAACTTTTGACTGATAAGGAAGTTCTACAAGACTTGCAATTATTAAGTTCCGATATAACAAAAGAAGATATTCAGCATATTGAAATAACTAACTGGGAGAAGGCACTTCCAGTTTACGACCTTCAACTTTTCCTTTCAGTAAAAAAACTGCACCAGTTGGCCTACAAAGAAGAAAATTTGGCCATCTTTGGAAACTATGTCGCCGGGATCAGTCTCCGAGAAATGATTACAGCAGCAAAAACATTTTCAAGACATCCACTAGATTACACCTCGGCAGAGTAATCACTAGATTAGTTTAAATCTAGTGATGCATTCGATTTTTCCTGGCTCTCCTGGAGGAGAATCAAAGCGTTCATCCTGCCGTTTCCGTCTGAAACGAAATCAATTTTATCAAGACCAAGTCCACGCAACTCAGGGTAACGAAGCTCTAAAACATCCTGATTATTAAGTCCTGCTGTCTCTTCTCTTAATGATGCCAATATCTTCTTTTTCATACGAAGAGTATGAACATTACTTACAACTCCTAATTCAGGTATACCATTTAAGAGAGTCGCATCAGAAATATCGATTCCGGCCATATGAATTACAAAAGTAGGAATGCGTTTATCTTCTTTGATCTTCAGTCCAACTTTAATGACTAATGGGAACCGCACTTCTTTGGCACCAATTGCCATCCTTTCAATTTTCTTCACACCATAGAGTAAATCCATATAAAGAGTTCCTGTATTGCTACCTTTCTCATCCATCCGAAGAAAAACTTTATTCGGGCCCATTTTAACGCCAGCTTTTTTCAACATTTCATCCCATAAACCAGCATCGTAAGTGGAAACTAAAACTTTATTCACATAATCTTCAGAGATACTAACAACAATATTTGCATTCCCTTGATCAATTAAAGATTTCATTGCACCAATTGAATTCAGGTGATGGTTTTCTGTAATCCGTGAAGTCACAGGTTTTGTAACTTTATCCGAGATACAAGCTTCACCCTTAATCTTATATAGCTCATGAGGACAAAAATCCCCAGATAATTTGGCTTCGACAATGTTTCCATGTGGCTCATTTGAAAATGAATCAATGTTTAACATAGATTGAATAGATGAAGAATCTATCCACATCCGTTTAGCAAATGAAACCGTGTTTATTGATTTCAAGACATCTTCACCCATTCCGCTTGAAAGAAAAGAAGCGGTTTCAGCAACGAGGATACTTTTAAGACCATCTTTTTTAGAATTTATAAGCGCTTCAATTTTTTTAGGATCAAATTTTAATAGTTTGTTTCCAATTCGAACACTTACAGTTGGCACAACGATCCTCTCATAGTCTATCTTTATGGCATTTTGATCCTCGAGTAAACAAGCTGACATGTTTGCAAAGTTTGCATCCTCAAGAAACAACTTAAACGAGTCTGTCTTGTCCTTCAGTTGGATTTTTGCAAAGAAGTTTATGAGCTTATCTTCAGAAGCCAAAATAACAGGATTAATTATATCTATGTTGATAACCGGTAGTGCATGTATGCCTGGAATCAGAAGAGAAAGAGTTACCTTATCGGCGGAAACCCGTACTTTAGAAGCCGAAAAATCTGCAGAAACAGAAAGGCCATCAATTTTTTCTTCAGAACCACTCAATTCCGTTTTAAAACCTGTTACATCATAATGTAAGCCATGGATTGTTACTTGGGTTTGACCGTTTAAAAAGTCCATATTTAACATGTGTCCCAAGTCGTTTAGAAGTTCTTTAGCACTGGGGTTTAAATATTCTTGAACCTTCGCCTTGGAAACGATTATTGGCTGTGAAAATCCTTGTTTGAAAGGATCAGGGTATCCAAAGTTTTTAACAACACGTCTGATTCTCGACACTAAAATACCAGACCAGTCAGAATCAAGCTTGGTATTAATCAGTATGTCTGGCGCTGTAAATGCCTGGGCATAGGCCTGACTACTTAAAATTGACAATACAAGAGCGAGAGAAATTATTTTTTTCATAAATTACTTCTTATTAGGGTTTAAGCTATCAAAATTTATGTCTTTAATATCTAGGTTAATAAACATGTAAGCTGCCTTATTGAAGCTTATGGATTTTGGCATAAACTCTACGCCTGATTGATTTAAAAATTTTTTCAAATCAATCGCAAATGACTTGTCTGCATACTTATCCAGTTGGTCATGAAGCTTGGTAAGGACCGCCTTTCTAACCACGTTAAACATATCTCCAACATTTGATGGATATTTATAAGTATTCAAAAGACTTCCACCGCTAAATACTGACTTAATTTTAATACTTAGGCTTGCCTCACCAGTAGTCGGATTTTTTACCACGGAAGGTATAACTTCGAGCTCCAGTGGGAAGTAGATCACTCCATTGTTGTTATTGCGTTCTAACCACTGGCCAATCCCTGTTTCAATCCATGCACCTGGATGTGACCAAAAGTCGGTACGAACTTTATTAAGATCAACCGATACGTTAACAATCGCTTTTAAACTATTTGAGTAAGTAAAATGAAGCTTAACACTATTAATTGATAGTTCTGGTGAAGGGGCAACTTCATCAAGTAGATCGTTGAAAAGATCAGTTGAATTCACTAAATCAAGTGCACCGTTTATAACTGGTTCTGAAATCGCAAGGTTGATGTCATGAAGCCGGTGGGCACTTAGGTCAAGAGCAGGTAGCGTCCGAGTCGAATTCCCTAAAGTTTTCTTTACGGTATATACCTTATTGTTAAGAACAAAATTCAATAATCCCGCAAGTTGGATGTCCTTATTTGAAGGCGTCAAAATGGATTTTAAGGATAGATCAACTTGTGCCTGACGAACGACATTTGTGAATTGATCCATAAGAACTTTCATTACATCATTGGCCGGTTTTGGTGCACTGATTGAAGTTGTCCTAGACGGTGCAAATAGAACCGGAGGTCTTACATATGTATTATCAGCAACCGCTACGTTAAATTCCGGCCCATAATCTAATTCTCTATACGTAACAGGGTCATCACGATGATAAACATTTAATGTCGTAGAAACCGAGTTTTTTAAGTAAACGTTAATCATTTCTGCTAGATCTTCAGCAATAAAATCACCAGCAAACGCCATGAGCTTTTTCCCAAGGAATGTTTTTCTTTCTAAGATCTGTCCTCGCAATCTCGAAGTATCAAGTTCAGTTTCCTGATCATCAATTATTATAGAAATTTTAGGAACTTCAAGACTTGTGAAATTCACATCTAGAGTTGGTGGTGTTTTTGATTCAAGGTTAGAATTGACAGAGAGAATTTTAACAGAGGCCAGTCCTTTTTTAACAGAAACTCTCATTGTCGAAGTAAGAATGACTGGACGGTTCAAAGTAGTAATACTCAATCCATTAGCCGTAGTTTTGAGTCCCTTACCACATTTCTTCGCAGTTTTTTCACGATCTTCGCAAAGACTTAAACTGGTTCCAGTTAAAGTGACTTTGGAAATGTTTATCGACATTTTCAAATCAAAACCGTCGGGTTTTGAATTAGTAATTGTTGTAACTAAGCTTTTCTGATCTACGACTCCTGTAATTTTAATGTCAGAACTTTGAAGATAAAAATCTAGGTTTTTAGAAAAATCAAGATCACTGATCTCATTAAATATTTGAATTACTTTGTTTTCAGCGAGATCTTTTTGTTTGATTGTAAACTTATAGATACTTTTGGGAACGATCACGGTTCTGCTACCTTTGGTCCCAGTGTTGTATTTTAGTGCCATCTGCATGATCTTCATAAGTCCGTTTTCATTAAGTCGTACGGCCAATTGTTCTTGCCCATAACAGAACGAAGAGAACGCAACAAAAATTAAAAACCATGCTTTCATAAATCGCTCCAAATACAAGTTTTTAGATAAATTGCAAGATTGAGGCCACTGAATCAATGCAAATTCAAGACTATCGGGAACGGAAGTTGATTAATACTTAGACAGTGACAAAAACTAAACGTCTAAAAACTAGACACATTTCGGAATATAACGATTATGTTTAAAAAGCGACATTAGTAGGAGATTCATTTTAGGAATATGAATTATTTAATCTCAAAAACAAGATATGAATTAAGAAAAACTTAACAATTGGAAAAACATTTTATTCATTCAAAAGCTACAATCTAAGCGTCTAATGGCTAAAGTATCAACATTGCCTTTTGAATATTAAAGCTTCCCCTTAAATCTCTCAAGCATGTGGAGAATTATGTGACTATCTATTTCTTTTACGGCAGAAATAAGTTTGTTCCAGGAGAGCATCTCGTTAACCATTTTAATATCGAGCTCTGAAACCTCGTGGAAGGCCATTGACCATTTTTCAAACATTCGCTGTTCAGTCGGGATATTAAACATTTCGATGATATTCGAATGTCGATCATCTTTCTTGATTTTAGATTCAAATAAAACATTTATTTTTGAAGCCTCGCCTTCGAGAAGCTGTAAAAAGATTCCACTTTTAAAGAGCATAATCCCTGTTATCCCATTATCGCTGTTGAACTTAGAAGCTTTTTCCACCATTTCTTCTACCTCTTTTAATGCAATTCCTTTTCTCGAACTACTTACATAGAAAATTTGATTCATATCACTCCAATGTTTTCCTTGCCATTCTACAATCTTTTCGGGAAAAGGAGTAAAGAGTTAAGGTCTATTTGTATAAAAAAAACGATATCTTTTATTGAAAAATTTGACAACTCTAGTTTTATTCCGAAGCCCACCATTGACTATAAATTGTACAATTTACGTCGGTAAACTAAGATGTCTTTTGAACTAAAGTTTTTCAAAAATTGGGTTTTTATACGTTCTAAGTTTAAATTCGGCTTTTAGTGATGAATAGAGTTAGTTACTGATCTCAATTGAAAGGCCTTCATTTCCACTAATATTCTTAGTACTATCAGCATGAATAGATCTATCCATGAAAGGGCCTAAGACACTCGCATTTGCATGAACGATCGACTCTTTAAATGACCTACCCGTTATCCAAAATCTGAAAAATCGCTTTATATCTAACGATTTATTTCCATCAACACTTTTTGACCCGGCAACAACTTTGAAGCCAGCATTCAGCCAGTCCTGACTATGTTTGGAGCCGTGGCAGGCATCAGAATAAAGCGCTCTAAGTTTTGAATGACTCACTTTTTTTAATTGATCTGCGGCGAATGCCGTTGCCACAGGTTTATCATCTTCACTGACAAAACTAATTGAGGGTTTTACTTCAAGACTTCCAGCTTGTCCGTGCAGATCCAATACTACATCAACGACCTTAATATCATCTCGAGCAGTCATTGCATCAACTTCTTCCAAAAAACGTTCAAGCGTGGCCTCTTCATTTGCTAAAACAACAACACTTCCATAAGCCTCGCCGGCCTTTCTTTCCAGAAAATTAACGGCATGATTGGATTCAGTTTTATACAAGAATCTTTTTAATGGCTTTTTGGCAGTACTGTACAAATTGACGACAGCAATCAGACCCCGATCGGCAGAACCAATATTTGTTTCAGCTGAGGCATTACTCTGGCCCCAAAGCAGTAAGGCCATAGAAAGTGTAGTTATAATTTTTACCATTTCAGTATTGTAGCCCCATATAGTAAGAAGCTTAAGGGAGGTTGGATAAACTACAGTCGATGCAAAAAAATTAGACAGCAACTAATGGAGCCTTACATTTATAATCAATGAATTAGGGTCATAAATTTCGATCAATATCGTTTGGGCTAGCTTACTGAGAACCTTTGAGGATTTATTTGGCGATAATTTATTCTCGAATCAAGGCACGCAAATGTTTTTGACGAAGTTCATTCCATAGGAAGTTATCTTTTTTCTTCGATTGTATTTCCCACTGATTAAATCTATCAATTTCTATTGTAATTTCTTCAATCTTCCATAGCTTTGCAGTGCTCTGGAGATCTTTATCATATTGAGTGAGACGAGGCTTCTGAGCAAGATAACTAGTGTCTGCAAGTTTGATAAGATGGCCCTGCATAAAGCCGAAGAAACCACGCATTTTATCAAAGTCCCCTTCAAGCTGAACAAGACGATCATAAAAATCGGAGAACTTTTTGCGCGTAAACAGTGAGGCCATGGCGAATTGATCAAGTCTATCCAGAGTAAAAAGACTTTTTACTTCCGCGGTAGATACTTCTTTTGATTCAGGATAATTTAGCTTTAAGACTGTGCACGTATTGTAGAAAGTGCTTAAATTGTTTTCTAATGCGTCCAGTATCCATGTTTTTGCATCATATGAAAGTGGTAATCTGAGATAATTTGCCACGAAATCCAAGAGTTTATTTAATTCCCAAAAACGAGGTGGTTCGATAACGAGGGTTGCAATCGAAGCGTCCTTAATAATTTTTTTCCAACTTACGCCTTCTGATTCATAACAAAGAATG
This sequence comes from Bacteriovoracaceae bacterium, assembly GCA_044377495.1. Classification (GTDB taxonomy): domain Bacteria; phylum Bdellovibrionota; class Bacteriovoracia; order Bacteriovoracales; family Bacteriovoracaceae; genus Peredibacter. Next base: position 12,761 of record JBILYY010000053.1, on the reverse strand, counting down.
ACGAATCGATCGCTAAGCTCAAGCTTGGCAAGTTGGTCTAAAATGTCCGCTTTTAAGTCTTGTGCCAAATGAATAAAAAAACAGTCTGCTCCGCCGAAGAGGCTCAGAGTTTGAAACTCTTCTTCAATCCAATTGCTGGTAACTTCTCCCGCCAATTTATGATGTATCGTCCTTCCTTCTGAACCTTTAACAAGAAAATCCTTCATCATTTTCATACATATAGGATCAAAAGTGTTCATGGCCAAAAGACCATTGAAAGACGCTAAATAATTTCGTTGAAAAGAAGAAAAGAAATCCCAAATTTGCCATTTAGAATGCATAAAGGATCATATCTCTAATTGAAATAGCGGCTTGCTCGGCTAAAGTCTTTGTTACTTTTCTTTGGATACCAGCATTCTGTGTCGCTGTCACACTAACCTCTTCGTTATCAAAAATCTCTCGAGTGAACTGAGATCTCAATGGGATTGTATCGTTAAAAATAATTCTTGAAGTTAGTTTTACTTTATCACCAAGACCGGATTTCAATAAAGTAAGCTCCTCTTCCGTTGGCTTTTTGATAACAATAATCTGAAGCACAATAGAGACATCAGTAGTACCTGGTATGTAAAAATCTTGTCTAACATCCCCTATTGCGTTCCCTGCTTTGTCTTGAGCAACTCGAAGGTTACTGGGGACCAACGTATCTTTAATTTTCTCCGGAGTTTTAATGATTCCGATTAAAATAGCATCTGACTCAGGATGGTAACCACTCTTGAGCTTCAAACCAGGGTAACGAGACAAGAGTCGATAAGTTTCTCTTGTAAAGTTATGTGACACTTCAGGGAGGTTCGAATAATTAAAAAACATGGGAACAGAAAGACTCGAAATCCCATATTGAGATAGAGGATTATCCTGTTGAGCGTAGCGATAACCGCCACAACCAGTAATGAAAATCAGCATCAATAACCATTGCATGTTTAAGCTATACCATAGACATCTTAAGTGGGCTAGGTTAGTGGTTTATGTATGTTTAAAAAGTTAGGCTATAAAAGACTAAATTACGGTGATTTAGACCGGATTGATTCCCATGACATCAAGCACGATGAAATGCGATCGTTATTTTCGACTTTTGACTTTCTGGATTTAATAAAGAAATGGCCTGAAATTGTAGGAGAGAAGCTTGCCGCAGTAACCTCTCCGTTGAAGATTAAGCAAGACTCACTTTTTGTTATTACCAAGCACTCTAGCTACTCTCAGGAACTTTCTTTTTCGTCCGAAATGATCAAAAAAGAGGTTTTTAAGCAGTTCCCAAACTTAAAGCCCATTATCAAAAAACTAGCATTTCAAACCCAGGAAAACTTTTTTGAACAGAAGTTAATTAAAGAGAAGGAGCTAGCACTCGCTCCAAAGCTTCATCCACAAAGTCCAAAATATAAAATTCTCAAACAAGAAGCTGAAAGGCTTTTTAGTGATGTTGTTGACTCCGAACTTAAAGAAACTCTAATCTCAATTTTTATTCAATCTAAATAGTTCTAAAATCATAATAGAACCAACATCGTTCTTTTTTACATCCAAATCAAACTGATGAAAATGTTGAGAAATACTTTCCAATAGTGCTTGATCTTCTTTCAGGACAATAAAACCTTTTCCTTCTGCGCTCATTGAATCTGAAATCGTCTTTAGTAATATTGGCCATGAATCAATTAGAAATGTGCGAGCAATTGCTCTTTTTGGGTCTTGCGGCAACTCTCCATTTCCTGGTAAATAGTAAGGTGGATTACAAACAATCAAATCAAATTTCTGATCGGATTTGAAATCCAAAAATGATTTAATGATAATTGAATGCGCCACAGAGTTTGATAAGAAACAACGGCAGTTTGTTTCAAGATGTGTCTGAAATTCTTTCTGCACCTCAACGAATGTCAATTCTTGTGGATTTAACAGCAAGGCCAATTCAATACCAAGAACTCCACTTCCGGCCCCTAAATCAAGAATTCGCTTCGGTTTAATTCCAGTGGATTGAATCCACTTTACAAGATTGATTGAATCTTCGTTAAAACGGTAGAAGTCTGGCTGAGAGTATTTACTCATGAATCATGAATTGTGACACTTCATTTACAAGCCCTTCATCAATATCACCCATTTCAATTAACTTATAGAGAGTAAGCATAAAATCTTCTTTATTAACGAGATGCTGCCTTAAAAGGTTTCTCCTTCGCGAAACAGGCTGACCGCCGTTATTAAAGTACATATCGGCCAACTTCTCATCGGCGATAAGATAAATTGACCATAGAGGGTCACTTTCATCCAATACCTTTACCCTTTCAACCATTACGTCAGAGATCAAGGGGTCTATATTTATAAAGGGCCAGACCCAAAGACTTTGCATTTCAGTAGAATACTTTTTCGTCCGCAGATTTTTCATTTTTCTTTTTTCACTCATTGATAAGAGTCTATAAAAGCTAACAAAATCCGGAGAAACCCGTAATGTGTAAGAGAGAGTTATTCGCTGTTTCATATCACTTGGCTCTATCTCGTCGACGAGTTCAAGAAGGTCGGGTTTATTCAAATAACTTTTAAGATATCCAATAAAAAGAAAAAAGACGAGACGGTCAGCTGGGTGACGAGAAAATTTCCTTAAAATCTTTTCAAGATGATCCTCAGTCATCTTATGATAAATCGAAGAATTTACCGTAAAACCTTGATAAAACATCCTTGGAGGTTGAGATATTATTGATTTTAAAATCTTATCTGAACGGGTAATGTTCCCAATCATAAGATACAGGTATGACTTTAAAAGTTTTTCAAGATTTGAAGTCCCCTTAATCTCTGCAATTAGGCCAATCACAGATGTTTTTATTTTATGGTCAGTAATAAGGTTGAACTGAGAATTCAACATCTCTCCCAGAAAATCAATCTTTTGTTGCTCAACAGTGCCGGGCTTTACGTTAGAAGATTGAGAAGTGAGCCACTTTTTAACAGGGTTTTTCTCATTAAGCTTAAGCATACAGTTACGGACACTAATCAAAAATTTTTCGTTAATTAAATCTGGTGGGTAGAGAATTATACCTAATTGAAAAATATTGCTTTCTAGTTTTTGGCAGTTGAATTTATCGATATCAAAGGAACTGACAACTCTAAAACCTTCAAGATTTATCGATGGTCTAAAAACAACTTCATCTATCGAGACTTCAGATTCTAATAACTTTTTTTTTTACCCGAATTGTCATTCTGGGCATAGGCTTCAGACATTATCAAAGAAGAAGGATTTCTTAAATATGATTCAGGGTTAAAAAAAGATTTCAAAATAGACTTACGGAAATAAATGATTAAAACGAGGAAGATAAAAACAATAATCCCGAGGTACTTAAAATAGCTTTGCTTAGGCTGTTTAGTCACAACGTCTGACTGATTAGGTTGGGATTCAGATCTTATTTTTTTTTTCTGAGACTCATCAGAAACAGTTTTAGCGACAGGAGTTGGCACTGCTGGTTTTGCAGCGGCTGCTTCTTTAATTTTGTTAATGTCTATTCCACCAATCATCGTAATATCGTCGCGTGTAGGTTCGTAAACGCCCGTGCCTGATGAGGTTAGAACATCCTTAGCCTCACTAATGGGGTTAAAAGTCTGTGGGGTATTGCCCAATAGATATCGCTCTACAAGGTCACTTTCTCTGATAAAAAACCAGTATCCATTACCACTACAAATCTCATCGTCCTGCTTGATTGAACCATTCTGGAACAATTCATTAACCTTCTCTTTGGAGACAGGTCCCAAAATATGATTCGACTTTGTTCTAATTAGCCAATTCTTTTCCATACTTTACCTAGCAAAAATCCCTATAAGTGCAGCAAGATCTTGGTCACTAAATCTTAATCCTAAAGAAAATGTAGCACTTTGATTACCACTTTTTGAAACTAAATCTTCTCCGGCGATTCTGGCAAACATAACGTTCCATAATTTCACTTCAGTCATAAGACGCAGATTTGGACCAGCTACTTTTTGGTAATCAAACAACTCTAGGCCAGTTCTAACTCCCCAGTCTGGAAAGTAATAATCCATCCCAACACCACCGGTAGACTCAATCAAGCCGGCCCTAAGACCAAAACGTTGAATTCGGCGACCAATTTGGAAGTTGAATTTAAAAGCATCTTTATTAATTTTACGCTTATTTGTATAAACGGTTGGACCGTTATCAGTCCTTGTATAAGTGTCCGTTTCTGATTCATTTATGCGTCCAAATTCGTTCGTCACAACACCTAAGCGAAAAAACCTTTCAGGGGCAGGATAAATATCAAGGTCAAAACGAGTGTCAGTTCCATTGCGCGTGTTCGCACCCGTAGATAGTCCAATATCAGCTTCAATGTTGTTAATACGGTTAACCAAACGGTTAACACTAGAAAGTGTTTGAGAAACCTGATCCACAACGGCATCATCTCTTAGCAATTTACCAATTGTGCCCTTACCATCTTTTAAGTCGGCCATTATTATTTTCAAGTCATTAACAGCGGTATCTGCCTTATCGAGAATTGGTCCAATTTTAGAAAGATCACCCATCAGAGAATCAGTTTGGTTACGGTCGGTTTCAAAAGCAAGTTGCTGAGTAATCGATTTTACTTCATCAATAATCTGGTTAATTTTGTCTTCATTCCCAGTCGTGAGTCGTTTGAGACTTCCAGTGATATCATGGATATTGGCAATGATCTCTTTGACCATATTTTTACCCTGTTCATCACGCAGAGATTCCTTAATTGTTTTAGCGATTTCTTTAATCTCTTTCAGAACCTCGCCGGCATCTTTAGACAATTCTTCAAAGCCTTCCCCACCTTCAGCAGGAATCATCGATTCTGCGGGAAGTTTCTCTGAGTTCTGGTCACCTAAAATAATATCTAAATATTTATCACCAAGAAATCCAACGCTCTTAATTTTTAGACGAGAATTATTAGTGAGCTTAATTCCTTCAAGCATTTCAAAAGTGAGAAGAGCTCCTTCAGAGCCATGAAGTTCAATCGATTTAATTCTACCGGCATTAATACCAGCAACTTTGATAGACGATTTTTCAAAAATCCCTGATGCATCTTTAAGCACAGTTTTATAAGTAACGTACTCACCGAAACCGGATTTATTTGTTGTAATTTTAAGGGACATTATAACTACGCTGGCCAATGCAGCTAAAGTTAACAGTCCAACTTTCAGTGGGTTCAAGAATTTTACTCCATCAAAATTCACAACAGTAACTATCTGTTATTAAATTAATGATAAGCGATTTCGGCTATAACTCAAGGAATCTTCGTATGACAGGATTTTCCGATTTTTTGAAACTTTCCACATCTAAATGCTCAACTACATGGCCATTTTCCATGAAGACGATTTCATCTGAGTATTTTAGTGTGGCATGAATATCGTGGGAAATGATAACTGAAGTAAAACCGTTATGAACGTTATTATAATGTGTCTCTCTCATCAGATCGTAAACCATATGTGTTGTTATGGGATCTAGTCCAGAAGTTGGCTCATCATAAAGCATAATATGTGGATCGAGGGCCAACCCACGAGCAAGCCCTACCCTTTTTCTCATACCACCAGAAAGTTCCGAGGGTAAACGGTAAGCTGCTTCCTTTGAAATCCCAACCGACACTAAAAGCCCCATTACCTTATCAGTAATTTGTTCTTCAGTCATTTTGGTGAATTCTCTTAACGGAAAGGCAACATTTTCAAATGAAGTTAAAAAATCAAATAAAGCAGCATATTGAAAGACCATCCCAAAGTTTCTGCGAAATTCTCTGAGCTCAAGTTCACCTATCTGATTGATGGCCGTTCCTAGAACTACTACGTCACCAGAAGTCGGCATCGTTAATCCGAGAATATGTTTCATAAGGGTCGTTTTACCAGCTCCCGAAAAACCCAGAACTGTAGTAATTTTATCTTTTTTAATACCAAAGTTAACATCGTCCAGAACTGTGGCCGCGCCAAACTTTTTAGTAACGTGCTTAAATTCAATTGAACACTGGTCGTTTGTCATAATATTTTGGTTAAAAAGCTAGTTAAGAAAAAATCCACTACAAGTACAGTTATCATTCCCCAGACCACTGCTAAATTTGTTCCCTTACCAACACCTTCTGCCCCACCTGTTACAGAAAATCCATGGAACGTTCCGATAATTCCAATTAAATACCCAAATACAGCAGCTTTAATAAGACCTTCTGCCACCATCCCAAGATCCATAAAATCACTTATTTTCGAAGAAAATATCGCATCATCGATCTGAATAACTTGAGTACCAATAAGCCAAGCGCCACCGTAGCCAATCAGCAAGAAAATGCCTGATAGAAGCGGCAAACTTAAAGTTGCGCCAAGAATTCTTGGAACAGCAAGATATTGGTAACTGTTGATACCCATTACTTCCAAAGCATCAATTTGTTCAGTCACTTTCATGCTTCCTATCTGGGCCGCCATAGCAGCTCCGCATCTTCCGGCCACAACGAGGCCTGTGAGAACGGGTGCCAATTCTTTCGCAAGAGCAATTGTTACTATTGGACCAATAAATGAATCGGCATTGATCACTTTCATCCCAACATAAATTTGAAAAGCAAATACTGCTCCAGTGAATGATGAGGTGAGAAAAATAATAAAAATTGATTTATTACCAATGAAATATATTTGATCAAAAAGAAGCTTCCAACGATAAGGTGGCTTAAAAGTCCAAAAAATAGTCTTCATTGTATAATTGGTAAAACCGCCGAGCCCCAATAGGAGATCCAGAACAGTTGTCCCTAAAATTTCTATACGTTTTTCAACCATTTGCTTCATTAAAATTATTTTACCTTATAAATTCGTGGAATTCGATTAGATACTCCGCACATCAGATGATAAGGAATTGTTTTCATCGAAACTGCGAGTTCGCCAATTACGCGATTGTCATGATTCCAAATCTCAATTTGGTCTCCGGATTTTAATTTGCCCGCAACAGAAGAATCAAACATCAAAAACATCATGTCCATGCTTACACGAGCAAATATTTTACCTTTGTACCCGTTTACAGTTATATCGGCACCACTTGAAGTGGTGACACTAAAATCTGCATACCCTACAGCTATGACTGCAATAAAACCATCTTCAGGTGCAACGTTAACACCGTAACCCACCGGTGTACCTTTCTTTACCTCAAATGTTCTCAAAATTTTTGTCACAAATCTTGATATCTGGCTGCCATCCCATATTCTTGGTTCAACACTATAAGGTCCGTAAAGCATGAGCCCTGGGCGAACAAAAGTTTCGTCTTGACCAATTTTTTGTTCAATCGCTCCGGAATTAGAGACAGAAGTTTCCTGAACGCTCACTCCGGCATCTTTTAGAATTTGCTTGGCCTGACTAAATTCACTAAGCTGCTTGTGAGTTTTATCGCCATCTTTAAATTGTTCAGTTGAGCGGGCAAGATGAGTCAAGAGATGCTTTACCCCACGGGTCTTTAGACGAGGAGCATATTTGGCAAGATCCTCTAAACTAAATCCCAGTCGGTTCATACCAGTGTTCACTTTCAAGATGATTGGTAACTTTGAAAACGTGGGATTCGACAAAACGGATTCTAAATCAGATGGCTGATGTAAAACGGGCGTAATTGCAAAATTGGAATATGCTTCAGAAAATTCAGGATTAGAAATTTCTGTATCTGAAAAAACCATTATCTCAGCATTAAGATCAGGGCATTCATTAAAAAGATGAATCGCCTCACCAAGAGTAGCGCAACCGAGCCTTTTGATTTCACAATCTTGAACTAAAAACTTAGAAATTGGTATGAGTCCGTTCCCGTAGGCATCCGCCTTAACCATCGGGAGGATATTTGCCTTAGTCAGACGCTTTATCTTATTTAGATTTTCCTGAAGTAAACCAAGGTTTACTTCCAGGAATGTCGAATGTCTCATTATACAGAAAGTCTTTTGCTGTCACCACGGCCCATCGACATCAATCGATTTGTTTCATGTTGAGACGCCATATCTTCAAATTCTTTTTCAAAGATCTTAAGGTATTGTGATGAGGAAGCAGGAATTAGTTTGAGAGTTGGCATCATCTCCTCACTTAGAACCTGAGAATTATCTTCAAAAAATTTCCAAAAACTAAACTGACGAACAAATGATTGAAGCATTTGGAATTCGCTCTCAAGATCTTCCTTGGGCACAAAGAAAACAACATGCCACGGCCCAAACAAAGAAAGCTTCGTAGAGCTATTAAGCCTTCCTGAAAGCTGAATAAAAAAGTCATTAAAGAAAGCAGACCAGTAAAACTTATTCTGCATTCTTTTTTTAGCGATATTAACAATCGGAATCAAACTAAGACAAACAATTCGAGTGTCTGATTCTATTCCTGCTTTTTGCGTATTATCCATGTTATCTAGGGCTTCCCACATTGGCGTAAATTGCGAAGTCAGGTGAGGAACTTGCTGGTGAAGTTTTAAACGGCGTAAGCTTGAACTTAACATGGATTCAAAAACATCCCATGGAAAATTCATCATCCGTTCTTCTTTAAAAGAAACAAAAAGCACTATATCTGGACTTTGGTTGCCAGCGTGGATTTTCAAAAGGACTGGTTCAATTTCAAAAAGATCATTTGCAACTTGAGTCGCCATATTTTGAGCAAAGACTTCAATCCCATTATGATTTGCTTGTCCTAACCAAAGTGATGGGAATGGATGATGTTTTCTTTTTGAAATTTCTGGGGAAATTAACTTTTGACCAGATTGGTTTAATTCATATACACCATATCCATCAATTGCATCCCATTTTTCAAGTTTTGAAATAAGCGCCTGAGTAAAATCCTGTCTTAAAGAATCAACTTCGATCTCGCTACAAAATTTTCTCATAAATTCAAAATGCGCTTTAAACTCTTCAGCAGTACTGCGGTCAGAAATAAGACGTTGTGAGCGAGTTTGAAGTCTTTGAATGCGCATCTCAAGATCTTTCATTTCTTTTTGATGTTTAATCATGTCAAGTCTTCGATTAACAAGACTCATTATCTGAACATTTAAAGAGCTGTCATTGTGGATATAACCAAAAGGTTTTAAACCATATGTCGACTGTAGAAGAATTTTCGTTGATTCTTTTGAGTAAAAAACATAACAGAGCGATTGATCAATAACTTTGGGATGTTGCTTGAATTGAACGCTCCCCTGACTCATTTTAGTTACGTCGACGATCACCATATCAGGCGTTTGAATGTTAGAAGCAACCCAGAACTCATCCAGATTCTGAAAATGATAGGCCAGAATGTTATTTTGTCTTAAAGCCGATGCAATTTCCTTGGCCGAGGCCAGGTCATCCATCAAGATGGCCACGGATAATTCTATTCCTTGAGTTGTGGTTTGCATGGGGTCCTCCAGACCGTATGATACTTTCAGTAATGCTATCGCACCAAGTAAACGCATGTAAAGGTTTTGAGAGGAAAAAGCCCTCTAAAAGACGTCTTGTGTCATTTGCTCAAAAATCTCAAAGGTATTGTATGAAACTTTCCATTTTCCATCGGACGTTGAATATCAACATGTAGATGTGGTCCACTGCTAAAACCGTTGTGCCCACTCTGCCCGATTAACTGACCACTTTCAACTTTATCACATAACTTCAAACTCACAGATCCTGGTTTCAAATGAACATAGTCTGCTACTGAACCATCAGCATGAAGTACCTCCACTTTATTAACTTCTTGCAGACGATTTTTATCTTGATGGGCCATTTGATAATGCTGAACTATTCGGGCGACCGTTCCACTTTCCATAGCGTAAACCGATGTTCCTTCAGGCACGGTAAAATCATAACTAAATATAAATTGATCGTGGTGTGTATCACCTGTGTTTGGACCAAAATCAACTGCCTGTTTCGTCTTCAAAGGCGATAAAACGGATCTTTCATTAATGGATCCAATTCTACCTGGGTGCCAATTCCAGCTTCCCCATTGATCCCTCTCAATCCCTGCTTCACTCATAGGATTAACTTGAAAATCTTTCGCATTAACAAAGACTGTTACTGGAAAACACGAGCTGTTCTTTATAAAAGCTCTTTTACCCATTTCATATTGGATTTTGACGGCTTCGGGAGGATAGCCTTCTTGAGCAAAAGCAGAAGTTATGAGTAGTATAAAGAGAAGCATGCCACTCCGCATCCAAAAACTCTTTTCGCACAAAGCCATTTGGGCCCTTCTCATATCGAGAAATATTTATTATTAAGTCACAATCTATAATGAAAGGCTGTTTTATGCAAAAAAATGAAAATAAAGTCGATGCTCAGATTAATCTGATCAAGATTGTGGCGAATACGACTTTTGAATTTGAAATTGATCAAAATACCGACTGGGTCAAAGATATTCTAAAAGAAATGAATGAAAATGCGACGGAAAAAACCCCTGACGCTTACTTGGCAGAAACGAACCTGGTCATATTCGGTGAAATCGAGAAAAAAAACAAGCCTGACATGAACGAGTTTCTACTCGCAAAAGGGCACATTGAAGCGGATTATGTCACAGAATGTGTCCGCACTTTAAAACCCATGAAAATGCAGCTCAATGTTCCTTTTAAGATTTGTTTTGTGGACGAAACACTCGCCACAACCGAGCTTTTTGCAAATCTTGATGAGACTTGGATTGAAAACGATACCTACGAAATCTATTTCTATAATAAGAGAACGATCGATTTCCAGGAAATGATTCATGAGCAAATTTACCTAAATTACAATCAATATCCAGTGCTTGACGCAGATGCCAAGTTACTTGGAGTCGATTGGAGAAGCCCTACTAAAGCTTAGGTAATTTTCAGCTTGGCAATGAGAGGAATCTATATTAGAAATAGAAGCTCATTTTTACAAAATTTACAAAATTAGAATTTGAGTAATATCCGGAGGCATTTGTGGCAGTACCTAAGAAAAGAACCAGCGTTTCGCGTAAAGGCTTAAGACGTGCTGGTCAACATCATAAACTTTATAGAAAGTTTCCTCAGGGATGTCCTAACTGTGGTGACTCAGTTCTTCCACATCACGTTTGTCCTTCGTGTGGCCATTATAAAGGCAAACAAGTTATCCAGATTAAAGTGAAAGCCGATAGTCAGGCAGTTCAAGCTTAATTCAAAAAGAAAATAAAACCAAAAAAGCCTTCGAAAGAAGGCTTTTTTGTTTATTAAGAGGTCGAAATGCAATTCAACACAAAGATCTTGGGCACCGGCAGTTTCCTTCCAGACAAAATTCTCACTAATGATGATATCGCAAAGCGTGTTGAAACAAATCATCAATGGATTGTTGAAAGAACTGGTATTCATGCCAGAAGAATTGCAGATCCATCAAAAGATGAGACCCCAAGTGGAATGGCAAAAGTAGCGACACTAAGAGCGCTTGAAGCGGCAAACCTCACTCCGAATGACATTGATCTCATTCTTTTCTCTACTACTATTCCAGATCAATTTTTTCCTAACACTGCTTGTATGCTTCAGCACAAACTTGGCATTACCAACGGTTGTGGGGCCTTAGATATCAATGCTGCGTGCACCGGATGGATGTACGCAATTCCTATGGCAGACGCCATGATTAAAACTGGTCTTTATAAACACATTCTTGTCGTCGGTAGCGAAATGACGAGCTCTTTCAATAACTGGGATGACCGTAACACCTGCATTCTCTTTGGGGATGGCTGCGGAGTCGCAATTCTTGGCCGGGCTTCTGAGAACGAAGATGCAAAAATTTACTCTACCGTTTTAACTGCTGATTCAACTAAAAAAGACAATCTTACACTTCTTGGCGGCGGTGCCTGCAAGCGAATAACTCACGAGGTGCTCGACAAGGGCGAAAACTGGGTTGCCATGAATGGTCCTGAAGTTTTTAAATCAGCTGTTAAAACCATGGCCGCATTAAGTGAAAAAGTGATTCAGGATGCTGGTAAAACAATGAACGATGTTGATTGGTTTATTCCACATCAAGCAAATCTTAGAATTATTGAAGCTGTTGGAAACCGCTTTGGCTTTCCACAAGAAAAAGTAATTGTGAACGTTGATAAATATGCCAATACATCTTCAGCGACTGTTCCTATTGCGCTTGATGAATATATTCGGTCTGGAAAAATTAAACGTGGTGATAATCTTCTGTTAGCGGCTTTTGGTGCAGGCCTAACTGCCGGAGCTGTTTTCCTTAAATACTAGGAGAATCAAATGAAAGTTACAGTCGTATTTCCCGGGCAAGGCACGCAATATGTAGGGATGGGAACAGTCTTTTCAGGTCATGCCCATTTTGCCAGTGCTAATTCTGCAACAGGATATAATCTAGAGAAATTAATGTTGGAGGGCCCGGCTGAAGACCTTAAATTAACTGAAAACACCCAGCCTGCCATTGTGACTCATTCTTTGATCATGTTTGAAAAATTGAAATCAATTCTTGAACGTAAAAATATTAAGATTGAACGGGTGCTTGGACACTCAGTTGGTGAATACGCCGCTTTAGCTGCAGCGGGCGTGATAGAGTTTTCTGACGCCGTAAGAGCTGTTCACTATCGTGGTAAATACATGCAGGAATCAGTTCCCCAAGGAAAGGGAACCATGTATGCGATTCTTAAACAAAGTGAAACAACTATTAGAGAAGCTTGTGAAGCTGCCTCAAATTCCGAAGAGTCAGTATCTCCTGCCAATTTCAATGAACCAAACCAGATAGTCATCTCGGGTGACAAAGTTGCATGCGAGACTGCAATTCGTCTGATGGGTGAGAAAACCAACGACAGAGTAAAAGCGATTGAACTACAAGTTTCAGCGCCCTTTCATTGCG
>JBILYY010000052.1:0-19494 GCA_044377495.1 Bacteriovoracaceae bacterium | reverse complement strand
AACCCATCTTGGCAATCATGTAGCTGCAGCCTTGGTATGCCCACAAAAATTTTTTTCTTCGATGAACTAAATTCTGAAGAAATTGGTGTGAGATTTTTATCCTCTAAAGCTGGAGCGGCATCTAAGATAAATTTATGTGCCAAGAGTGTAACATTTTCGACAGAGCGTTCGCTGTCTCCTGCAACGTCCCCTTCAGCGCCATTCATAAATAGCATTACCGGAGAGTGCATGAAGAAGGTGTTTTTATTTGCAAGATAGATCTCGATTTCTTTTTCGATGGCCCCATTAACATCAGAACTGTAAAGCATAAGAGGAATGGGCATGGTTCCACCATGAATTGAAAAATTCACGAGTCCACCCATCCAGTCACCAGTGCTGAGTTCTTTTGCCAAAAGAAAAGAAGCACGGTCATCGAAAAAATCTTCTCGGTTTTCTCGCCATTTGTTTTTTTGGACCCCTGTTATTTTTGCCTTACTTTTATATAGCTGTGCAGGCCTTAAGTTTTTTATTGCCTCAATAATAGATTCAGAAACTTTATTGAGAATGTGTTGATAATTCTTTGGACGATAAAGATCTACTGCCACTGCCATTAAAGGTATACGGTTGCTTAAAGTTCCCGGTCCGCCGTGCGTATGGGTGGCGGATATGACAATATCCTTTTCTTGCAGGCCAAATGATTTCATTCGAAAAGAAATATCTTTAACGAATCTATTTTCTATTCCTATGGTGTCTAAGCTAATGAAGGCCAGCATTTGTTGCCCTTTCTTGAGGATCATAACTTTAGAGCGAATGGGTGAATGAACTCCTTCCGAAGGTTTAAAAAGAGTTGATTCGGAGTATTGAAATTTCCAATCTATAAAATCATTCAGGCGTCTTTCTTTTGCTCCGTAACCTGCGAGAGGAATTCCAATCTTTGGTTCCATGTCTACACCACTTATGCCTACGAGAAGTTGTTCCTCTTGACTGAAGACGGAAGTAGACAAAAGAAAGCAAATGATTAGGAGGAAATTTATCATAGAATTCCTTTGCGTTGATTTGATAACTTCTTGTGTGCCTGAATAATAATTTCTCCGCCTTGCGGGCCAAAGAAGTTTGCGCAAGTCTCATAACCTCCCGCTGCAAACTCTTCAGGTGTAGTGAAGTAGGCAAGATGATCATTGGAGAGTCCAAAAATTAAAGCTTTTTTGGCACCTGCTTGGATTGCCTCATTTGCCAGTTTCATCCCAAGCTCTGCAGTGGCTTCTCCTGGCCACGTTAATAACCAAAGGTTTCCAAAGTGAATTTGAGTGATAATGGTTGATGAAGAAATCAAGGTCTTCAAACCAATATTAATCCTTTTGGGCATCCATTTTTTTTCAACACAATTGGATAGCTTGATTTTGGGTTTTTGAATTTGTACTTCTTTTTGTAGAACTTCCCACTTATCCAGAAGTTGTTCTTTCTCATGCCAGTGGCCAATCGTTTGGCGCACAAACTCTTTACCCATTTCTGTATGGGATTCAAGATTAGGGGAAATATCCCCTTCAGCACCATTAATGAAAAGAAATTGTGGAGACGTAGGTAAGCGTACCAGTCCATTGACATCAGATAGCATTGCTTCAAGTTCTCGCTCAATAGCACCAGGGGTATCAGAACTAAAAAGAAGATTGCTCGAAGGCAAACTTGTGCCGTGAACAGCAAAGTTCACGATGCCTCCCATCCAGGCACCATCTAAATTTCTTGCCATTATGAGGTTTGCCTCAGGATTAATTGGACGATCACTTCCTCGGCGGTTCCTGACTAAATCATTAGTGTCATAGGAGAGTGTATAAAGTTCTGCTGGTTTGGCAGCTGCAACTGCTAAACGGACAGTCTCAACGATTTGATTCAGGAAACGGTTGTAAAACTTCTTTTGATAACGATCCATAGCAATGATTTGCCAGAAGAGATTGTTTGAGAGAGCACCAGGACCCGCATGCGTATGAGTCGCTGAAACAATAATTTCGGCAGAAGAAAACCCATCGAGAGAAAGTCTGCGTGCTAAATCCTGTCGCATCTCTTTTGTTACCCCAATGACATCAAGGCTAATGAAAATTATTTGCTTCGCTGGGCTTTTTAAATACATTGCCTTTGCGCGGATGGCATCAAGTCGACCAGTGGCGATTTTAAAAGAGCGGAGGAAGGGATAATGCTTAGGGAATTTAAATGGCCAGTTTCGTCTCTCAAAACTGCCATAACCACCGAGAGGGATTTCATCTGATACATCCGGAGTTAAATCCTGAGAGGATAAACCGACGTATAGTTCGGTGTGGGCCAAAAGAGAAAAAGAAAAGCAGAGGGCCAGAAGAAATACGAGGAAGAGACGTTTCATACCATATCCTTAGGCTTGAGAATAAGGTCACAGAAAATAGTTATGAATAGAAAGGATCACAAGCCGTAGAAGGCCAAGGCGATGCACTGAGAGAGAAGATTTTAATGGCGCAATGCTCTCTTGCATCTCCCCTTGGGTTTTCTTCTATTATAATTAAAAATCGGCCAGCATGAATTTACTACCCATGTTTTTTCTTCTGATTTTTTCAACCAACGTTCTTTCATATGATAAGGGAGTTGCCCTGAGTGGAGGAGTCTCTCTTGGAAGCTATGAAGCAGGTGTCTTGTATTCTCTCATTGCAGAAAATCGTGATGAACTGCCCAAGGAGATGAAGGTCGTATATGGGGCTTCAGCAGGAAGCATTAACGGGCTTCTTGGTATCTTTGACCTATGTGGGTTTAGGATATCTAGTCGTGAGTCAAATCTTTTATGGAAAATGTGGGTACCGATTGGACTTGACCAACTTGAGACAAAAGATAAGAAAATCTCATCTCTCTTTGATCGTAAATCAATTGCACCGCTCTTTAATGAACTGAGAGAAAGGTGGATAGAAGGATTTAAAGAAACATGTGACCTTCATTTTGGAGTTGCTGTAACCAGAAAAGAGCCTCTTGTTGACGAATTGAAGCCAGGTTTGGACATTGTTCGACAGCCTGAATTTTTCTCCGTGCGCATCCGCGGAAGGGGTCCTGGGAAATTTCCAATAGTCGAAAATTCTGTGCACCAAAATATAAAAACATATAGAACTTACTTACCAGTGGGAGAGTCGCCTGAAAAAGATATTGAGATCCTGCTTGATCTCATCCAGGCATCTTCTGCTTTCCCTGGAGCCTTTGATCCATACGATATAAAGTTTTGCTTTCTTAAGCCTGGTGAAAAATTTAGGGGTTGTAAGTCTGAGTCGACTCAAAAGGAACAATTCATCGACGGAGGAATTTACCATAATGGTCCCGTAGGTTACGCCTACGAAACTTTACTCAAATCTTCTAAAGATAAAAACTTTGAATTATATTATATTAACGCGTCTTCTCCACTGCAGGTTCATAAGGAAGTTATCAAAAAGAAATCACTGGCCCCTCAGGGAGTATTCAAAGATTTTTCGAATCTTTTTTATAATTTCATGATGCAGGCGAGGATCTTTGAATTAGGAAAAAGTCTTGAGAGCAATCCAGAGCTTGAGAGTCATTTAAAGACCAATCAGAAACACTATCCATTGGTAAGTGAGCCACTTTATGCATTCTTGGGTTTTGTTGAAACAGACTTTAGAAAGTCCGACTTCTATTTAGGTATTTATGATGGAGAGGAAAGTAATGTTAAAAAGCTGGATCATAAGGATTTGGAGTATTCATGTTTTAGAGAGAGATTAAGAGAAAATTCCAATTGTCAGATTGAGCACAATCTGGAGTTGCTAATTAATTTAGCAAAATATCGTGTCAAAAAGAACCAAACGGAGCCTGACTTTTATGATGTTTTTAATTATCTGGAAGAGAATGAATTTGTTTTTAGAGATTTAGGACTCAAAAGAAGTGAAGCCAGATACGGTAGAATCAATTTAAAAAAACGTCTTTCCAAACTTTTGAAAGGTTTCGCAGAGAGACAACCTGAAAAAGAGCATGGGAAATTAAACTATTTTATTCGACCGAGTTTAAATTATCTTCATTACACTCCACCTGATTCATTTTGGTACGCTAACTATGGAACATCTCCAGAGATAGGCTATTCGAGAATTATTCATGAGCGGTACTTTTCCACTGCTTCTTTTCGTTATAATTTGACGGGGATGCTTAATGGATTTTCAAGCTTGTATAGCCGGGCGCAAGACATCGTAGCATTTACTCCAATGGTAGGTCTGGAATATGAGCCTTTATGGCTTAACAGTGCTATGTGGCAGTGGCATCTAGGTGCTCGGGCAGGATATATACTGGCCCCCAAAGATAACTTTGGTACTGATCCATGTGATGCAGAGATATCAGATGAATCGTCTGCAGCTTGTTCCGGGGTTACGGCCCATCTTTTTCTCGCTTTCAGTATTCTTGAAAGTCTAAGATTACAATTCGTATATGTGCCTTTTGTGGTGGATTCTTTTAGTCTCGATGCTAAACCAGAGATTATTCTGCAGGTAGGTTTTCAGTTTGGAGAATCTTTTTAACGAAACAACGAGGTCCCAGACATTTCGTCCAGGACTTCAGTTGAGAATTATTTAGAGATAACTTTTGAAACACCGTCTGCTTAGCAGCCAATTATTTGGGCCGAGAAACTTACTGCGATTCATGAGAGATCACTGTGCTTATAATGAAATTCCACTCTTGAAAAAAGATGGGACACGAAAGCCATTTAGTGCGGGTGATATTATCGTCAATTCACTCGTCGCGGGATTAATTAGTTTTTTGTGCTAGACCCATTCTTATGTCTAAACTTTAGACAGTGCAACCATACCAAGCAACCGATAATTCGTTGCCAACTCTTGGCGAGTAATTTGCATCGCACTCCTCACAATATTTATATTTGTCCTTATTGTATTTATGGAGGTCCTTGATGAAGCCATCATTTAAATTAGCACTTTTAGCCTTTTCAGTGCTTTCAGTTGCACCCTCAGTACTTGCACAGTCTTATTCTGGAACAGTAGGGGACCTTAATACCATCTTTGACCCTCCTATGAATATTAACGGAACGCTTTGTGATGTGCATGTTAACACCGGTAATGAGCACGCCTATAAAGCTTGTTCAGATGGAGTCAGTGCTTCTCGGTGGATGGCCGAAAAATATGCTAAAAATACGGGTAAATATCTCGGCTGTCTTGATGGATTCTATCAAGGTATGTCTGATGGATACAGTGCAGGTGCTAACCCTACACCGGAAATGACTGCACAAGCTGCACTATATGTTAAAGGGGCAACGTTTGATTCTGCAAATACTCGTGGTCTTGATAAGGCGAAGGCTGAAGGACAGACAGAATCAGCAGATCAAATTATTGCTCGCTACCGTTCAGTTATAGGTCTTCGTGATGCTCAAAACAGACAAGTTCTACCTAATAAAGATTATAACTATCCTCTAGTTACTTTTAACGGTTTCAATGATGGTTACGAGTTTGATATTCTTAAACAAATTGGTTCTGATTTTGACGCTGTTTATGCAACTGGTTGGGTAAATCAAAACTCTAAATTTGAAGATCGTCTGGCAGCCCGTCGTGCCCTGTCCCTTCAAAAAGAATATGCTGCAAATCTTTGTAACCAAACGGACACAATCTTTGGAAGACGAGGAATGCCAGTTGTTTCAATTTGGGATTTTTTCCGTGCTAATCGCCGTGTAGATTTTCAAAACTATGGTTGGAGAAATCCAGACTGGGCATGGGAAATTTTTGACCGAGATGAAAGAACTCTTGAGCAGTACCAAACATTTGCTCGTCTCAAAACACTTGAAAAAACAGTTACTGAGTCAGTAAATATTACGGAGAAAGTAATAAGACTAGATGCCACTGGTGCTCCGGTTCGTAAACTTGATGCCGCAGGACTGCCAGCAGTTGATGCTCAAGGAAAGCCACTGTACGAATATGATGATAAAATTATAGGTTCAAAAATTGTAACTTCACGTGTGAAACTTTCGGATTCAGAAGTTCAGGCCCTTGCGAATATCTATATTAATGGATTCAAAGTAGCTTACGATCGATTTTATGCTCGTCAGTATGCTTCAATCAATTATCACACAGAAGGTTTAGATAAGTATAAAGTTGCTAAGATCATTGGTAATTCAATGGGCCAGGAAGTAGCAAATTATATCGCTCGCAGAGAAGCCTACAATACCAAATATCAACTTGAGTCAGCTAAGAAATATGCTGCAGAAGTTAAGCGTCTATACAAGGCGAGCTTTGATCACTTAATGGGGATTTTCGAAAACAATCCAGTGATTGAACTAAATGAAGCTGAAGTCGTAGGAACAATTCAAGATGCAATCTTTCGTCCAGGTGAAGAACTTAAAGTCATCTTTGATGTTACAAACCTTGGTGAGAAATCAGCAGCATCTTCGATCAACTTTGAATCAACTTCTGATGTAAGTGCAGCAATTAATGGATTCACATTCACAGCACCTGTTCTTACGCGTACGAACTTTGTGACTAATGTCCTCGGTCGAACAACTGATAGATCTGAGGCACGCTCATCTATTAATGTAGGCATGTCGATAAAGAATCCAGGTGACCTTGAGGAAGTGGCACGCTCATTAATCATTCGTAAGCAAAAGACTTTAACTTTAAATGACTACACAGAAATTGATGGTGTAAATGGAACACTTGATTTTCTTGCAGGTAATTTATCACTTGTCGTAAATGTAAAAAACCCGGCCAAAAATGTTGAGTCTCCTATCTCAATTATTGAAGCTTCTTTTGGTAACCTTGGTTATGTTGAGAAAAACGTTGAGCCAATCGGTCCAGGAGCTGTTCGTCAAGTTGTTATAAACATCGAGAGCATGGATCCACTTGCAGTGATTATAGCTGGAGCAGTTAGTGGAACAGTGAACGCTCGCTTAGGTAACAAAATTGCGCATCACCAAGCAATTTCTTATACCATCGGAACGGACCGTCAAAATGCAGTCACGCTTTATCATGATTCTCTTTCTACAAAAAGAAACAATAATACTGGTAGAGAAGGCAAAGCTGATCGCATGGCCAAACTTCAAGGTATGCTAGAAGTTTTCGTAAAAGGTGATATTGAAAGAAATGTGTTATGGAAAAAAGGTGAAGAAGTCAGCGGAACGATCATTGCAGTTATTCAGAAAGCGTACGATGATTCAAAACGTGCTGGTCGCATCGATAGCGAAGCCCAAAAAGCTTATGACGATCTTGGAAATATCCTTGCTCGTAACGTGAAGGATGTGCGTAACGGTGGCGGAATCCGTATGGCCAAGCCAAATAAAGAAAACTTCCTTAAAGAGATTGGTAAGTTTGCTAAAATCTCTACAAGACTTAAAGAATGGAATAAGTAGTCACTTAATTCTAAAAGGGCCCTTCCCAGGGCCCTTTTTTGTTTCTAAGTCCTTTAAATAACATCATTGTAAACTTCTCCTATCTGGCCCTTTCCTCTTGCTAATCCCTTTGTCATCCACTACTTATAGGTCACATGAAACCCTCATTTTTTGATCTAAATTACGATGACCTTAAGGCCCTTCTCGTTGAGAAAGGTTTTAGTCCGTTTGGGGCAACTCAAATGTTTGATTGGGTTTATAGAAAATGGATTCATGATCCAAACGAATGGTCGAACGTTTCAAAAGCGGCGAAGGCATTTTTCGCAGAAAATTATGATTTTAGTTTACTCAAAATTGTGTGGAGTGGACTTTCAAAAGATGGGACACGTAAATTTTTAGTTAAGATGAATGATGGTCAGACGGTTGAGACAGTTGCTATCCCTGCTCGCGAGCGCTTAACTCTTTGTGTTTCGTCGCAAGTGGGATGTGCTGTTGGTTGTACGTTTTGTCATACCGCAACTCAGGGTTTAAAGCGCCACTTGAAAGCATCAGAGGTTGTTCTTCAGTATGTGACAGTTCAGAAATTTTTAAATGACTTAGGCGAAGGTGATTCTCTCACTAATATTGTTTATATGGGTCAAGGTGAACCACTTCATAATTACGAAAATATGAAAAAGGCGACTCAGATCTTTATGGCAGAGAGGGGACTGGGCTTAGGTCAGCGTCGTATTACTCTTTCAACTTCTGGACTCGTTCCAGCGATTGAAAAACTCGCCATTGATTTTCCAACTGTGAATATTGCCATCTCGCTTCACTCTGCAAGGAACGATGTTCGTACTCAATTGATGCCGATTAATAAAGTGTATGATCTGGATCGTCTGTTTAGTGCAATTAAGCAGATCCCACTAAAAGCTCATAGACGTATTACCTATGAATATCTTCTGATTGATGGCGTGAATGATTCAATGGAAGATGTCACTGCTTTGGCAGAATTATTGAACTCAAAAGAGTCTAAAATTAATCTTATTCCTTTCAATGAATATCCCGGCTCACAATATAAGCGTCCTTCTGAACAGAAGATAATGTGGTTTTTAGATCATATGATTAAGCGTGGGTTTACTTGTACTGTGCGCACTACTAAGGGAAGCGACATCCTTGCGGCCTGCGGACAATTGAAGAGTGAGTTTGATAAAGTTAACGTTTGGGACAAGAAGCCAGTTATTATTCCTGGTATTGCCAGTACTGTACTTCAGAATCTTCAGTCTTAGATCCTTCGTCACTACTAGGGGCCGTTTCAGCAACATCTTTTTTTGCTTTTGATCCAGCAAATGCTCGTTCAGCTTTTGTTTCTTTCACAGCTTTTTCAACTTTAAATTTTTCTTCTGATTCCATTGATTCTTTTTCGATTGGTTCACTTGCGTACGAAAGTGTTACAAAAGTTAAAAAACCAAGAATAATAATATTTTTCATAAGTGCTTCCTTGCAGAGATGATAAAGGAGTCTCTGCTACTGACCTTTTCGGCTTAAGGCAGGAATTACTAAAGCCCTTAGAGGTAGGGACACTTTTACCGTTAGTGGACAAATATTTTGATTCTTCCCATTAGGGACAAACTTTACATAGCAAACGTGATTCCAGTTATTTAGAGTAGGTAAAATTTATTGATGTATGCCAGTGTTAGAACTTAGTGGGTGACAAAGATGGCGCCTAATAGGACAGTTTAACTCTTCTATTCGCTAGTTTAATAAAGGTCCTCCTGAATGAAACTATGGAAACTAACGCTGCTAAGCATTTTTATCACGGCCCCAGTTTGGGGTGGTGTAAAAGCATATTTTAATCAAAATCCTAAATCATCTTATACCGATCCTTACCGTAATATTACGCGTCCCGGCGATGACCTTGAGCAGGTTATTTTAAGTGAGATTGCAAAAGCGAAGAAAACAATTTTTGTTGCTGTTCAAGAAATTAGACTACCTCTTGTTGCAAAAGCCTTGGTTGAGAAAAAGAAACAAGGCGTTGATGTTCGTGTAGTGATTGAACATGATTATAACTTCACTGTTATGACCCAAAGAGAAGATAACGGTAATGAGCATGAAGCTTCAAGACTGACAGATCTTAAAGCTCTAGTAGACATCAATAAAGATGGTAAATTTAGTAAAGATGAACTTGAAAGTCGTGATGCTATTCATATGTTACAGGTCGGAAAAGTTCCGGTGATGGATGATACTTTTGATAGCTCTAGTGGATCAGGTTTAATGCATCATAAATTTATGATTGTTGATGGAAAATCAACGACTGTAAGTACGGCAAATTTCACACTCAGTTGCATCCACGGAGATATTTTAGCCCCTGCTTCTAGAGGTAATGCAAACTCAATGATTTCAATTCAAGCTACGTCAGTTGCAAAGGTATTCGACGAAGAATTTTCACAACTGTGGGGTAACGGAAAACGTGGAAATTTTGGCCATAATAAAACATATCGTGGACCAGAAGTCGTAACGGTCGGTGGAAAAAAAATCACGATCCAATTTTCTCCAACTTCACAGCGCTACAATTGGGAAGAATCAGGTAATGGCTTAATTGCCTCTCATTTAGCGAAGGCAAAAAAATCAATCAAGGCTGCACTATTTGTTTATTCAGATCAAAAACTATCTGATGTTCTTGAAAAGCGTCAGGATGCAGGAGTTTCATTAGGCTTTTTAGTTGAAAAGAAATTTGCATTTCGGGAATATTCAGAACTTTTTGACATGGCCGGTTTGGAAATGCTAAATGCAAACTGTAGCTTAGAAGCCGATAACAATCCTTGGAAAAATCCTGCAAAAGAATTTGGAGTTCCAACTTTAACGGCTGGCGATGTGCTTCACCATAAATATGGAGTTGTTGATAACAAAACAGTTATTGTTGGATCGCAAAATTGGTCAGAAGCAGCGAACTATACTAATGATGAAACTGTTCTTGTGATTGAGGAGGCAAAAGTCGCCGATCAGTTTACTCAGGAATATGACCGTCTCATTTCTAAAAGTCGTTTAGGTATTCCAGCAACACTTAAGAAAGAAATCATTCGTTTAGAGACAGAATGCGCTAGTAAAGGCTTCTATTTCTAAGTAGTTAAACGTTCCATTTTTCTCCTATCCCGTTTATACTTTAGGCTTATTTAGAACTTATGGAAGGAGTTCCTTGTGAGCCGTGAACGATCTAAAGGGATAGTTGGGATTTTTATTCTAGTTACTGTCCTATTTTTTATTTTTATTCTTTTTGCTTTTTTTACCGTTTCTAAACTCAAAGACACAGATTCTATGGGCAGTGATCTTTTGAATAGCCAAAAGAACGCTCAGATTGCTGTTATCACAATTGAGAATGAGATTCGAGATTCAAAAAAAATAGTAGAGATGCTTCTTGCTGCTGAAGAAGAGAAAGATATTAAGGCAATCATCTTACGAATTGATTCCCCAGGAGGAGCTGTCGCTCCGACTCAGGAAATCTATGAAGAAGTAAGACGAATTGATCAAAAGAAACCGATCTATTCTAGCTTTGGTTCAGTTGCAGCTAGTGGTGGTTACTATATTGGTGCGGCCACAAGAAAAATTTGGGCAAATTCAGGAACACTTACCGGATCGATCGGGGTGATTATGCAAATGGCGGATCTCTCTGAGCTCTACAAATTTGCGAAGTATAAACCCGAAACGATTAAAGCCGGACGCTATAAAGATATTGGTAATCCTGCTCGGGCGATGACTGATGAAGAGAGAGCGTTCTTAACTGATTTGCTTGCGGGCACTCACAAGCAATTTAAAGATGATATTTCTGCAGTCAGAAAAGATCGCTTAAAGAAAGATATTAATGAATTGGCACAAGGACAAATTTTTCACGGCTATGAAGCCAAAGAGTTTGGTCTCGTGGATGAATTAGGTGGATTATGGATGGCCGGTAGAGCTATCCATAAAGAGTTAAAGCTTAAAGGCAAATTTGCTCTGAGATATATGAAACCTTCCCATAAGAAGTTCTCTTTATCTGACTTACTGGAAGAGGGAGAAGATACTTTGAGTTTACTAAAACACAAAGTAGTCAGCCCATCAGGTCCAGCGTTTCTTTATCAACCGTAGGAGCTGAATGGACTTCACTTTCCTGTTAGAATGGGGAAAAGATCATATTTTAACCGTTGTAGCGGTAGTGATTACCTTGGTTCTGATTTACCACTACGTCATTGAAAAAGATAAAGCGGTTAAGTTATCAAAAAAATACCGGCATTCAATATTTGAAGCACAATCACGCATTTTTCTTAATGCCACTCAATATCTAATTGAAGGGAATAAAGATCTGGCAATTAAAGAGTTTTTGAATGCCGTTGATCTAAACCGCGAAACAATCGATACCTATTTTGCTTTAGGTGGATTGTTTCGATCCAATGGTGAAATTGAAAAAGCTATTTCCATTCATCGCTCACTTATCGCTCGTGAAAGTATTTCTGAGTCAACACGTCTTCAGGCCTTAAAAGAACTCGCCCTTGATTTTGATAAGGGGGGGTTCATTGATAAAGCTGTTGAGACATATAAAGATGTACTCAAAATTAACCGCGACCAACAAGACGTTATCAATTCTTTGTGTCGAATTTTCGAGGACACCGAAGATTGGGACCAGGCCTATAATTATCGGATTATGCTTTCAAAGGTTGGGCAGGAAAATCAGTCTGAAACGATTTCTCACATCCTGGTTGAAAAAGCAAAAGTCATGTTTGAACATGGTCAGTTTAAGGCCTGTGCGGAAGAATTAGAGGATGCTTTTAGATTTGCTCCCTCTGTATCGGCCAAAATCCTTCGCTTGAAGTTGTTCTTGGTTCAAGCCAAGATGGAGGATGCGAACGGTGTATTGTTGGAACTTTTAAAAGAGCATCCGATGTACGCCACTTTTATTTTTGTTTCTCTTGATTCTTTTAATTCTAAATTGCCCCAAAAAGAAGAATATTTACAGAGACTCCAGCAGTTGAAAGATTATTTTTTAAGTTTGAATGATCTTGATCTGATGAGTTCTCCCTCTGTTGTCCTTTCAAAAATTCGTTTATTAAAAGACGTCAAAAAGACTGGAGATGCTTTTGACCTTCTAAATGGCTGGATGAAAAACCATGGCCAATCTGACGTTCTTAAAGTTGAGTATATTAAGATTTTGATTGAAGTTGGAAAAGTGGAAGAAGCACTACAACACACTAAAGGTCTTTTAAATAATCTTCAAAGTTCACTTACGAGACATTACTGTTCACAATGTGGATATAATTCAGATGAAATTTTTTGGCGATGCCCTCAGTGCCATAGTTGGGAAACCATTCAATTTCGCTGGAAGGTATAGATGTTTTTGATATTATTGTTCTCATCAATTTTATCTTTTGCTGAAACCACTTCGACAGATGAAAAAGTCGTCGGCATATTTTATATGAACCCATTGTTTGGTCATGTACATCAATATTCAGTAAGAACCTCTGCCAGCTTAACCACTATTCAATGTGCCCATCCTGTTAAAGTCATAGAATCTTCCAAGGTTTCCATTTCAAATGAATGGGCCTATGTACAGGTTGCCGAGTATCGTGGATTTGTTATGAAACAGTTTTTGAGTGAAACAAAACCTGATTGTATTCAGGGGAAATATCCAAAATTTTTTGACATGCTTAATATGGATTTATCTGAGCTCTATTATTGGGGACGACTCTATGACCATTATGTACAGGGCGAAACTCGCGTTCAGTAGTTTTGTTCTGCTTTTTACAATTTCAGCCTTGAGTCAAACATCCAAGCTACAGGAAGAAAAAGAGCTTGAGGTTGTGAACTTCAAATCAATTAAAAAAGTTCTTCAGCAGGACGGTCTTTCCCAATCTGCAAAGATGAAAACCAAGCAAGTTGCTGTCTTGAAAACTGAACAAACGAATTTGGAAGTAAACCGCTTTAACTATCCAACAGAAGATGAACTCTGGGGATTTGTCAGCGAATATTGGCTGGTTAAAAATGCTCAGCTACTAGGTTGGGATTTTGAAAAACCTGATTATGGACTTGAGGCTTCATTTCGTAAAACGCTGGAGAGTCTAGGCTTCTATCAGAAAAAGTTTAAAATTCTTTTAGTGAACACCCCCACTCTTGTGAGGGCTTCATTTCCTGGAAGTGAGGGGGAGATGATCCTCCTTCTGTCTGTTCCATTTATACGATCACTTGATTTGAGTAAACTTGAAATTTCTCTCTTGTTGCTTGAGGATTACTTTCGTCTTGAAGGGGGCTACTTTAAAAAAGCTGTCTCAACTGAAAAACTTAAAAGACTTGCTGGCACAAATTTTCATGGTAAGAAACCTGATATGAGCATGATTGAGGAACTACTGAAAAACTACGACACTCAAATTAACCAGAAAGGATTTTCGTTCCAGCAGCAATTTGAAACGACAAAAAAAATGGATACGTTCTTAAAGTCTAGCCCTGAATTATGGAATGCTTATTTTCACTTGCTGGGTAAGTTGCAAAGTTTTCTGAAAGTGAATGTTCAGTACAAAGATTACCTGAAGCTTTACCCATCCCCAGAAATGCAATTAAAGTGGATAAGTCCCGAAGAGAAAATACTCTGATGAGTGACCAAGAGACGACCTACGGACAACTCCTTAAAAATGTAAAATACTATGCAGTATTTCAAGCCATTTTTGTTTTTATAGTAGTTATTCTGAGTTCTGTCGGAGCATTTTTTCACTTCTTGCTTGATCATGAGATCAGCATTGTCGAATCATGGCTGCATAATAACCAATGGGAAATTCTGATTGTTTCAAAACTTTTTTCTCTGTTCCTTTTGAATCGCTGGTTCAAAGTTCGGTTGTACCAGCTTAAGTCTTTCAGGGAATTAGTTAATGAGCTCGTGAGCTGGCCTGATCCTAAGGTTATTGTCATTTCTGTTTTCATGGTCATGAGCTATGTAACAATGGGTAAGACCAGTTTTGTTGATCAAAACATTGGCTACTGGTACTTTCAAATCGCTTCTTTCTTCTGCCTTATTCTCTTCTTTGGCATCGAATTTATCTTAATTGCCTACTTGGAAGATATTTTGAATCATAAAGTCCACCCGTCTCGTTTATATTTAGGCTTTTGTTATACTATTATTTTTGCCATTGCTTTTCGCATGAGTGTCCCTGATTACTACGGTCTCATGCCTTACGTCGTTTTAAGTTATTGCTCACTTATCTATCTTAGCGGTGAATCTTTTAAAAGCTGGAGCAACGTAGTTTGTTTTTTGGTTCTATTCATTGCCCCTATGGGGTCGTTCTTTGGTCTTGACCCGGTATGGGGAGACGACTTTTCACCTTTCCGAGTAGACAAGAAGCTTAACATGCCTTTTCTAGCTGTAATTTGGATGATATCTTTTTTATATTATAGATATAGGGATCAGTTAATTATTTCTGCCCGCAAGCTTCTCAGATAGAGGTATTTTATGCATGGAAGTCTAAACATTTGGCAAATTCTCTGGGAATCGGGCCTTGTCGTTAAGCTTGTACTTATCATTCTTGCCTTGGCCTCCGTCTTATCATGGACAATTATTTTACAGAAATATAAAGAACTCAAACTTGTAATTGACGCGAATGATAAGTTTAATACGTTTTTCAAAAGTTCAAATTCTCTTTCAGAAATTCACCGTGAAGCCTCTGAGAACCAAGACTCAACAATGAGTCTGATGTTTCGTCGAGGTTATGAAGAATTAAATAAAGTGGGAGAAAAGCTTTCAAGTGGAAATAAGGGTACAATTGCTCAGCATTTTACTCAGCATGGTTTTCAAGCCTTGGAGCGAGCTCTTAAGACTGGGTCTAATGCCGCTAATGAGAGAATGGATATACGTGTTTCTACACTGGCATCCATCGGTTCGATCTCACCGTTCATTGGCCTCTTCGGGACAGTATGGGGAATTATCGATGCCTTTTCCGGTCTTTCTATGGGGGGCGGAAGTATTGAAGCTGTCGCCCCTGGTATTGCGGAAGCACTTGTTGCAACTGCTGTGGGCCTTGCCGCTGCTATTCCTGCTGTTTGGTTTTTCAACGTTTTCAATAATCAAATTGCTCGCATAAATTCTCAGATGGAATCATTTTCTCAGGACTTTTTAAACCTGATTGAAAGATCCATTCTGATTAAGAAGGATTAATCACATGGGGATGAACCTCGGTGGTAAGAAAGGTCCGGTCTCAGAAATTAACGTAACCCCGCTCGTGGACGTGATGTTAGTTCTTTTGGTTATTTTCATGGTGACGACACCCATGCTTATCAGCGGAATCGATCTGAAATTACCCAAAACACAGAAAGTTAACAATCTAGGATTAAAACCCGAACTTGTGATTTTATCCATTACTTCCGGGGAACAGTATTATCTTGGCAAGAGTCTGGTGACTTCAAAAGATTTGATTCCATCGATCCTAAAACAATTTAAAAAGAATAATACCGATATCATTTATCTTCGTGCTGACTACAAGCTGAAATATGAGAAAGTTGCCAAGCTTATGGCAAGTTTGAAGAAGGCCGGGGTGAGTAACATCGCTTTGGTTACCGAAGTGGAGAATGCTCAATAAATGTTTAGTGCAACGATGACAGATCAAAAATTTACAAGAAATTTTATGATCTCCCTTGGAGTTCATGTTCTCCTTGTCTTACTTGCTTACATCGCTGGCTCAACTATTCTCAATGTCTTATCAAGCAACAATAACGTCGAAATTATCCACTCTTCAATACGAGTTGATGTGGTCGGAATGCCTAAGTTCACGATTAAAGAGCTCAAAGAAATTCAAGATGAACCTATTGCGAAAGCTGAGCCTGAAGTTCAGGGGGCAAAGCTGGAAACAACAGTTAAAGACGAAGCTCAGGATGTTATTAAAAAAGATGATCTAGTCATACAGGAGAAAGGCACGAAGAAAAAATCTTCGTTTATGAATCTCATTACCGATTATTCGACTAAAAAAGTATCCGCTTCTGAGAACAAAAAAGGCAAAATAAAATCAAGTAATAAAAATCTAGATTCACTTATCATTGAAGGTAATAGACTGTCGAAAGGTTCGGCTTTGGTAGGGGATTATACCAATGAGCAAACTTCTGAATTCTCGGCCTATGTTCAGACCCTTCCCGAGTTAGTAAGGGCACATTGGAAGCTTCCAACTTATCTTATGAATCAGAACCTAAAATGTAAGATTGCTATTTATTTATCTGCTTCTGGTGAAGTCGTAAAAACAGACTTAATAGAATCATCCGGTCAAAATGAGTTTGATGCACGGGCCGAGAAGGCCATTCGTGACGCTTCCCCTTTTCCGAAACCTGAAGCATCCGTTGCTCCGAGGTTAGCGAATTCAGGAATTATCCTGAAATTCCCTCTTTGAGGTACTTTATGAAATTGATTCTCATTATGTTTATTCTTTTATTTCAGGTTAATGCTTTTGCTCAAACGGCCGTAGCAGAGATTGCGGTAGGCGAGGCAAGTGTTGATAAAGATAAATTTGTTATTGATGATGCCGAAATGGAATCCTTGGGTGGTGCTCAGAAAAGTCTCTCGAATGAATTAATTGATATCCTTCGCAATGATTTCGTTTTCTATAAGCACAAGTTCAACAACGTAGATTATTCAGATAAAGGACAAGCAAGTTATTCCAAGCCAAATCTTACAAAGTGGAAAGAAAGTGGAATTACCTATTTTGTGGCCTCGCATATTTCATCTTCTTCAGGCGGAATTGAAGCTAAATTGAAAGCTTGGAGTGTACTGACTGGTAAAGAAATTTTCGCTCAAACTTTTAAAATACAACAAAACAATATTCGGCACATGGGTCACCAGATCGCTGATGGAATATATCGCGCAGCCACAGGCAAACCCTCTATTTTTAATTCGAAAATTGTTTTTGTCTCTGATCGAGGGACTCGTGGAAAAGGTACTGTAAAAGAACTTTATATAATGGACTTTGATGGAAATAGAGTAGAAAAGCTTACGCATTTTAATTCTGTCGTACTCTCTCCTTCCGTTGCTCCTGATAATTCAAAAATTATGTTCTCGGTCATTGCGTCTCATAAGGAAGTTTCACGAAACAAAGTTCGAATCATTAAAAATATCGATTTAAAAATGTACGATTTAAAAAATAAATCTTTCAGCACCATTTCAGATAAGCCGGGGATTAATTCAGGAGCGATTTTTAGCGCTTCAGGTGATTTGGTTTATTTAACGCTCTCTTTTAAAGGGAATGCTGATATTTATGAAATGCAGGTCGGTTCTGGTAAAATGAGAAATGTAACATCTCACTATGCTGACGATGTTGACCCTTCGATCACTCAAGATGGATCACTCATGACTTTTCTTTCCAACCGCGCTGGCCGTGCTCATATATATACAATGGATCCATCTCATCCTGATAAAGGCGTAAAAAGAATTTCATTCGTAGGTCAGTTTAACTCGGCACCACGATTTTCTCCTGATGGTAAGGATATAGTGTTCAGTTCTTGGGTTGATTCTGGTTTTGATCTCTACCGAATAGCCGCTGACGGTAATAACCTGGTCCGCTTAACTAAGGATTTTGGATCAAATGAAGAGGCTTCTTACTCCCTAGACGGGGAATTCATTGTTTTCACTAGTAAAAGGGTCCTGTCCCGAACTAAGGCCGTACAAGATATCTACATCATGAATCGAGATGGTGAGATTTTGGGCCAATTAACCCAAGATTTCGGTAGTTGCTACTCCGCAAAGTTCACTAACTAGCCGAATTCACGGTTAAAAGTGAAGATTCTTTGAACACTGCATCATTTTAGTCTTGTAAATTATTCATACAAATTGTAATATCTCCTTACTAACGCACTGTGTAAATTTTAAACAAACTGTGAATTAAGTGTAAAGGGGACAATCATGAAAAACGCATCAAACCACAACGAACTAGCAACTCTTTCATCAGTTCTTTTATCGAACCTAGATGAAGTAGTGTTTTTTGCCAAGCTTACAGGCTTCGTTCAGGACATTATGGGCGAGCACAAAGTTCTTGGTTTCGAAGTTCTTTCAGATAGTTGTACACGTCTTCTATCAGAAAATGGTCAAGCCCTTTCTTCTGCTAAACTTTTAAACAAAGGCCAAGGCCTTTCTGGTTATGTAGCTCGTATGAAGAGAGCTTATTATTCAAACTCAGTTAAGCGTGATCCTATCGCTTCATCTGGCCACCGTGATGACAGTGTTGAAGCAGAACTTTGTGTTCCAGTAATGGTAGATGGAAGTGTAATCGGAACTATCAACGTTCAATCAATTAAAAAAGATAGAAGCTTCTCGGAACTAGATATTGCAGCGATTAATGATATCCTGACTCAACTTCAGTCTCCTATTCGTAATATGCACCTTTACCTCATGGCCAAAAATCTTAACCGTGAATTACAAACAAGAATCGATGCTAAAGAAAAAGAATTATCAAACCGTGTAGAAATTCAAGTTACAAAAGGTCTTGAAGATAACTCTCAGATGATTGGTCTTTCTAAGAATTTCTTAGAAGTGGTTCAAACAGCTAAGAAAATTTCTACTCAAGATTTTCCAATCCTTCTCGAAGGCGCACATGGTGTAGGTAAGAAGATATTAGCTAAGAAAATCCATACATGGTCTGCACGTAAGGGTGGCTGTGTGATCGCTTCTTGTTCAGCGCTTAATGAAGTTCAACTTGATCGCGAACTATTTAGCTCTAAAGGTCTGATGGTTCAAGCAAACGGTGGAACACTTATAATTGATGATATCGGTCATACAACTCCACATATCCAAACAAAAATTCTCCGTGCGATGGTTGCTGGTGAAATGAATACAGTTGATACTGATGAGAAAATTGCACTTAACATTCGCATCGTGGCCACTTCAAAAATTAGCCTTAAGAAATTAGTTGAAGAAGGTAAATTTAAGGAAGAGCTTTTTTACAGATTGAACACAATTGCACTTCGCATCCCATCTCTTCGTGAACGCCAAGACGATGTGAAAGTTATGTCTGAATTTTTCCTTAACCTTGGAAAATCTCAGCCAAAAGTTCTAACTTCTGGAGCAATTGAAAAATTAGCTTCATATTTTTGGCCAGGAAATGCTCACGAACTTAAAAACGTTATGGAGCGCACTTATATCCTAACAGACGGCCAATACATCGAAGCTTCTCACCTTCCTGACTTCGCTCAAGAAGTAAAAGTAGAAGTAGTTGTGGCACCGG
>JBILYY010000167.1:0-6837 GCA_044377495.1 Bacteriovoracaceae bacterium | reverse complement strand
TATCCGTTTACGGTCCATCCTGGGATCATTTTTAAGATATTCAATTGTCTCTTCGAGTAGGGGGCCAGAGTTTTCACCAGATACAATTAGCGCCGTTTTAATTACGCCGCTTTCAATCATTTGTCCGGCTAAAAGAATACTCGAAAGGACACCTAAACAAGCATTTGAAAGATCAGAAATCATACAATGAGGAGAAAGTTTTAAATTAAAATGAACTTTAGCAGCAGTCGCCGGTTCCAAAAAATCGCGGCAGACCGAAGCATGTAGAAGTAGATCAATTTTTTCTCGAGGAAAAGATTTTAAAATTTTCTCTGCCGCTTGAGAAGCGATAGTACTTGGCGGAGTTCCTTTTTTCCAGAATCCACGTCGCTTAATGCCAGTTTGAAGTTCAAGTCTTCCGGCCGGAAGACCTGCTCGCTCATAAAGTGCACTTAATTCATTTTCAATATCATCAGAAGTTAAAAAGAATTCTGGCTCGACGTAGGCATAAGAATGAAGCCTTAAATGATTAAACCTCATGTTTTGCTCCCATCAGACCATGTAAATTGGCCATGGAAATGCCGGATAAGATTGAGCCTATAATTCCTAAAAAGCCTTGATCAGTTCCAATAATGAATAGCCCCGCTACTTTTGTTGTACCATCACGGGTTTTATCAATTGATCCATAGACGGTTCCATTTGAATGCCATGTATAACGTTCAATGGTTAAGGGAGAAAAGATATCCTTAAACAAAACTTTTCCATCAAAGCGAGGGACCATTGTTTTAATTAACTTTAGCGCCGATTCCCCAACTATTTCTTTTTTAAGATCATATTCTTCGCGAGCCAATTCCTTCCAGTGAGCATAATTTGCCATGTAAGTGACTCTTATGACTCCCTCTCCTGAAGTTTTCTGAGCTTCATAATTATCTGGGAAGCAAACGACTGCTGAAGTTGAGTCATACAAATTTGTGGCCGGTCGATAGGAATAGTTTTTGGCATTATTATAAAAAACGATGGTTGAATTATTCTGATCTAATGGAATTTTTTTATCAAAGATGAAAATACTTTCAAGAAAAGTCATTGCACCTACTCGAGGTGAAGAAAGACTCTCCAAGGCAGGAGTGATCCTTACTGTTTCTGGGTAACCGATGCTTGAGAGTATGATAGGTGCATGAAGAACTTCTCCGCCTAAATCCACACCTACTGCTTGACCCATCTCGTTGGTTAGAATGGACGTTACACTGGATTTAAAACGAATCTCGCCCCCAACCTCTCCTAATCGCTTTAATAGAAGAGAAATGATTGTTCTAACCCCACCTTCAGGGCGAGAGAAGCCCTCAAAATAGAGCGACTTAAACATTATGACAAATTGGGCAAAGTCCATGTCATCTTCCCAAGCAGATCCATAAATTAATAACGGGCACAGGATCATTTCAATAAGTAGATCATCATTGAAGATTTTCTTTAAGGTTTCGCGTGAAGAAGTATAACCAAGAGACAGGTCAAGTTCATTGAAAACTTTAACCTTCTCAACAAGTGAAACAAAGCGGTCTATTTCCTTAGGGAATTTTTCCGATACTTCGGTCATCAATAGATCAAATTCATTCGAGAATTTAAGTTCAACTTCGGGGAATGAGATTCTTGAATGAGTTTGAGGACAAAGTTTAAAATCATCGTAGGAAAGACGAAGCTGTTTTAGGAGCTTAGAAAATGGTTTTCCCTTCTCGCCCTTTTTAATAAAATTAGTCAACGCGTGCAAACCAACATCAAATTGCCGAACTCCACCCTGATCAAAATTTCGTCTTTGGTAATAGGAATTAAGCCCTCCAGATATGGAGTGCTTTTCTAAAATGACGACCTTCTTGTCAAACATTGCCAATCGGATACCGGCGGCAAGCCCTGACATCCCGGCACCGATGACAATGGCATCATATTTCATAAAGTTTTATGCGAATTTAGGCGAAAGGTAGCTAACACAAGATTCAAGTGTCGCAAGTTTCGAATAATCTTCTTGAGGGACTTCAACTTTATGGCGCTTACGAAGCTCCATAACGATGTCTAGAAAATCCATTGAATCAAGATCAAGTTGCTCACGAAGCGACTTGGCGTCGTCAATAACTGTCACGTCCTCATCAGGAGCGATATCTGAAATAATGTCTAAAACAATTTGACGAACATTTGATGCAGTCATGGCCCAATACTCCTTAAACAGTATACTTTTTAATGATTAATGCTGAGTTAATACCTAACATCCCAAATGAGTTGTTAAGAATATAATTAATATTTCCAACAAGCTTTGGCTCGTTAAAAACAAGATTTTTAATTGCACAGTCAGGATCAAGCTCACCTACGTTCATTCCAGGATGAACTATGCCATCTATGAAGCTTGGAATATTACCAGCAAGCTCTAAAGCTCCAGCAGCACCCATGCAGTGGCCGATATGACCTTTAGTGAAGTTAATATAAGTCTTATCAGAATCTACGAAGGCATCACGAACAGCTTTACTCTCATTTATATCGCCGGTGCCGGTTCCAGTCGCATGCATATTCACAAGATCAATATCGGAAACTTTTAATCCAGCTTTCTTAATTGCTTTGTGCATACACTCAACCTGACGCTCACTATTTGGATTAACAAAATCTGTCGCATCCGAATTGATAGCATAGCCGGCAATTTCAGCATAAATTTTAGCATTTCGTTTTTTAGCATCTGAAAGACGCTCTAAAACATAAATACATCCACCTTCAGAAATAGCAATTCCATTTCGGTTTTTATCGAGTGGACGAGAAGCAAGTGTTGGATCTTCATGATGAGCAAGAGCACCTTGTGCAGCGAAGGCAGCAAATATTCCAAAAGTTTGAGGAGACTCTGAAATTCCCCCGGCCAAAGCAACATCAACTTCTCCAAGAAGAAGCTGTTGAACACCTTGTATGATTCCAACATTTCCTCCAGCGCAAGCTGAACCAAGAGTGTAATGTGGTCCGGTAATATTTAAATTCAAAGTCACCTCACCAGCTGGTGAGTTTGAAACGGTTCTAGGATTATGGTGCGGAGACCAGAGTTTCCAATCAAGGTTGTTCTGGTGCATTTCAAAAATTTCATTTTCTGTTTCGACATTACCGTGTTCAGTAATACCTAGGTAGACGCCTACCATAGATTTATCAACAGTCTCCCAATTGATACCTGAATCCTTAACGGCTTCATTCGCGCAATAGATAGAAATACTTCCTGCACGAGTTCCGCGACGACGTAACTTTTTGGATTGGAATTTGTATTCATCAAAATCACAAAGACCAGCTACTTGTTTGCCCATGTAACGGATATCAACATGAGTTACACCAGACTTGCAGTCTAAAAGATTCTGTCTGAATTGCTCCAGATTGTTGCCGTTAGGGGCAGTTAATCCAATTCCAGTCATCACAATGCGTTGTGTGTCATCCATCGAAAATCCCTAGGAATAGAGCGTAAAAATGAGATAAAAAAAATAACTCAGGAATCGTTATTTGTATAGAGAACAATTAATCCTTAAGATTACGATTTCGTCTTGCCCAATATGGGCCTTTCAAGCATAGTTGAATCTCTAAAAAGTAAATTTCAACAGTGGGGCCATATATTATGGAAAGCTTGATCGTTATCAGCAAAGTTAAAAAATTTATTAAAGAGAAGGGAGATATCAACACTTCAGCAGGATTTTTCGAACCTCTGAATCAAGACATATTAAAAGCTTGTCGTGACGCTGTAGCCCACGCTCAAAAATTAGGCCGTAAAACTGTCATGGGCAAGGATTTTAACTTCTTCATTGAAAACCCAACTATCGGAGAAGCGTTAGTGGTTGCGTCAAAAGTTAAAAAAATGATTAAAGACGAGGCAGGCCTTTCAACATCGGCTCAGGCAATAGATCAGCTCACAATTAGAATTCAAACAATTTGCACTCAAGCGATTGCGAACGCTAAGGACGATAAGAGAAAGACAGTTATGGATCGTGATTTTTCCGCACCAACAACAATAGCTTAATTAATATTTGATACTTAGGTCCCATGCTAACAGCAGTGGGACCTATGATTTAATTTTCTTAGCGGGGCCCAAACAATAGAAGTCCTGTCGTCAGATCAATCTCTCTCACATCTACTCGATCAATTTGAAGATAATCCATTACGACTTCTGCTAACATCGCATTTGTAACCCGATTTGAAGCATAAGCACCTGCCAACTGACCATCTGTGAGATTGGCCGAATCAACAATAAGCTGTCTAAGTTCTTCAAGGGTATAAAAATTATTCTTGGTCTCGTGGTATGAGTTAATCATGTCTAAAATACTTTTACTGTGAACTCCTCCGATTCCATAGACCGTAACACCCTCAGGCAAATCCGGGGTAGCACGGAGATACTCTTCAGTTGATTTTTTAAAAGCATTTTTTACTTTAGTAAGATGAGACTGCTTAATAGGATTGGGTGTTAGTCTTTTTTTCAAAACTTGAATTGCTAAACTTTTATAATATTGAGAACCATGTCCGCCTAATATGTAGCGCGTTTTGCCACCAACACGAACCGTGATTTGCGAGGAGCTTTCCCCGATATCCCAAAGAACTAACTCTCCGGGAAGTGTACTCTCAACTGTTTGAAGTGATTTTAATCCAATCTGTGCTTCTTCAAGTACTGAAAGCAAACGTGGATAGGTGCCAATAATATTTTGAATCTTATTAAAAAGCAGATCGGCATTAGTAACTTCTCTGAAAACTCCAGTTGCTACAACGTCGGGATTAATCACCTTAAATTTTTCAAAGATAAGTTTGATCTCCTCAAAAGCAAAAAGTATTTTATCTTTTGTCTCATGTGAAAGTGCCTGCGTCCCATCATGTTCTAGAAAAACAGATTTATCTTGTTCAATTGGCCAGTCCTGCTTGTAAATTTCCTTCACAATCTTTTTTTGACAGACATCAACATTTGCCATCAGTAACGTAATTCGATTTGTACCAATTTCAGCAACGGTCTTATTTTTAAAACAATGTTCAAAACCTGTTTTTTTAGATGTGCTACAAGAAAAAACCATGAGCAAAATTGGCAATACCAAGATTTTCATTTAAACATCCTCAATTTAATAAAAACTAATTATATCAAATCATATCGAAACGCTGAAATTTAGCCACTGATAAGAATGGGTCCCGAATCGTTGACTAATGAACTCTAATTTGAAGGAGGAGGACGAGATGTCGTTAACTGAGTTTCAAAGTAACGAGAAAGCCTAACAAAAGGTAGACCAATCAGGAAGTAGACCAAGGCAGTAAGTATGCCGAGTCCTAGGTAATCAAAATACGTAGAGGCCAGTTGACCGTAAATTGTAGTGAGCTCAACCATGCTGATAACTGACACGAGGGACGAGTCTTTCAACAGGGCGATGAAATCATTAGTCACTGGTGGGATCACGACACGAATTGCCTGAGGTAAAATAATATGTCTTAAGGACTGAAACCAATTCATTCCTAAGGCCTGTGAGGCATCCATTTGAGATTTTGGCACAGACAAAATACCTGCACGGTAATTTTCTGCTTCGCAGGCACCATAATTTAATCCAAGACCAAGCACGGCAGCTACAAATGGATCAAAACTAATTCCCACGTGAGGAAGTCCGTAGAAAATTAAATATAACTGTATTAAGAGAGGCGTTCCACGAAAGACCTCAACATAAGAAACAGAAAGCCATCTCAAGGGACGGGGACCATAGAGACGTGAAAGGGCCGCGGCCATACCCAAGAACATCGCCAGAAGCATCGAAATAATAGAAAGCTCAAGGGTCATGACTGCGCCCTTAGCAAGTAAAGGCAAAAACGAAAGGTAGTTTTTAAGTTTTTCTGTGAGGGTGCGCTTTCCCCACGCTGTCTCTAAGTATTTTTCGTAGGCAAAGGGCCTAGTCAAAGATACAGGACTCTGGCCCCAGACTTTGGCAGTTGTCGTATTCCACAAGTTCCAGCGCTCAAGAACTTTCTGAATACTACCATCACGGATTAATTTATCGAGAGCAGTGCTTATTCGGGAATCAAACTCGGGATTTCCAAAACGGGAAACTATTCCATACTCCATATAACCAATAGGCCCGCCAACCAGCTTCAAGTCTGCATTCGGTTTGGCATAATAAAGAGCGATAGGTTCATCAAGCAAGACAGCATCAACACGACCTAGGACCAGATCACCATAACAAAGAACCTCTTCATCATACCCGATAGTGGTAATTGGAAACGGTTGTTGATTGAGAATTTTTTGTGCAAGTGAGGCATCAAGCGTGCCAACTCTTTTGCCTTTTAAATCATGAAGAGACGATATATCGGTATTGGATTTTTTAACTGCCA
Source organism: Bacteriovoracaceae bacterium (assembly GCA_044377495.1). Classification (GTDB taxonomy): domain Bacteria; phylum Bdellovibrionota; class Bacteriovoracia; order Bacteriovoracales; family Bacteriovoracaceae; genus Peredibacter. The sequence continues at coordinate 510 of JBILYY010000167.1, read as the reverse complement.
AGGCTTCTGCAGTGTAATAATACGGCTGACTGAAATGCACAACTTGAGCGCGATCGGCAGTGATCTCCACACCATTAACGACGATGTCATAATCACCACGAATAAGCCCTTCGATTAGGCCATCCCAGCTATTTTGAACAAACTCGACTTCCATGCCCAATTCTTTGGCAATTAGGTCTACGATCTCGGCTTCAAAACCAACAACTTTATCCGGATCTTCGGGAGATTTATAAGAGTAAGGTGCCCCGCTTTCAATGTCAGCACCCCAACGAAGTTTCTTCTTTTCTACAGCGTGAGTAAAAGTGGTCATGATTAATAAATTAACGATGAGAAGTAATTTAATCATAGAAAATGCCTTAGGAAGCTTTTTGTCCGAGCATCTTGCGGATTACCGAATATCTGATCAGGTGGTCCCATTTCAACAATCGAGCCATGGTCTATGAATACAATTTTATCCGCAACATCACGGGCAAAACGCATCTCATGGGTCACAACAATCTGGGTCATCCC
>JBILYY010000051.1:0-19532 GCA_044377495.1 Bacteriovoracaceae bacterium | reverse complement strand
CTTCCCGCTTCAATTATCATATTTGTCATTTCATGGTTTTTTCAATTCTATGGCCATAAGCTAGAAGGCAAGAAGCCATCATTTTTTCAAGACCTGGCTTTTCTATTAATTGGCCCTTTGTGGGTGCTTAGATTTTTCTATTCCAAAATAGGCATTAAAGTCTAATCTTTTAAATTCGTCATCTCTTCTGGTTTAACCCAGAGATCAAAATCTTCTGCCGTCAGATAACCAGATTCTACGGCAGCAACTTTCAATGTTTTATTTTCGGCATGGGCCTTCTTAGCAATCAATGCGGCTTTATCATATCCAATATGTGGATTCAAAGCAGTCACAAGCATTAAAGAGTTATTTAAGTTATGTTCGATTTTTTGATAATTAGGCTCAATTCCTCTGGCACAAAATTCCTCAAAAGATTGGCACCCATCAGTGAGTAACCTGACGCTTTGAAGAAAATTGTGAATAATGAGAGGCTTAAAAACATTAAGTTCAAAATTCCCGGAGGCCCCACCAAAACTAATCGCAACATCATTACCCATAACTTGTGCACAAATCATCGTCATTGCTTCACTTTGAGTGGGATTTACTTTTCCCGGCATGATGGAAGATCCAGGCTCATTTTCTGGGATAAAAATTTCACCTATTCCACTTCTAGGACCAGATGCAAGCCAACGAATATCATTAGCAATTTTAAACAAGCATGCAGCCAGAGTTTTGATGGCCCCGTGTGCGTGCACGATTGCATCATGGGCCGCCATTGCTTCAAATTTATTTGGAGCGGAAATAAAGAGTAGGCCGGTAAATTCAGAAATTTTGTTAGCTACCTTATCGGCAAAATCTTTGGGTGCATTAAGTCCTGTACCCACTGCCGTTCCACCGAGGGCCAGTTCTTTTAAGTGTGGTAGAGCATTTTCAAGATGTTTTAATGAGTGATCCAGTTGACTAACATATCCGGAAAGTTCCTGGCCTAAAGTTAGAGGAGTCGCATCCATGAGATGGGTTCTTCCAATTTTCGTAATCGCCATAAATGCCTTAGATTTAACTTCCAAAGTATTTTTGAGTTTTTCAACCGCTGGAATGAGATCAAACATGATACCCTGAACCGCTGCAATGTTCATGGCCGTAGGAAAAACATCGTTAGAACTCTGACTCTTATTTACATCATCATTTGGGTGAATGTGCCGCTTTTCTCCCCGCTCCCCGCCCATGATTTCACTCGCAAGATTCGCCAGAACTTCGTTCACATTCATATTAGTTTGGGTGCCACTGCCGGTTTGCCAAACTGAAAGAGGAAATTCATTTGGGTGCTGACCTTTTAGAATTTCATCCGCTGCACTTTTAATAGCGAGGGATTTTTCGGTCGAAATTAGATTTAACTCTCCATTTATAATGGCAGCGGATTTTTTAACCAGGACTAGGGCCTTAATTAAATGATGATCCATTTTTTCGTAGGAAATAGCGAAATGGTGGAGGGATCTTTGGGTTTGGGCGCCCCACAACCGAGTAGAAGGTACTTCGATTTCACCGAAGCTATCTTTTTCTAGTCGGCTGTGGGCCAATTCCATGTTATCTCGTTTAGTTATTCGGCTTGAAAGTTTAAATTCTCGCAGTTGATTTTCATAAGTTCGTTTGTTTTCCAATTATGAATCATATGAACAAAAGAGTCTGGGCCTTCTTTGACGTCAGATTCAAGCATGATCACTTTAAAAAACTCTGCTCCACCCTGAAGCGGTACAGTTGCTTCAAGTGAACCTTCGTTAAACATTATAGAAGTTGCATCCACCTTGGCAGTATGCTGAAGGACGAAAGATTTGTCCTGAACCGAAACTGCAACACGTTCAGCAAGAGGGTTTTTAAATGCAGTCGTAAAACTGACACTTTCAAATTTAACTGCGCATTCAACACCTTCGAGAGTTAATCCCTTGTAGGTACCTAGCTTGAAGTGAGCTTGAGCAGACAGAGAAAATAAAGCAATGATTACGACAGATAGTTTCATAAAATAAATCTCCTAATTTGATACCGTTTGATATATCAAACGAGGAGATTTAACGTCAAGTTTTGCTATTTAAGTTTCATCTTACAATTATTTTTAACGCCATTCATTGCAACATTTAATTTCGGCGGATTGCCATCGACCATGCTTGGCTGAATAAACGTAAAGCGCTTGGAAGTGTCATTGAGATTTTTAGCATTTGTGAACTCGACCGCTTTACCATTTTGTTCACTGAAGGCACTCCCGTCTGCTGCAAATAGTTTGGTTTTAATGTCGCCTTCTCTCACGTACACAAACTTCTCACCTTCTTTCGCTAGAACTTGAAATTTTTCATTGCAGGTACTGGTTGACTCAGCAACAACTCTCCACTCCTGCGCAGACCACGCGATAAAAGAAAGTGACATTAGTGAAAAGAATAAAACCAATTTCATCTTTGACTCCTATTGAAGCAGGTTTACCCTAATTGGATAAAACGCCGAGAAGATACAATAGATAGAACTTTGGAGTCTTTGATCAGTGAGTCGGTATGACCTAAATTTAATCTTTAGATAAACGTAAAATCTTACTTTAATTCGCTCAAAGCCTTTTTGATGCGAACCACAGCTTCACGAATAATATCTTCAGAAGTGGCGTAAGAAAGCCGGATATAGTCCGGAGCACCGAAGGCACCACCTGGGGTCATTGCTACATGGCCTTGATTCAAAAGATACATACAAAGGTCCTTGGCATCTTTGATAACGGTATCACCTAGTTTTTTTCCAAAGTAATACGAAACCTCAGGAAACAAATAAAAGGCTCCACCAGGATTATTGACTTTAATATGAGGAACTTCTTTCATCAGAGAAATTAAAAGATCTCTCCGTTTTAAAAAGGCATCCTGCATCGGTTTAACTACTGATGGGTCAGCATTGAGTGCAGTGATGGCAGCACGCTGAGTAATAGAGCATGGGCCAGAAGTAAACTGGCCTTGAATTTTCACACAAGCAGAAGCTATTGCCTGAGGTGCACCCATGTAACCAAGACGCCAGCCGGTCATGGCAAAACCTTTAGAGAGACCATTTATGGTTATCGTTCGATCAGAAATTTCAGGAATGGATCCGATAGAAAACATTTTCCCTTCGAATGTGATGTGTTCATAAATTTCATCTGCACAAATAAGCACATGAGGATTTTTCTTAAACACTTCACCCAAGGCTCTCAGCTCAGCTTCAGAATACATGGTGCCAGTTGGGTTGCAGGGATTTGAAAACAAGAAAAGTTTTGTCTTTGCCGTAATCGCTTTTTCTAACTGAGCAGGAGTAATTTTAAAATCACTCTTATAATCAGTTGAAAGAGCAACAACCTTTCCTTCATTTAACATAATCATTTCTGAATAGCTCACCCAATAGGGTGCAGGAAGAATCACTTCATCACCTGGATTCACAACGGCCATAACTAAGTTAATAATCGACTGCTTGGCACCTGTGGATGCAACAATTTGTGAAGGCTTGTAATTTAGATTGTTATCACGCTTAAATTTATTTGAAACCGCTTCTTGCAGTTCTTTATATCCCGGAACAGCTGTGTAGTAAGAAAAGTTTTTATCAATGGCATCTTTCGCAGCTAATTTAACAAAATCGGGAGTGGCAAAATCAGGCTCACCAAGACTCATGTTGATGACGTTAATGCCTTTATCTTTTAATTCATTTGCCAGACGAGACATAGCAAGTGTTTCTGATTCAGCTAATTTTTCTACACGATTGGATAAAAAGTTCATGGTTTTTCCTAGGGAGGTTTTACCCCACTAGTTTAGCAACAGATTGTAAAAATGTGTTACTTCTTAATTGAAAATAACCTGTATTGGACAATGATCAGAAACAGATTTATAGCTGAGTCCTAATTCCGAAGGTGTAGCATTTTGGCAATCCAGTTTGGCACAATGCGAACCAAAATAAATTTCTTTTACCTCGTCGTACATTTCATTTTTTAAAACAATATGATCAAGAATTGAAGATTGATGCTGACCTGTGGTTAAGTTTCCCGCCCAATACGCTGTACAGGAAAGATTCTCGGAAATAGTTCTTAAAGAGGACGAAGTAAGAAATTGAGAAAAATGTGCAAAGTCTTCATCCTGAATACTGTAACCAGTAGTGTTGAGATCCCCCAACATGATGAGATTTTGCGTTTTATATTTTTTAGCTAATTGTTCAAGAAGTTCATACTGTGCCCAACGCTCCTGCATTGCCGTCTCTGATCCGCCAGCTTTTAGATGAAGTGCAGCAAAGACATAAGGTTGTTTATTTGTTTTATGCTTAAGCGTAACCAAAAATGCAGGTCTTAAATTTCCGCAGGAATTGGTGGTGCTAGAAAAGGTCATGTCCTCAGAAGAACTTATAAAATCAAACACTTTCGGGTCATATATAATTGCAAGCTTCTGCTCTCCAAAACCACCACATACAGAATTCGCCACAATGTAACCAGGAAGGTTTTCTGCAACAACTTTTTTAAAAGCTGGAAGATTCACGACCTCGATAAAAGTCATAACATCACTCTTAAAGTCCTTGATGATGTTTCCAAGCTCGGTGAGATTCGTCTGGCCTGCTTCAGGATCGTGGTCAAAATTTCTTATATTATATGAAGAGATGCTCCAACCGGCCCATGCACGCGGAACTAGAATTAAACTTAAAAGCAGGAAAATCTTAATAAGCACATCCATGTAAAAGATCTGGATAAATTCAAGTGTATCCGACCTTTTCTGGCAACTTATTTATACCAGACTAAAACACACTACCCCATGGCCTTCTTAATCTTCTCAATATTTATTGCCGCCTGTGCCGGACTTACCTTAGCACTTTCAAAGTCTTTCATCCGCATCCATGGTGGATCAAAAAATCCTGGATCATTAGCGTAGCGTGGGAAGAAATGCCAATGTACGTGATCAACCACATTACCAAGACTGCACATATTCATTTTCTTAGGGGTGAAAACCTTCTCAATTGCTTTTGAGGCAGTCATCATTTCTTGAAAAAACTCAGTGTTAATGTGATCCGGTAAATCCGTCATTTCACGGAAATGTTCTTTCAAAACCAAAACGGAATAACCGTTATAAAATTGATGTTCACCCAACATCAAGTAGCTGTGTTTAAACTCATGAATCAGATAAGGATATTTTCCAGCTTCCGTCAGCTTAACTCTCTCACACAAAGGGCAGCTCATATTGAATCCTTAAGTAAGTATTTTAGTGTGCATCCATCCAGTGAGGCTTCTTCTCTCTTCAGAGCAAACCTTAACTTCGTGAGGAAAATCCTCACTTAAAAAAACGATCAGTGAACCTGGCAAGGGTAATATAGTTTTAACAACCTCGTTGTTTTTATTATAAATAACTAACTGTCCGCCATAAGATTCTTTCCATTCTTGATGGAGATAAAAAATAAACGAAATTGACCTTGAGGAATCTTTTTCAAAACGGTCGCTGTGTTTAACGTAAAAACTTCCTGATGAATACTTAGCTAGATGACATTCAAAATCTTGTAATCCTAAATAAAAACGTTGATTGAGTTCATTCTGTAAGGATCGAAGAAATTCCATTTCTGGCCCAAGAATACCCGGCGGATGGTGAGGGTCTAGCCACTTAATCCAATCACCCCTGATTTCCTCATTTCTTTGCCTTTGAGTATCTTTCCCAACCTTAGCGGGATTAAACTCTGCATCAAAAAGAGGTGCCATGTCCTTTAAGCGAGACTGATCCACAACATTTTGTTGATAACTCCAACCTTGCTGTTGGACATCCCGAGCTATTTGATCAATCATTTATTAATCCTGCACAAATTTATTACCTATATTATATAATAAATTAAACGATTTCTTAGGAGTTTTCATGAAGATTCTAGCAGCAATAGTTACCATTTTATTTGCCTTCAATTCTTTTGCGAGCTGGAGATCTGAAACTCGTAGCGTTCTCAAAGAATACAAATATGCCTGTGATGATACTCAAGTTGCAGTGGATTCGATTGTTGCGAATGATCACATTAGAGGCCACATCAGTGGTTTACCAACTGAAGCCTATGATAAATTCAAAGTGGTTTTTTATGTTAAAACTAATATCTGGTATGTTCATCCTTACACTTACTACGAAGGTCAAGAAGAAGGATACAGTTATTCAAATCTGAATGCTAAAGGTGAGTTCCGGGTAAAAACCGTTAAACGTGGCCTCCCTTCCAAAGAATTGGCCGTCGTACTTGTGCCTAAATCTTTTAAAATTAAAGCTCAAAAATGGATGCTCAATCCACTGTTTGGCGTTCTTGGCGGCGTTCTAAAATACGACTGCTCAAACGTTTTAGTTCCTGGAAACGGTGATTTCTAATCACACCGTTTTAAGTAAGCTTCGCATTTGTTTTTTTAGTACCACACTTAGCATTAGTGCCACAACTGCCAGAGATATTGCGAGTCCAATCCAAAACCCTTGAGCTTCTAGATTTGTATAGAAGCCAAGGTAATAGCCTAGCGGTATGCCAATAAACCAGTAGCCAATAAAGACTGCAATCGAAGAAGGACGAGTCACACTCAGACCCCTTAAAATTCCAGACAACGTCACCTGTGCTCCATCGAATAACTGAAAGCATGCAACCCAAAACAATAATTTCTTACCCCAGGTAATGACTTCCACGTCGGACGTGTAAAAAGACAAAATGGCGTGAGGAAAAAGGTAAAAGCTTAGACCCATTATTACTGCAAAAAAGAGTGCAAGCACTAAGCTCATTTGTGAATATATATGAACTCGTGAAAAATCTTTTTCGCCGTAAGAGTGGCCAACCTTAACAGCGACTGCTGATGAAATAGACAGAGGAACCATAAAGGCAAGGGAGCCGATATTGAGGGCCAAGTTGTTTGCAGCAATTTGATCCTCTGCGAACCTTCCAACAAATAAAGTAACTGAACAAAATGCCATTATTTCAAAAAATAAAGAAGCTGAAATTGGTGCACCCACTTTCCAGAATTTTCTCATTAAAGGCCAGTCAATTTTCTTGGTCATTTTCCAATATTTAAATGAAATGAAAAATAAAACTGAAGACATTACCATTCGACAAATTAAACTCGCCCACGCAAGTCCCGCCTCTTTGAATGAAGGAAATCCCCATGCCCCAAAAACTAATGCATAGTTAAGTCCCAAATTAAAAACAGCAGCAGCAATGGCCGTGATATTAGCCCCAAGCGTTTTCTCCTGGGATTGATAAAACTCCTTGATCCCTTGATAGAGGCATAATCCAAAAGATGAAAAACTTGTAATGAGAATATAAGTCATTATAATTCGATTAAGATCAGGACCATAATCAAGCAGCGTCACAAGGAAATAACTTAACAAAGATAAAAGGCAAGACCCTAAAGAAACCAGCAAACTATAACAAATAATGGTCCAATAAGTTCCTTTAACGTCCTCACCTTTTCCTCTCATTTGAGCAAGGATAGGGCCGATTGAAAGTTGCAAACCGAGTACAGAGATCTGAATGGGATTTAAGATGGCAATTGCGAGTCCAATCGCTGCTAAACATTCTCGCGAGTATCTACCAGCAATAATCATGTCACCGGTACCAATCAGCATCAGCCCAATCTGGCCAAAAATAATAGGTCCCGCAAATACCAGAATTTGTTTTAAAGCATCGGAGCGTTTTAAATTTATCATTATTCTATGCTCGATGGTGCTTTGATGAACTGATCGAATTCTTCTTGGTAGGATAAAAGTCTCGAGTCGCTAACTCTATCAACATAAAGGTTTCCAAACAGATGATCGAGTTCATGCTGAACAACTGTCGCCAAAAATCCTTGTGCCTCTAAAACTTGTTTTTTTCCAAACTCATTCAAATATGTAACACGTATGTGTTGTGGGCGCTGAACAAAACCGCGAAGACCGGGAACTGAAAGACAGCCTTCCCAATATCCAGCTTCTTCTGGGTTAATCACCTCAATCACAGGATTTATAAAGACAGTAAATGGAAGATTAATCTCTTGCCCATAGCGATTGAATTCTTCTAATTCAATAACGCAAACTTTAAGGGATACACCAATCTGGGGTGCCGCTATTCCGATTCCACCATAGTGTTTCATAGAATCTTGTAAATCCAAAATTAACTGATTGAAATTGTCGGAATTAATGTCTCCCAGCTTTACATCAGAAGCCACCGCTCTAAGAATGGGATTTCCCATGCGACAGATGGGACGAATCATAAATCTCTCCTGAAATTTGCCATCAACTGAACCTTTTCACTCATGTTTTGCACCTAGAGACCGATCAGTTTAATACAATAAGGAATTAAAATGTTAAAACTTCTTTTCGTTCTTGCTCTAAATCTTCTCATATCTGTACCTACTTATGCACTCTCTGTAGAACAAAAAAATATCACATTCTCAATTGATACAAAAGCTCTGATGAAAGGTGAAATCCATTATGCATTAGACGTTCTTTCAACGAAAAAATTCAATAAGAAATACGACGAACTCCATAGTCTAGATTCTTTAGGCATCCTGCAAGAGCCAAATGTTAAAGTGGTTATTTCTAAATCGGCTTACATTGTAGAAAAGCCCGTAGGTTTTTTTGATCATCTAAACACAATTGACGAAAAGTTCATTCATCACGTTTTAGGAAAGCAAAAGATTAACAAAATTTCAGAAAATAACTTCAAAATAATGGTGCCAGGATCCGAAGGTTATTCATACAAGATGCAGACCTACTTTGACTCTGATGATATCAGCACACTTCCAAACTCCAAGGCCGTCCGGGCCGTTACTCAGGCAAAAAACCTTGATGTTATTTCGCAGAGTGCTTCATCCATCACTTACAAAGAAATCACACATTTTTCAAAGTATTTTGTAGGAGGGATTCAGATCAGTTCGCACATTCCCATAAATGAAAATAAAACGCTTATTTTAAACTACTCCTTGATTGCAGTAAAAAAAGATTATTCTCTGAGAGAAGACTTTAGAATAAGCCATCAATTGGAATCAGAATCACAACAACGTTTAATTAATAGTTTTAAATAAACCGGCCTAATTAATAACTCCTACTTTTTATTTATTGAAAATAGTTTTCTGTTAATTTTATCCTTCACTATTTGTTTTTGTTCGCCAAGTGCCCTAACCGCTTTTTCAATCGCCAAAGACATCGACTCATAGAGGCTTTGTCCCTCAGTACTAAATGCATAATCATGATGAGGGCCATGGATGGCCAGACTAGTAAAATATTTGTGATTTTTATCACAACTCAAACTCACCTGAACACTTGCCGCTTGCGATAAGTATCGATTCAATTTGTTCACTTGATTCTCAACAAATTGGTCCATCCAAGGTGAATTATCCAAATTCTCGTAATGGACTTTAACATTCATAAAAAAACTCCTGTTTTAAAAATTAACAAATTTTATCAAAAAGGATCGACCTAGGACCCTAAAGAGAAGCTAAAATATCAAAATCAAAATATTTTGGTTTTATCCGCACCCTAGGGAACATTTACAAGAATTGTCTAAGATTTAGACGGGTGTTCACCCCTGCCACCTCTTCCTCCTTCTAAGTACCTGAAAACTCACCCCCTTTTTTGGCACCTCGCTTGTATAACCTAAAGCACAAGGTATGCGGGCAAGGAAGTCTACAGACTATAAACAAACAGGGGAATGTTATGAAAATTTCATCAGTATTAGGCTTTCTTGGTATCTTACTTATGGTTCACACTTACAGCTCTTACGCCGCCTCAGGCGCAATAGAGTGCAAAACCGCTTTCGGCGAGAAGAGCTTTGTCATCGAAGACGGAAGAATATCTTTCAGCAAAGAAGATGAGGCCGGTGTTAGCCGCTCAATATCTTCAGTAGCAGGGGACTCAGTTCGCACACATACTAAACACTTAGGCTTTATGAAAACGCTTTATATAGACGGTAATAAGCACCGTATCAACGTCCAAAACACTCACGAGTTTTCTGACGTTAACGACTACCTTTCAATCACTTCTCCTAAAGGGCACGAGATGACATACCCCCTCAGTTGTCACTCAGTCTAATAGTAGGTTCCCCCCTGTTCAAAAAAGGGACTATGGCCGGATGCCGGATGTCCCTTTTTTAATTACTTTTTAACTAACCATTGCTAATTTTTAGCATGGGAAAAATCCAGATATTTTCATTTTTACTCCTCTTGCTAAGCAATACGGCCTTTGCTCGTCCTAGCTCTTACACTGAACTCTTGGACTATATCCAGGAAGCCCCCGATCAGGGTGATACCAATACTTGTTTATTTGTAGCCTCAACTGGGGCGATGGAATTAATTTCCAACAAAGAAAATGGCATTAAAAATCCCAAGCCATTTGGGCCCTATGACCTTTCCGAATCTTTTGTCATAAATACTGCAGATACAGTTGCTAAGTCTTTTATTGAAACTCCTGTTTTGAGATTCAATAACGGCTCAGCCATTCTTACCAAGGATTGGCCTTACGAAGCCTGGGCTGGAACAGCTGTTAATTATTCCGTCTGGAACAGACACCCTAATTACTCACAATTACCACGAGTCAAATTGCCCGAAATTGAAACCATTAAACTCTTTCAATATGGCAACCGCTGGGCAACTTATGTTCTGAATGATTCCCATGTCGAACAAATCAAAGAAGCCCTTTGGAAATACAAAAGCCCTATCATCATCAATTACAACGATGAAGATTACTGGCATGTTATTTTGATTGTAGGCTACGATGATAACATTCCTGGCGAATGCTATGATACTGACCCTAAAGAATGCGAAGGTGACATTGGCTCTTTCTATGTCCGCGACTCATTTGGGATAAAAGTCGAACTGCGTGACTATGACTGGTTTAGAGTCAAGGCCAATGCAGCTGCAGTAGTTAAAGCTAAATAATAATTTTCAATAAAAAAACAAATCATCATAAAGAGAAGATCATGGATTACAACTTTTCAGAAATTGAACCTAAATGGCAAAAACATTGGGAAGAAAATAAAACGTTCAAAACACTTTTAGACGTGAGTAAACCTAAGTACTACGTTCTCGATATGTTCCCTTATCCGTCCGGAGCAGGTCTCCACGTTGGTCACCCCGAAGGTTATACAGCAACTGACATTATGGCCCGTTTCAAACGTATGAAAGGCTTTAACGTCCTTCATCCCATGGGTTGGGATTCATTTGGTCTTCCAGCAGAAAACCATGCCATGAAAACTGGCACACATCCGGACATCACGACTCAAGACAACATCAAGGTTTTTAAACGCCAGTTGAAGTCTCTTGGTTTTTCTTATGACTGGGACCGTGAAGTTGCGACATCTAATATTGATTATTACAAGTGGACTCAGTGGATTTTTGTTCAGCTTTTCAATAAAGGCTTGGCGTATGAATCACACATGATGGTGAACTGGTGCCCAAATCTTAAAACTGTTTTAGCGAATGAAGAAGTCATTGGTGGAAAATCTGAAGTTGGTGGACACCCGGTTATCAGAAAACCGATGAAACAGTGGATGCTCAGAATTACTGAGTATGCTGAACGTCTGCTGGAAGATCTTTCTCTTTTAGACTGGCCTGAATCAGTTAAAGAAATGCAGCGAGTTTGGATTGGTAAATCAGAAGGTGCAATTATCAAGTTCAAGGTTGAGAACTCAACTGAAGAAATTGAAGTTTTCACATCTCGTCCCGACACACTTTTTGGTGCAACTTATATGGTGCTTGCACCTGAGCATGACTTAGTTGATATCATTTCGACTCTTGCTCATAAAACTGAAATCAAAAACTACCGTGATGTGGCAGCACTTAAATCAGATCTGGAAAGAACTGAATTAAATAAAGATAAATCGGGAACCTTTATCGGTGCCTACGCTCTGAATCCCGCCAACGGAAATAAAATTCCCGTTTATATCGCAGATTATGTTCTTCATACTTACGGTACAGGCGCCATTATGTCTGTTCCTGCTCACGATGACCGTGACCATGAATTTGCTAAAAAATATAATCTACCGATCATCGAAGTTTTGAAAGGTGGCAATGTTGATGAAGCTGCTTTCACTGAAGATGGCGTGCACGTTAACTCTGGTTTCTTAGATGGTCTGAATAAAGTCGATGCCATTAAAAAAATGATTGCTTGGCTTGAAGAGAAAAAACTCGGAACGAAAAAAATTAATTATAAGCTTCGTGACTGGCTATTCTCTCGTCAGCGTTATTGGGGCGAGCCCTTCCCTATTTTAAAATTTGAAGATGGAACTGTTCGCTGCCTCGATGTAGATGAACTTCCAGTCGCACTACCTGCAGTTGAAAAATATGAACCCGCTGGCACAGGAGAATCTCCTCTTGCGACGATTGAAGAATGGGTAAATGTTGTTGATCCTAAAACGGGTAAAAAAGCGAAACGCGAAACCAATACCATGCCTCAGTGGGCCGGTTCGTGTTGGTATTATCTTCGTTTTTGTGATCCTGAAAATAAAACAGAACCATGGAATTCAAAAATTGAAAACTACTGGATGCCTGTTGATCTTTATGTAGGCGGGGCAGAGCATGCAGTTCTCCACCTTCTCTATTCTCGTTTTTGGCACAAAGTGCTTTATGACCTTGGGCTTGTTTCAACTAAAGAGCCATTTCATAAATTAGTAAACCAAGGAATGATCTTGGGTGAAGACGGCGAGAAGATGAGTAAGTCTCGCGGCAACGTAATTAACCCTGACACTGTTGTTAAAGAATATGGTGCAGATGCTCTTCGTTTGTATGAAATGTTTATGGGTCCTCTGGATAAAACTAAACCATGGTCAATGAATGGCGTTAAGGGAGTTTATAACTTTCTTAATCGCGCAAACCGTTTTTTCTTGGATCCAAAAAATTACACCGACCTTGAGGTTGAACCAACAATTAATGTTAAAGAAATGCATAAGATGATTCAAAAAGTGACTGAAGATATTCAGGAGCTTCACTTCAATACAGCAATTTCTCAAATGATGATCTACCTGAATCAACTTTATAAGAGCGGTAAAGTCTCTCGTCAGAGTGCCGAAAAATTTGCTCTTGTGCTTAGCCCTTTTGCTCCCCATCTTGCTGAGGAGATCTGGCAGCACCTAGGTCACACTAAATCCCTTGCCTACGAAGCTTGGCCAACGTTTGATGCTCAATTGGCCAAGGATGAGCTGATCACCATTGCGGTTCAAATCAACGGTAAGACAAGGGCAACGTTTGAAGTCGATCCTGACATCTCTAAAGATCATTTTATGGCGATTGTGAAGGCAGATCAAAAACTAGAAAAATATTTGCAGGGCACGATTGTTAAAGAGATTTATGTTCCAGGGAAAATTTGTAATTTTGTAGTTAAAGAATAATTATCTCTTACAGGTTTTTTTAACATCAGAATCACTTTTATCTTTATCAACGTAATAAAGTTGAAAGTATTGATCAGGCTCAGTACCATCGCCCAGAGATTCACCGATGCTTATTTGAGCATTCTGGCCACTGACTGGTTCTCCCTTTCTGTAAGCCTCATACTCAGTATCAATCCTGTAGACCTGTTCAGCCTCGTCACGGTCTATTTTTAGAACAATCTTTAAAAGCCGATCTTTGGACCTAACACCAAAAGATTTATTTTCAATCTGCCAGTCTTCCCAATTAATTCGAAATAAAATTTCTTCATTTTCACAAACGAGCAGTTGCTTTCCAGCGAGAAGAAAATCATTTGAGAGAGCGGTCTGTGAAATCAGACTTAATAGGAGCAGAGTGAGAACTTTAACCATGAATCATTATACTCCAACAGTTCACCTTATTAAAATTCCAATGGGTTAGGGCCAAAAATGTGGCAACAGTGAGAGGCACTCATCACAGTGGTGCCGGTGAGAGGTTAAGTGTTAAATCTGATATCGGATATGCGACGTCGTACAAGACGTAGCCGTTACCTTGCTGGATAAGATTGAGAAATGTCTGCTCAGATTGATCTAAGGTCCCCGATTCCAGAAGGGATAAACTTGCGGTGCAGGTTCCTTGGCAGCCATTTCCTGGCAATGAAATTCCGAGCTGGTCTGCTTTCGATGCAATATGCTCATAGCCTTCTACACAAAAAGAAAAGTCTGGAGAACCTACAGCGGGGTAGTCTGCAATTGTCACTTCCCAACCAGAACCAAAGCACCCACTTCCACCTATGACATTTATCGCAATCAGTACTGATTTATCTTGGGCCGTCTCGAAATCTAATATTGTAACGATAAAATTTCCACTCAAGGTCCGCAGTGGAACACCATAAATTTCGCATTCTGAAGAAATTGAAAAACCAGCATCAATTAACTCTTTAGGAATCGAACAGGTGAAATTGTTATCATGAGTAACGAACGTAGCAGGTGAAAAATAAGCATAATCAGCAAGACCTACGTTATTTATACTTGAATAAGTTATGTCTACAGATTCGCTTCCAGATGTAACAGTACAACTATCACCACACCCTACGTCGAGCTTCTCTTGGCAGCCGTAAAGTGAGACGAGCGAGAATAAAATCAAACACAATAATCGCATATCGAATCTATCGGGTATTTTAGCGAATTACTTTAGAAATTGGTCAAAGTGCCAGATTTTTGTGGCGGCTTATTTTCGATTAAGGAGTTGGGTTTTTGGTTGCGATAGTGACATTGCAAGCGTCAGTTTTACAGATAAACGTAAATCTAAAAATATTTTTGCTCGTCCCATCAATTGCCTGACCATATAGTCTCTCAAATGAGTAGAAACTTTTAATCTCACTTCCATATGAAATAGCAGCACGTAATGAGTTTACCGTCGTTGGATCAATAATTTTAAACAGAGTTTCTTCTCCGGAAAAATCTTTATTTGAGATATCTAATTCACAAGATTTAAAACTTGGAATAGTAGCTTCGCCGTAATAATCGGCCTGACACTTAATAGAGAATGAAGCTTTTTTAGTATTTGGGAAAAGGTAATGTTTGCGAACAAACCCTTCGTGATTCTCAGTTCTCACTAAAGACGAAGGAATATTACGAACTAAAGTTTCAAGCTTAGCTTGATCAAACGTATCTACGGGGATCTTTGCGGCCAAAGAAACTACAGGGATCAACAATATTATAAAAATCAATTTCATGGAAAAACAGTAACAAAATGATTTAGTACTGTCATGCCCAGACCCGAGAGGACTGGAATCGTGAGATTATCATCTACATTGAAAGCCGATACTAACTCTGACAATGCACCTATTAAGCCGGCCACCACTGCGAAAATCAGAATGTGATTTCCTAGAGTCGAGTGATTCATGGTGTAGAACAAAGTTATAAGGTAGCAGGTAAAAAATCCTGCTACGGCACCTTGAAGAGATTTATTTGGCATAATTTTGTCTTTTCCGTAAAGAACACCAAAAAAAGAAGAAAGAGGGTCGGAGAAAACCAGGAACATCACAGAAAGAATGGCGATGTTGCGGTTATAAAAAAACAGAGAGAGAGAAACGCCGAGGGCATAAAAAGGAAGCCCGCTTAGCCCCTCTTTCTCGGAACGACGCATTAGTGGTCCAGCAAACTTTATAACGAAGTGGTTAATCATTGGGTAGCGGGCACGAGTTATATCCAACACGAATCCAGCAAGGGCAATGGCCAGAACGATAAATCCCCAAAATTGCTGATCTTGCGGCGATCTTGTAAATAGAACAAGGCCGATTGATCCAGTTAAGATATGCCAAATTTTACGAAGGAGATGAAGATCTGAGCGTTTGTGAAGAATTTTATCTAACGAAGAATCATAATTTTGTGTTTGAGCGACTGACATCCCTGCTCCTTATTTTCATAGAGGATAAACAAATTTCCTCGATATCTATATTAGCTAGTTCAAACAATGTAATGGATAAGCCTTTAAGCGTCTAGCCTTCAGGTAAGCTTTTACCACTCAAAGCCTATCTGGCGAAAATCACTAAATAAATAGCCTTCCCAAACCCTGAAAGAGCTACATATAATTTTGTATCGGGAATTGATAAATGATGAATAATGAAATGGACAAGGAAGCCCTGCTTCCAAGTTCGAAAAAAATTTGGGCCGTTGGTGGTGGTAAAGGTGGAGTAGGCAAAAGCCTAGTTTCAGCTAATGTTGCTATTTGTCTGGCATTGATGGGTAACAAAGTTGTAGCCGTTGATCTTGATCTGGGTGGAGCAAACCTTCACACTTGTTTGGGCCTACCTATTCCATCGGTAACTCTTTCTGATTGGGTCTCAAAAAAAATTACAAACTTTGAAGACCTTTTAGTTCCTACTCCAATTAATAATCTTAAGATTATCAGTGGCGCTCAAGATGAACTCGGCATGGCCAATCTTAAGCACATGCAAAAGAATCAAATCATCAGAAAACTTGGTGATCTGGACGCAGACTACATTTTGTTTGATTTAGGTGCCGGAACTGCTTTCAATACGATCGATTTTTTCATCACTGCTGATAAAGGTATTTTAGTTGTTCTTCCTGAACCAACTTCAATTGAAAATACTTACCGTTTTATTAAATCAGTTTTCTATCGTCGCTTAAAGATGATTGAGGGCGTGGCAGAACTTGAACCAATGATTCTTGAAAGCCTGAATGCCAAAGTGACTTCAGGCAGTTCTGCTTCACCTGCGGATCTAATTAAAAGAATCACTGACTTTAATCCAGAAGTTGGATTAAGAATTAAGACAGAGATGGCCCAGTTCAGACCTAATCTGATTATAAACCAAGTACGCTCGCAAGCTGATATCGACATTGGGTATTCCATTCAAAGTATTTGTCGCAGATATTTTGGGATTGAAATGACTTTTCCAGGTTATCTCGATTACGACCAGTCAGTTTGGCAGAGTGTGAGAAAAAGAAAACCACTTCTGATTGAATATCCAAATTCAAAATTAGTTACTAATTTTGATCGGATTGTTCATCGGTTAATTGAATATTAGAGGATCTCTAGGCATGGATGCTGACCATAAAAATTGCTATGACGTATTAGAAATTTCTTCTAATGCAGCTCCACAAGAAATTGAAAGCGCTTACGTAAGAGCGAAAAATGCATATTCTGGCGATAGCGTTGCGCTCTATTCATTAATGACTAAAGATGAATGTGATGCCGTCTTAGAGCAAATTGAAGAGGCATATTCCGTAATCGGATTTCCTGAAAAACGTCGCGAATATGATCGTTTAAGAGGATTTAACCAATCTGGTTTTGCCCAAAACTACAACATCGAGCCTTCGCACGGAAAAAGTGCTTCCGAGAATCTCACAAAAGATTCAGTACAATATGAAGATTATGGATCAAGTCTAATTGAAGCTAAAGTTTCTAAAATATCTGCGCAGAAAAAATTTGGTTTAGATTACGACGAAAATGCTGAATTTGATAAAACGATAGCGGAAAGTACGGACTTCGCAGGTCCGTTTCTCAAAAAGATTCGAGAGTACAAGAATGTCACGATTGAGCGAATGGCCGAGATGACCAGAATTTCAAAAACACACATTTCCGCTCTTGAAAATGAAGATTTATCAAAACTTCCGGCGGATGTGTATGTTCGTGGTTACGTTTATCAGTACGCAAAAGTTCTCAAGCTTAATCCGGAATTAGTTGCTGCAAGTTTCATCCTGAATTTCAAGAAGCTTAAGAGCCAAAAATAATGGCTGAAACCCCCAACGAAAATGATGACATCGAAATTACTGTTACGCTCGAAGATCGTGAAGAATTCAAACGTCTAGATGTCTACCTTACCGCTAAGTTTTCTCAATTCTCTCGTTCCACTATCAAAAGACTTTTTGATAGTGAAGATATTTCAAGTGACACCATCTCCTTAAGCCTTAACAAAATGCCTCCAGCGGGTACTGTTATTGAGATTGAAGTTCCTCCACCAATTCCTTCTGATTTGCAGGCAGAAAATATACCTTTAGATATTTTATTCGAGGATGCGCATTTAATTATAATCAACAAACCTGCTGGACTTGTGGTTCACCCTGCTCCTGGGCATTACACCGGCACTTTGGTGAATGCAATTCTTTACCACTGTCCGGATTTAAAAGGTATTGGAGCGGAAAAAAGACCTGGGATTGTTCACCGCTTAGATATGGGAACTTCTGGCGTCATGGTGGTGGCCAAAGACCAAGCAACGCATGAGGGTCTGGCGCTACTATTTTCAACTCACGACATAGAACGCAAATATGAAGCGCTTCTGCTGGGAAATCCCAATGGAAGTTCTGGTATGATCACTTCTACAATTGGAAGACATCCAACGAATCGCCTTAAAATGATGGCCAATCCCAAAATTGGAAAAAAAGCCGTCACACATTTTAAAGTTATAAAACGCTACGATGCCTGCACTCACGTTGAACTCAAACTTGAAACAGGTCGGACACATCAGATAAGAGTGCATATGGCACAACTCGTGAAATGCCCGGTTATCTGTGACAGCCTTTATGGTGCTGGAGCAAATGGAATGAATAGACTTCCCAAAGAAGTCAGGGCCCTTCTTGAGTCCTATCCCTATCAGCTACTGCACGCCAAAGAACTTGGTTTTATTCATCCAATCACAAAAGAAAAACTGCATTTTAGTGCACCACCTCCAGAAATCTTCCAAGCAGTGATCCGTGCTTTATAGTCAGACGCTCGATAAAGGTCGATTCGAGACGTGGTCAAGTAAACCAGAGATAAATTTTTATCAGGTAACTCAAGTTCACGGTGTAGAGATCGTTTCACTAGAAACCTTACCATCTGAAGCTGATGGAATGATGGTTTCGTGGCATGACTTAAATCAACCTTTAGCGATTAAAACTGCCGACTGCATGCCGATTGTAGTTGAAGGTGAAATAGGTGTTATTTTTCTTCATGCTGGATGGAAAGGTCTGGCAGATGGAATTTTAAAACGACCGGAAATCGCCTTGATTAATCCTCAGCAAGTTTTTATTGGCCCAAGCATTCAAGTTTGCTGTTTTGAGGTATCACCAGAGTTTAAAGAAAATTTTAAGCAGAGCTCTTTTTTCAAAGAATCCGATGGTAAAATCTATTTTGATTTACAACAGGAAGCCAGCCGAATTTTAAAAGAAGAATTCCCTCATATTTTAGTTAGTATTGCTCCTGTCTGCACTTGCTGCAATAATAAATTTCATAGTTACCGCAGAGATAAAACTAAAAACAGAAATTGGAATCTTTACATAAAAGGATAGTCGCCCATGGAAAACAAGAAAGGTTTAACATTAAATGGCATGACCGGATTAAATTTCCTCTTCATCCTAAATGCTGTGGCCATGATTAGTGTAAGCATTTATTTAACAACTCACTTTTATAACACTCTTTATCCAACTCAATTGGGCCAAGCAAGCAGTCTTTGTAATATTTCAAGTTTCTTCAATTGTGATGCTGCGACATATTCAAAAGCTGCCAGCATTGCAGGAGTTCCGACCTCTTTTTTTGGAATTATTGTAGGACTTTTATTTCTTTTCTCAAGTCTTATGCCTTCGGAGGCTCTGGAGAAAACATGTAGTGCAGTCGCAAAATATAATTTCATTGGTTGTATTATATTTTTCATTTTTTCCTTAACTGTACTGGGCAGTCTATGTCCATTTTGTACTCTCTATTACGTTCT
>JBILYY010000166.1:0-6865 GCA_044377495.1 Bacteriovoracaceae bacterium | reverse complement strand
ATCCTTCTTCTATCCAGTCATTAACATTTAATCTTTGAGATTTTCCTGAATAGGTTGTGGTCACATCTCCTCGAATAATCTTAACAGTAGCAATCTTTTTTGACTGAGAAAATGCCAGGGAACTGGCAACCAGAATTAGAATTAATAGGATCGCTTTTATGTGAACACCTTGAGTTGTTTTATTCCTCATCAAAATTGTACGCTGGTCTTAAATCTATCGATAGCAGAGTATTTTGAAGCAAGATTTTCCGCGATTAGACAGCGGAGAGGGGAAAGAACTGGGGATGTTTTGTCAAGTAAAGCAGGATTGTGCGTTTTATTTGTTAATACGCTTTAATTGAAAAATAGGCTAAACCATTTTAATCAGATCATTTTCGAGCAAAACTGTGTGAGTTACTTCAAAGACAAGATGATTTAGGTCATATTTCTTTTTGAGCTTACGTGTAAAAATTTATTTTTATTGGAGTAAATTATGTCTGAAACTGGTTTTAATGACGAGCAACTTCGCTACGATCTCATCAACATCACTGGAAAAGAATTAAGAAAAGTTTCCAAAGAGTCTACACAAAAGATGACTCATCAGCTGCAAAGTATTCATGACTGCTCTTCAAGCTTTTCTGTTGTTAAGGATCAGCTAGGCATCGTTGAAAATGCGATGAGAAAGATGGAATCCACATTTAGTGTGATGGGAAGCGATGCCACCCTTAATGCTGGCCGGGTTCGTGATGTGTGTCTAGCGATGAACAAACTAGAAGATAATTTCTTATCTATTAGTAACTTGGTTAAAACAATTAATTCAATTGCTGATCAGACCAATTTGTTGGCATTGAATGCCACCATAGAGGCTGCTCGCGCCGGCGAAATGGGGAAGGGATTTGCGGTCGTTGCACAGGAAGTAAAAGAACTTTCGCGTACGACTAAAATTGCCAATGAAAATATTCAAAAAACAATTTCACTTATTACGGAATCAATCAAAGGATTATCTGGAAGTCTTGAGATTACCCGAGACTCTATAAATCAAACTCTGACAAATATAGAAGGATCAAAACAGGGAATTCATACAATTTCCTCACAGACACTGCAGTTTGGTAAAATTATCCAAGAGAATGTGCGGGCTTTTGATCATCTTGCGGGACAGTCGGGTGACGTAGACGAACAAGTGCGTGAATTAAGCGTGATTGGTGAATCTTTTACCAATTTGTTAGAAATGATGAACGTGCAGGGATTGTTTCAAGGTTCGCAAAATCCAATTGAACGTCTGGCACCATTAGTGGCCGAAAGTACTTTTTATGACCCCACTCGTTTTGTTGCGTCAGCTAATAAAGAGATTGTTTTGGCATACGATGATGTGCTGATTTCAGCTACGGATGCTCAAGGGCGGATTAATTTTGCCAACGGGAAATTTTACGAAATTGCTGAATACCAAAGAGGGGAGTTAATTAATAAACCGCATAATATTATTCGTCATCCTGACATGCCCAAAACTGCCTTTAAAGATCTATGGAGCGTGATCGCGTCTGGCAATCTTTGGACCGGTATTGTTATGAATAAATCTAAAAGTGGAAAGCATTATTGGGTTAAGGCACTGGTCTTTCCTTGCTACTCAAACAAAGAAATTGTTGGTTATATTTCTGTTCGCAAAAAACCATCATTCCAGGAAGTGGAAATGGCGAAAGAGGCATATCGCAGACTTCCGTGAGTTCAGGATCAGCAAAAACTTCCAGTAGGCTTTTGGGGTAAGATTGAGTAATTTCAAGTAGGCAATCAAATGGGAGCTTAAGGAAAATATTCATCAATTTAAGAATACAACTTTATTGAGAAGAAAATCGTTTTGCAGTTTACCACCAATCCGAAGCATTTCTTCTTTTCACATATGCTAGCTGGAACATATATCTATTCTAAGAAGTCTAATACCATCGTAGCAAGAATCATTGGAACTAACTTTATGCATGATCGGTATTTCTCATCACAGCAGGTAAAGGCAATAGATTTAAAAGAATTCTTGCGACACTGGACACCTTAAATGTCTAAAAAAAAGCTTGAGGTGCCAACATGGTACCTCAAGCATGCGTTAGGACCTTCCAGTAATTAATTTCTCCTGCCATAAAGCTGACTAACCATCTTCTGACAAGTAGGGCCTAGAGAAGAGTAAACATTTTTCATGCAAGATCGAAACTGGTCTAGGTCCTCTCGGGGATGGCGGCAACCCAAGATCTCCAGTTCTTTAAAGCAGGATCTTGATGTTTTAATCTCTCCCGTTGTCGCTTCTGTGGATTTCATGGTTGCCTCATCGATTGATGCTTGGGCCATTAGGGATGTTAACAACGTTAAAATAATTACTAATTTTTTCATAAATATCCTTTAATTAAAGAAAGTTTTTACCAATATTTCCCATTATGTAACCTACGGCATAAGGAACTGAATATGGTCTGGTTGGAGTAGATGAGGAGGAATGGGTATAGCCGAGCTTATGTAACCATTCATGAAAGAGATTTCCGGCAACACTATTCTCTTTAAATGAATTGAAGAACTTGGTGTTAACCCAAATACGTCTCGTACCGCCATTCGTGTAACCAACAACGGTATTGGCAGCGTAATAGAGCTGTACCTCTAAATCCATTGTATTGTTCTTAATCGGCTGAAGAGTTTCGGCCGCATCAAGAATCGTTTGATAAATTTGTGCATTTGTTCTGCTTTTATTATCAATAAAAGCTTTTTGTCCGTTATAAGTGAAATTCACAACATCATTTTTAAATTTTTCAGTTGCAACCACTAGTTTAACGATTTCAATAGCCTTGTTATATTTTGCTTCCTGATCGGCAGTAAAACTAACAAGGGTAATGTTGGTGTCAAAGCTAAGTGCGAGCGCAGGTAAATTCGAGTTTGTAGATGTTGGTACTGGCGGACTGGGTACAATGTTTGGTCCATAATCTCCCGTCACTGGTACTCCTTGAGCATCCTGTTTGCTACTTGATCCACTGTCAGACTTGTTGCATGAGACGCTGAATAGCGACATCATGAGAAAAATTGCGATCAGTTTTTTCATGTACCTTCCTTGGTATAAAAGATGGCATCCATGCCGTCTTGTTTATCTAAGATGAGCCATGATGCCACAGAGCAATTTTGTCTCGAAGGGAGTAAGATCTTCCTTGTAAAAAGTGGTAAGTGTTTGATTTATTTCTATGGATGTAGATAGATCAAGTTTCCACATTTAGGTAAGGTTCTTGGGAACTAGATTCTTTCAACGCTCATAAGTGGCAAAGTTAAGAAATGAAGTCTTGAAAATAACGAGGTCTTTGCCGGCACAGCAAACCAAGGCAATGGACTCAATCCAGTTTTAACTCAGTGGGTCCTTAAATCCTTGGAGGTTCATTGCCCAAGAAATGAACCCTTTATCGAAAGTTTACGTGGATTTGGTGGACGAAAGTGCCTTGGGTATCTTAGAATTTTCTTTGGAATATAATATCTTATTAAAATTAAACAAGAGACCTGAACGAATGTTAAATGCAATGGCGGTTGGTATGAAATTAATAGTTTTTGGTCTCTTATTATCTGTTCTTTCAACATCATGTTTAAAAAAGAATAAGATAAAAAAAATAGAGACAGTAGATCAGGCCGTCACGAAAACGACGGCAGTAATACCAGAAAAAGAGTGCATGTTTAATAACGAAACATGTTTAAATCTGGGTTTTAATTCACTCAAAAAAGACAATAAAGAAGAAGCCAAGAATTGGTTTAGTAAAGCTTGTGAAGCAGACGACTTCAAAGGTTGTACTCAGCGAGGGATCATTGATTACTATGCTGGAGAAAATAATAAAGGGATCTCATGGTTTATTAAGGGGTGCGGAGGTCAGGATGATATATCGTGTACAAGACTTGGTTTTATATATGTTGAAAAAGGCCAGGATATCGAAGCAAAAGCTCCGCTGATGAGGGCGTGTAATGCTAATAATGTGAACGCGTGTGATTTACTTGGAACTGTTGAACATAAATTGGGTAACAGAAACGAGGCAGAAACATATTATAAAAAAGCATGCGAAGCAAACAATAAGAACGCCTGCTATAACTTGGCCTGCATACTTGCCACTGGTGGTAAGTCCTCGGATGCTCTGCAGATGCTTGAACGAGCAGTCTCCCTGGGTTTTAATGATTTTACCAGCATGGCACAAGACAATGATTTAAAAGTTTTGCATGAAACAGAAGAATTTAAAAAAATAATAAATCAAAACAAAAAATAGAATTTAATCAAAAAATAATAATCATGGAAGATTTGGAGTTCCCTTGAAAACGTTAATTACACTTTTAGTCCTTATAGTCTCTACCCATGCGTTCGCCGATTCTGTGAGCTTGCATTTATTTCGTTCTCCTTTAGGGATTAATTGGGCGACGCCATGGAAAATGACTGTTTCAACACTGAAGAACTCCCTTGCCAACACGCATGGCAAACGCGCTTTTTCTATTAGCCACGTTTTTGCTGAAATTAATTGCAACTCTACTAATGAACATATTTACCGTGGACAAACTTCGATTGAGAATTCAGGTGAAAGGGATCTCCTTTTCAAAAAGAAATATGGCATGGGTGTCATGTTCTTTACCTACGAAGGTAAGTTTGAAAAAGATGAGACAATTTTGAATGACATGGCCCCTTATGAAGGGTCTGAAAGACGTGGAACTTTTACTGCAATTGTTAACCCTGCTACTTGTCAGCGCATGCTTCGTTACGTGCGCGAGTATGAGGAGCGCGGCTACGGAAATATCTATTCAGGACTTCAGGCCGATCCTTTAAAAGGTGAGGGGGCCGGCTGTTCAGCCTTTGCAGTTAGCTTTCTTAGAGTTGGAGGCTTAATGGAACCATTCGTAAAAGAATGGCAAAATGTAATAGATGTTCCAAAGCGTTTTGTCGGTGGACCACTGACTGGCAACAAAGTCAGCATATACAAGCTTCTCGCTTCTCCAGGTGCCAAATGGTCAAATAAGGAAGCGCATATTCACCTTGAAGCATGGAATCCGGAAAGGATGCTTGAATGGGTCAATAAAACTCATGACTTCGTATTAAATGGTGGCGTTATGGAAGGACTCGGAGTTTCCATTGATAGTGTGGGAAAATCTCGGCACGTAACAGTTGATCTTTATGATAGGGCCACTCCAAACGGACCGATCTGGTTGATTTAGTCAGGTATTCACAAGTACTCAACTAGCAGTCTTCTTAGCCGATAAGTTCTTCAGCTTATGAAGTGGAATCATTCATTAATTTTGTTTTTATTGATTACTTACAGTTTGGTTTCAACCAATCCTGAATCCGTGCGTTCTCCAGCTGCGGAAGACGTAACTCAGTATGGATGGAAAATAACTTTTGAAGATGAATTTAATGGCCGAAATGATGCCATTGCAAAAGGGACTTCGAGCAGCTGTTTTGATATGACTCCGCAGTGCCTGCTTAATTACTGGGGACAGAAAGATTGTAAACAAGAGTACCATGCCAATTTGCGCGATCTGAATAAATGCAATTGGCGTGTTTACGACATGTATAACTGGATGGATTTTGATGCTAAAGAAGGTCAAGGTGTTAACGCCTTAAATCCTTCTCAAGTCGAAGTCAAAAATGGAAATCTCACTCTCTATGCTTCAAGAAGTCCGTACTCAAGCAGCGAGCTTGATTGTAAAAGAAATTTTTACGATACCGAAATCAGCTGGGATAATTACACCAAGAAATGTCCTTTTATTTCCGGTGGTATCAACAGTAAGACTCATGACAATCATGGAACCCCAGTGGGGTTTGCTCAGGAGTATGGCCGCTTTGAAGTGAGAGCAATCCTTCCCGGTGGGCCTGGTACCTGGCCTGCGCACTGGCTGCTACCAGACATTGAGCCTGACAAAAATTCGGCAGGCAAAGGCTGTGGATGGCCTTTTAGCGGCGAAATCGACATTATGGAGATGTGGGCCGACTCTAATAATAAAAAATATAAAGGTGGTTTGATTACCGGCGATTGTGAGCAGAGCATTGCCGGTGGAGAGGGTGGCTATGGTGAATCTAAAACGATTACCACGGAATATCATAAGTACATTGTGGAATGGACTCCTAATTACGTGAAGTTTCTTTTCGACGATACCGTTATTAATACGGTCTACAAAGATGATCCAATTCGCAGTAAGTATCATCAAAATGATGGAACTAATTATTCCGCTGATGAACTGGATGATCGTTTTAAACATCCGGCCCGAATTCCCAATCATCCTTTTTACTGGATTCTCAACACCACCATTGAACATGGCCTAGGCAAAAAAGAAAAATATCGACCCGATCCGAGTAATTTTCAAACTACGAAACATGTGATTGATTACGTCAGAACCTACACCCGATGTACTGCAGCCGATGATCCCAAGCAGTGTGTGAAGTTTAAAGATAAAGATACGGTTTATAATTACAATACAAATAAAAATGAAACTGCTTCTGTTGAAATTAATGCATTTCCGAGTCCTCAAATAAAAGGTCAAAATATGACCACAAGGATAACTTCAAATCAGTACTGTAAAAATCTCACTTTTACGCTGGTGAATATGGCCGGTCAAATCGTCGGAGTGGACAAGGTATCAGCGGAGGATCGTACCCGAGGAAATCTCTACAAAGGTCCGATCGATAAAGATGAAACGAAGGAAATAGTGTTTATGACAAATAACCTAGCTGCCGGAATGTATCTTGTCACTGCCTGGTTCGATGGGTGTGGTTATGATGGAAGTGGCGAAGGGAATCACGTATTTAAGATGATCATTATCTAGACAGCATGAATCCTTTTCATCATTTGGAATTTCAGTCCAACCAGTATCTTTACCTCGGATTATACTACCTCCCATATGAATATATTCA
>JBILYY010000054.1:0-19374 GCA_044377495.1 Bacteriovoracaceae bacterium | reverse complement strand
CAAAAATTCGGACAGGGGCTATAAACCAGCAACTCTTTTTTAGATCTGGTTAAGATTTATTTTGCATTGTGACAAAGCTAGGTATGGATAAAGAAATTCTGAGTCAAATTGATCGAGTTGATGAATTTATCTCATCAACAGAAAAACTTGATGGCGAAGTTCTTATATGTGAGTGCTTTTGTGTGAATGTGGCCGACATTAGAGATGTTTGTCACTCTCTCCAAGCCTTCGACCTAAAGACTGTGCAGAATAAGTTTAATCTCGGGCAAGGCTGTCAGGGATGTTTAAAAGAAATTGATACGTGGGTGAATAAAATATTTTAGTTGTTTAGTCTGAGGAGTTTCCAATGGCTTTTGAACGTTTATTATTTGGTACTGCTGGTGTTCCTAACAGTACCGCAAAGAAGAACAACCCAGTTGAAGGCGTTAAGCGCATTCATGAATTGGGTCTTGATTGTATGCAACTTGAGTTTGCTCATGGTGTACGCATGAAAGAAGAGGTTTCTTCTGCGCTTCGTAAGGTTTCTTACGAGCTAGGTGTCCCACTTACATCACATGGACCTTACTATATTAATTTGAATGCTCGCGAACAGGATAAGATTGACTCATCAGTAGAGCGCATCATTCAGACTGCCAAGATCTCTGATCTTTGTGGTGCTGAATCTATGACCTTCCATGCAGCTTTTTACATGAAAGATTCTCCGTATGATGTTTTTGATCTAGTAGAAAAATCTCTAAACGTAATTGAAGAAAGACTTTCTCGTCTTGATATCGAAATTGAACTTCGTCCTGAACTTACAGGTAAGACGTCTCAATTTGGTTCACTAGAAGAGTTAATAAGCCTTTCTAAGTCAGTAACTAGTTGTAAGCCTTGCATGGACTTCTCTCACCTTTACGCTCGTACAGGTTCAGTGAATGATTATAAAGGTTTCTGCGAGACACTTGAGACATTGAAAAATGAACTTGGTGCAAAAGCACTTTCTGAGATGCATATTCATATTTCAGGGATCAGTTCAAACTCTAAGGGAGACTTAAAACATTTGAACTTAGAAAAGTCTAAATTCAACTGGAAAGAACTCATGAAAGCGCTGAAAGATATGGACTGTCGTGGATATGTAGTTTGTAACTCTCCAAACTTGGAAGTGGATGCAGCTATGTTGAAACAGTATTACATTGCACTGTAATCCATAATTCAAACAAGATACTTACTAAAGCCCTGCAAACGCGGGGCTTTTTTTTTATTATCTTAATGTCTAAGCAGATTTTAACCAAATTTGCGGATTGAGAAGATCGTGAAGATGGACTTCTTCACCCTGTTTTAGGCCAATGATGTAACAGAAACCATCATCATGAGTTATCAGCATTTTTTCTATCGATTGCTTCCAGGCCATTTTGATTATCAAAAAGAAATTATCCACATCGTTTTTCTCGTCAAGTATGGTGAACTGAGCGAGAGAATTCTCAATTGAAAATATTGACCAGTTTATTGGTACATCCAAATTCCCAAACGGTGTTTTGAATCGAAGAATTTGAGTTTGCGGGATGAACTCTCCTTTCAAAAAATCTAGGCCATAGTCAGTAAGTTTGAGTTCCAGGCTTGATAGCTCTACTTCACCACTTTTTTGCAGTTTCAGAGTTTCATCAACTAAAAATGATACAAAGTCTTTACTCGACATAGATTGTCTCCATAACCTTTATCGGAAGATGTTTAGAATTTCTTTATTCAAGTGGATTAATCGGTTCAAGACTTTCATGGTAGGTTTTTATATTGCTAACATCAGCAATCAACCACTTGTTATCGACTTGTACTAACTCTGCAATTTTTTTAACTTCGGATGTGAATGTGGCTTTATCGTCGGTTTTTGTAAGATAACTTATTGAATAGGTGATAAAGCACTTAGAGGACTGGCAAGACTTGGACAATATTTTAAAACTTTCGGATTTGATATTTTTCATGTCAGCAAATTTCTCAAAGTCCAGATCTGACATGTTTTCAAAGCTTTGTAACATTTTTCCTGTTACCTTCTCTAAAACAAAATCTCGACTAACGACGTTACCAATTCTTGAATCAACGAAATCTTTTAGTGCCGCTTCTGGACTCAAGTCATTTTTCATACATGAGGCCATGATCAATAAAAAAGTAAAAGCTAGCAGTTTCATCGTAACCTTTCTGGTTTAAAACCCAATTCATCGATCAATTCGTTGAACTCGGCCCAATTAAATACGTTCAAGCCTTTAGGGGCTTTCCCAAATTTTATTCCTATACCTGTTAAATCAACAGAGTGAGCAACAAGTTCCCCTATTTGTTCAAAACTACGGCCTTTAAACTGGATAATTACATTTACTCTAGTAGAAATTATGGCCGCTTTAGATAGTTTAACAAAACAGCCTTCCTCGTCCCAATTAGTAAGGTGGCCTGAGAATTCAGTAGACTCAATTGTAACCGAGCAGGGCAAATCTTTTAATAATGGACCAAAGAGGTCGTTTGAAGAGTAGTTTGCGTTCAAACTCGCTAGGGAAAGGTAGTATCGGTAAAGCTGATAAAGGAAGTAGGCTATCACCGTATAACAAAAAAGAGTTATAACAATAATCTTGTTGAATTCAAGAAACAGGCCCTCGACTACTTTGTAAGTTACCAGGAAGGCGCAAAAAGAATATACCGGTATGGACCATCTACTGTGTTTCCAAACTAACAGTATACAACTTGCCAGTGGTAACAAGGCGTACCAAAAAAGCTCAAAACTTTTCTTAAAATAGGCCATGGAAAATGGTGATAAATGATGGCGATAGGCATACTGAAGATAAAGAAACATAAAGGAGAGAACCAGAAAAATAATCAGGTTTAATACCAGCACATCTTTCTTTCTTACTTTCAATTGTTCCATATCATTTTTGCCCTATACTATCATTATGACTCATATTTCTTTAGAAATCTCGTCCATTTGTATTGCCTGTGACAATTGCCGGCTTGTTTGTCCGGAAAATGCAGTTATTAGCAATGGGATTGATTATTCCATTGATTCCTGGAGCTGCACCCTTTGTGGACTTTGTATCGAGGCGTGTCCGGTTGATTGTATCAAAGAGTTAAAAACTACTTAACTTCCTCGCTTAGATCTTTCCACCAAATCATATTTGCATTTATATTTTTTGCTGAAGTGGAGCTTAGAAAAATTGCAGGATGAGTCTCCTGCGAATAAACATCTTCAGCGAGATTTATAACCCTGGGTGTTTTAGAATGGTAGGAAAATTTGAGTAGATCAATTTTCCAGGTTTTCATGGCCCTTTCATTAACTAAAAATCTTAAAAATGGGTGATTAGAATTTACGGAATAGGTTTCAAGAATTTTAAAAGATGTATCCCAATATCTTTTAAACGTACCAAAATCCCAATAATCAACATTATCCAGTAAAATTGCGGGTATTGCCTTTTTCTTGAACGGACAGACACTATCAAAAAAAGCGCTAACACCGACGACAGGATCTAGCTGTCCCAGATCTATATAAGAAATGCCGGTATATGTTTCAATTACAGAATCTTTTGGCAGATCTTTATTTTGAGTAATGCCTTTCAATTCTCGTTTTTCATTAAGTTCGAGTGCGTTGTAGCCCTGAGTGCTATTTACAAAATATGAAAACAGAATTCCGGGGGATTTTATGAAGGGAGCAACGATTTTCTCCAGTTCATCTTTTTTTATATAAAAAAATTGATCGGCATTTAAAACGAGAAGTTTTCCATTGTATTTAATATCAGGTAAGGCTGCAAGATTATGAATTGCTCCGCCAATATCCAAAATTATTGGTTTTTCCCAAAGAAAAATTACATCTTCAAAAGCCGATTTACTTTTGCAAAAATTTTCAATTTCCTCACCCATGTAATGAAGATTTATATAAATCTTTTTCGCTCCTAATGATCGAGCATATCCAACTTGAAGCTCAAGGAGGCTTTTTTCAAACACTGGCCATAAGACCTTTGGAAGTTTTTGTCCTATTGTTCCCATGCGTGTCCCAAAGCCCGCCGCAAGAATTAGGCAATAATCAATTTGCATAATAATTTTGAAATAGTTTGGTTTTTAATTCGGCATAGCGAGGATTGTCCATCATGGTTCGACGAATTTTCTCCATGGCAAAACCAATGTATTTTAAGTATCGATCATCTTTGCGCCAATTATAGATATAACAAAAACTCCCTACGGCCTTGAAGACACGCTGGATAGTCATATCCTGGTAGAGCGAATCAAATTCCTCATAGGTCTTTTGCCCATGGATCGAATGATCTAAGTTATCATAGTAGTAACGTTTAAGTTTTTGACGGTTTTCTTCCTTCAGATCGTAATAACAATCCTCAAGCAGAGAAACAAGGTCATACTGGGGAATTCCCCAGCGAGCGTCTTGAAAATCAATAAATACATACTTGTTGTCTTTGACCATGATATTTCGAGAGTGAAAATCTCTATGTGTTATAACCATTTTCTGTGCAGACAATCTTTTCATTATGGGGTCAAATAAATTTTCGAGTTCGCTTATTAAAACTTCGTCCTGGCACTTATTGAAAAAATTAAAGAAATATTTAAAAGTAAATCTCGTTTCATCCATGAATTTCTGGTGATCAAACTTTAACTGAAACAAATTAGGGTTTTTGACTGAAGCGGCTGGGATTCTGTGAAGTTCGAGCAATTGATCAACAATAATTTTATATATCTTATATTCATCTTCCGTTGTTTTAATCCCCGAGATGTGATTGAGCAGGGTTTCATTGCCAAGGTCTTCCTCAAGTAAATAGCCCCGCGATAAGTTATGGTCTAGAATAGCTGGAACCCTGATTTTATTTTGTTCTAAAAATTGTTGAACAGAAATAAAGGGATGTTTTTCCAATTCCTCATTAAAGGAATTATCCAGGCAAACCACGTAACTATCTTTATTTGTAAAAATTCGATAGTACCTACGAGTAGAGGCGTCTCCAGTTAATTTATCAACCTCGTCTAGTTTTTCTTGGCTAAGGATGTTTTTATCTTGTGTTTTGTTGAAGAGCTCTTCAATAAAAAATCTTTCTGCTTGTTCTGGTTTCATAAAACATCCCGGACACGGTTTATAAATGTATAAAAGTCTTTACTAGATTTTTTTCGAGGATTTACTTGTTCTTCATCACTCGATTTTATTAGGAATGCTTTAAATAAAGATTCCTCTCGTG
This sequence comes from Bacteriovoracaceae bacterium, assembly GCA_044377495.1. GTDB lineage: Bacteria > Bdellovibrionota > Bacteriovoracia > Bacteriovoracales > Bacteriovoracaceae > Peredibacter. The sequence continues at coordinate 14,188 of JBILYY010000054.1, read as the reverse complement.
CAATTTGGTTAGCATCACCAACCTGATAAATAAAATCTGCCGTGTTTCTGTTTTGTGCCTGTAACCACGATAAATAATATTCACCATCAAATCCACTTCTAACTGTTAAATGATGGGCCCATTTATGAACTTCCATTTTTTCATCTAAGGAAAGTCGGCCAAGCTGTAGCATCTTTTCCATTGTCACGTAGCCAATGGGTACCATCGTTTGGCGAGGATAAAGCAATTTTTCGCTTCTTACTAGTTCATATGATAGGACGCACGCAAGCATACTTTCAGTTTTTAAATATTTTGTAATTAAACCGCGTGATATAAAGATCATGCCTTTGGGCAGTGAAAAGTGCAATGGTGCCTCAGTATCAACGATCGTGATTTTTCCTTCTTTTAATTTCTTAAAGAAAATTTCATTATTTGCGATAATGTCACTTATTAAACTTTCAATATACTTTTGAGTGGCATCATCCATCTTATATATTTTGATTCCAGAACTATTAAGAAATGGTTGTTTTAGAGATGCAAGATGATCTTCATAATCCTGACTAGACATTGGTCTATATCCACTTGCAAGATTTATGTTTTTGGAGTTTTTACTAGAACAAGACGAGAACAGTAGCAGGAACGTAAAATAGAAAACCCCTGCTAGGTGCAAGGGTTTCAAGTATATCAGGATTGAATAGTGATTAGATTTCAGTTGCGACGTCACGACCGCTTTCTAGGTAATAGAGGGTAAAGCCTGCGAAAATCTTATTGGCATCCTTAATCAGGGGACGATTGTTATCCCAGATAAGCTTCCATTTCTTTGGCGTTTGATAAACTGTCTTTGAAACGGTTCCAAGTGTATCGCCTGTTCTTATAAGATAAGGGAGACCTTGAGGGTTCCAAACAAATTCCTCTGCTGGTGCCATGTATTTAAGACTCATTCCATTGGTAACAACAGTACTGCCCTTGAGTGTTTCACGGTTATAATTAGCGAGTGATTTCCACTTGCCGTAGTCACCATATAACTTGAACGCTATCATCATTAGCGTTTCATTTTTCTGAACCTTATAAGTTTGTTCTGAACCACCTGTAGTGTTATCAATTACAGGGGTATCCATCTCTGAAATATCTGATGCTTCAGCAACTACCGGCTCTTCAGCAATAATTTCTTCAGTAACTGCTGGTTGCTCGCTTGGATTTTCAATAAATTCATCAGCATCTGATAATTCAATTTGAGGTGTTTCTTGGCTGACTGGTTTTGCTGTTTTTGACCCAGAGCAACCTACTAGACCCAGACACATTATTACCAACCATGGTATTAGCTTCATTTTCACTCCCTGATAATGACACTCTTATTGAGTGTATTATATCTGCAAAATGAATCGAGAGTGGGAAAATTATGCTAAGTACCTAAAAATAAAAAAACATATCTTTTTGGTCAATTGAATCCCAGATACGTTTAACTAACCGATCAAAATGCTCTTCATTGTCCAGAAAATCTAGTTCATCAGTATCCACAATAAGAGATTTTCCCATGCTGTAGTTGGCGTACCAGTCGTCGTAGTAATGGTTTAGGCTAGTGAGGTAGTCCACAGGGATAGCTTGTTCATAATCGCGGCCACGTTGCTTAATGCGTTCCTGAAGTTTAGGAACTGAGCGTTTTAAGAATATCATCAACGTTGGCGGACTTAAGTATTGGATCATTGATTCAAAAAGAGTTCGGTAATTCTCATAATCACGAGCATCTAGATTGCCTTGCTCATAAAGAGCGCGGGCGAAAATATTAGCATCTTCATAGATTGATCGATCTTGTACACTTGAGGCCGGAGAGGTCTCAATTTGTTTATGAGTATTGAATCTATGTGTAAGAAAGTAGACCTGAAGTGGGAAAGACCATCTGCTCATGTCTTTATAAAAGTCGGCCAAATAGGGATTATCCGAAACTGATTCAAAATGCGGTTTCCAGCCCAGGCGCTCAGAAAGCTTTTTGGTGAGCGTAGTCTTCCCGCTACCAATATTTCCGGCAACGACCACAAACATAGGGTTTGAAACGCTCGTTAAGCGCTGATAGGCCATATCTGACATATTGGTCTCCTGAATTTGCATGCAAAAAGGTTAGTATGAATTATGCCACAAAGCTTGACTCAATTGATCAAATTTTTATTTTAATCGAGTACATTGAAGTTGTTGCGTTATTTACTTAGAATATTTTTAGAGAATGAAATTACTACAATTTAAAATTATTTACCTCATGCTATGTCTTGGATTATCCAATCAGCTCTGGTCTCAATCCCTGGTTGATGATGCTAATTTATCGATGGCAGCTGATGGCAGTAGTGGGTCTTTTAGCGAAACAATAAAAATTATTTCCAGTTCCAAGAAAATATTTATTCTTACAAATAATAACCAGCAGCTCGGTCCAGGTGATTTTATCTCCTTGGCCCTAGAAGACAAGCTTGCCGCTCGAGCGGTGGTTGCTAAAACCCATCAGGGTCAAGTTGGGATTAAGATTCTAAAAATTTATTCCGTTTCCCAGTGGTCAAAGCTAAGAAGAAATATTGAAGTTCAAATTGTTAAAGGTGACGATTCTTTCTTTACAAAAAAACCAGAAGTAAAAGCAGAGGAGCCCACCACTGCGAAAATTAAATCGGAAGACGATCTTTTTACGGGTGACGTGGTTTCAGATGATGACCTTGGAAGTTTAGATGAAAATAAAAACCGTCATATTAAGCCTGATAACATTGTGGCAATTACGGGCTCATATCTACAGGCAAATGAAGTAGAATCCCGAGGCGGGACAATTAAATCACCTTTATTTGGTTTATCCTGGTCTTATCAGTTCACGGATAATTATTTTGTTGAAGGAGTTTACGGAAGATCTCTTTTTGACAACTATCCCGCAGAAGGAAGTCAGACCCTTGTAAACCAGATGACCGCAAGGTTGAAATACAACATTAAGGGTCCTGCATATACCTACTTCATGCCCTATATTGGATTTAAAAGTCAGACCGTCTCAAGTCCAGATGCTGGCAAAGGGACCAGCAACTCTCCCGCTCAAAACGAGGAAGAATTAGTCGTGATTGATGAGTTGGCAAAAACTGGCCCCGTTTTTGGCGTAACTCTTCTAAGAAGATTAGTCCCAGGCTGGTTTATTAAGGCGGATCTCGGTACAGATGTACTTAACGTAGGCTTTGCCATTGAATTTTAATTTATTATTTGTTCTTTTTATTTTTATCGGGTGTGGAGTCAAAGGAAATCCTGTTTCCCCAGCCGACCAGACTACGCCCTCAGTTTTAGATAATTACCCAGACATTCAGATAGATCAGCCACTAAAAGATTCAGCAATCAAAAGAAAATAATGTCTCTAATCATTGCAACAGGCTCGAATCAGGGTCACCCCTTAGAAAATTTAAAAGAGGCAAAGCAAGTACTCTCTGATCAGTTTGGCTTAATTGCTGAAAGCCGTGTCTACAGATCGACCGCTGTTGATTACGAGGCGCAGCCCGATTTTTTTAATCAGGTTTTGCAATTCAACATTCCAGCCTTCACCCCTGATGAAGTCATGATTTGGCTACTTGCAGCTGAAAAATCAATGGGAAGAATCAGGGATGTCTCTCGAGGACCTCGCACAATCGACATGGATATCATTTTTTGGAATTTAGAAACGCATCACACAAAGTTTGTCGACATTCCACATCCTCGCTGGATTGAAAGAAGTTTTGTTATTCGACCATTACAGGACTTACCGTTCTTTAAAACTATTGAAAAATGTTTTATAATCCCCATGTCATTTAAAGTTGAAGCATTCCCGGTTTAGAATTTATCAAGGAATAAGATAATGGATTTTTCTCTTACATCTGAACAACGTGAAATTCGCGAACTTGCACTAAAATTTGCAAGAAACGAAATGATTCCTCTGGCTCAAGAATTCGATGAAAAGGGTACCTTCCCTACGGAAATTTTTAAAAAGGCATGGGAGCTAGGACTGATTAATGCCTGCATACCGGCCGAATATGGTGGAGCTGGATTTACAGGCCTTGATGGAGTCGTCATTGGCGAATCGCTTGCTTATGGCTGCATGGGAATGAATACCTCATTTATGGCAAATGACCTTGCACTCCTTCCAATCGTTATTGGAGGAACCGATGAGCAAAAGAAAAAATTCCTCACGCCTTTTACACAAGAATTCAAAATTGCATCTTTTTGTTTAACTGAGCCAGGAAATGGTTCTGATGCTGGTGGGATTAAAACGAGTATTAAAGATGGTGGCGATCACTGGATAATAAATGGTGAGAAAATGTGGATTACGAATGCCGGTTATGCCGACTTATTCGTGGTTTATGGAACAATAGATGTAACCTTGAAGCACAAAGGTATATCGGCCGTCATAGTCGATGCAAAAACAGCAGGAATTGTTCTCGGTAAAAAAGAAGATAAAATGGGTCACCGCTCATCAGACACGCGTGGTGTTCGTTTTAATAATGTAAAAGTCCCTAAAGAAAATATGTTAGGCAAACCGGGTGACGGGTGGGCGATTGCCATGTCGACACTTGACCACTCTCGACCTCTGGTTGCTTCTTCCGCCCTTGGTGGTGCACAAAGAGCTCTTGATTTAAGCATCCAATACGCCAAAGAAAGAATTCAATTTGGCGTTCCAATAGCTAAGCATCAGGCTGTCCAGTTTATGATCGCTGAGATGGGAATGAAAATTGAAGCTTCCAGGCTTCTGGTTCATAAAGCTGCATGGATGTGTGATCAGGGTATAAAAAATACTGAAGTCGCTTCTTACGCCAAAGCATTTGCTTCTGACTCTTGTATGCAAATTACTACGGATGCAGTACAAATTTATGGTGGTTACGGTTACTCTAAAGAATACCCAGTTGAAAAACTCATGAGAGATGCAAAACTTATCCAAATATATGAAGGGACTTCTCAGATACAACGTCTTGTTATGTCCCGTGAACTTTTAAAATAACAAAATAGATCTAAAGGAGATACTATGAATATTTTTGTGTGCGTAAAGCAAGTCCCTGACACAGAAACAAAAATCATTCCAACAAGTGATGGTAGTTTCATTGAAACAGCTTCGATTAAATGGATTATGAATCCTTATGATGAGTATGCTGTTGAACAAGCACTTCTAATTAAGACAACAATCCCTGAAGCAAACGTAACTGTTGTTCGAGTTGGCTCTGTTAAAGATACAGAGGCGCTTCGTACAGCTATGGCGATGGGTGCTGATGAAGCATCTCATGTTGAAGCAGGCGATAATCTTGATTCATACTCAATTGCAAAAGCACTAAAAGGTGCCATTGAGAAAACAGGTAGAAAACCAGATATTATCCTGGCCGGTAAACAGGCCATTGATGATGACTGTCTTCAGGTTCCACAGATCCTTGCGGAAATGTTCAACCTTCCATCCGTATCTGTTATCGTTGGTTTTGAATTGAACGGAACAACTGTAAAAGTTAAGCGCGAAGTTGAAGGCGGAGCACTTGAAGTTTACGAAATCGCAACTCCAGTTGTGCTTGCATGTAACAAAGGACTTAACACTCCTAGATACGCTTCACTTCCTGGAATTATGAAGGCTAAGAAAAAACCATTAGCGCAACTATCTTTGGCCGATGTTGGTGTAACTGATGCTGATAGACGAGTTAAGTATTCTGGATTCAAACTTCCACCTGAAAAACCAGCTGGGAAAAAGTTTGATGCAACAGACGCTGCAAAACAAAAAGATGTTGTAGCTCAAGTTGTTGGTCTGTTACGTACTGAAGCGAAGGTTCTTTAATTTTAATTTGAAAGAGGAAATTATATGGCAAACGTATTAGTTTTTACTGAGCTTCATGATGGACATGTAAAGCCAGTGACTTTAGAAATTCTTGGAAAACTTGCTGGTCAATCTGCAGACGTAGCAGTGATTGGTGACATAAGTGCAGAACAGATTGCTGTTCTTGCAAAAAACGGCGCGCAAAACGTTCATAAACTTAAAGGTGCTAATTTAGATAAATATTCGCCTGAAGGTTATGCCAATGCTTTAGCTGAATTCATTAAGTCAAAAAATTATGACTATGTATTTGGTGGCGCAACTTCAATGGGAAAAGATCTACTTCCACGTTTATCAACTAAGTTTCAAGCTGGTCTTGCTTCTGATGTTGTAAACTTCACAATGGATGGCGGCGTATTCGCTGGAACACGCCCCCTATTTGCTGGTAAATGTTTAGCAAAAGTTGAATTAACTGGCCCTAAACCGCACTTTGTTTCTATTCGTCCTAATGCTTTAGGTATGACTCCAAATCCAACTGCTGGAGCAGGAGCTGCTTCTGACGTTAATGCAAACGCTGGAGAAATCCGTGCTGCCATTAAAGAAATCATTAAAGCTGCTTCTACAAAAGTAGATTTAACTGAAGCTAACATCATCGTAACTGGTGGTCGTGCGATGAAAAATGCTGAAAACTTCAAAATTCTAAATGATTTAGCAGATGTTATCGGTGCAACAGTTGGCGCTTCACGTGCAGCTGTAGATTCTGGATTTGCACCACATGCTATGCAGGTTGGACAAACTGGTAAAACAGTTGCTCCTTCTTTGTATATTGCTTGCGGTGTTTCAGGTGCTATTCAGCATTTGGCAGGAATGAGAACGTCGAAAGTGATTGTTGCAATCAACACTGACCCTGATGCTCCTATCTTTACGAAAGCAGATTATGGAATTGTTGGAGACTTGTTTACGATCGTTCCAATTTTGACTGAAGAGTTTAAGAAATTATTAGGTAGATAATAAAAAAGCCGACCTTAGGGTCGGCTTTTTTTTAAGTTTAATAATAAATCGAATTACAAAGCCGCCTGATTTTGATCTAACTGCCCCTGCTCTTGCGCGTATATATCCTGCGCTTGAAAATCCTCTGTTTGAATGACTGCTTCTGGTTGTGCGACTTCTTGATCCTGCTGAGCAACTTCTTGCTCAGGCGCTTGTTCCTGTTGAGCTCCAGCTTCGGCGTCAGTATTTTCCGCTACTAGTTTCTCAGAACCATCTTGTTGGATATCGTTTTCAGCAGGTGCTTCAGCTTCCCCAGTAAAAGTTAAGCGGGTTCCTTCTAATGGGCCATTAGTTAGGGTTACGATATAAGAGTTTTGATTTTCCTGATACATCATCCCGCTATAAAGTTCTCCTTCATAATCGTACTCAAATACATTTCCAGTCATCTCAGAAAATGAAACAGATATACCTTCACCTTTAGGAAGTGAAACACTTAGGGTCTCAATCACGCCCTGATTTGTTGATAGACTCCCATTAAACTGGGTGTTGTTTAGGCCTTCCGCCCATTTTTTAGGGTTTATTACGCCAGTTAAACTTAGACTTAGATCTTCCTGTACTGCCGCCTGAGCTATTCCTTCTGCCTGAGTTGACTCTGACGAAGGTGCTTGTAGATCTTTATCTGAACCAATATTTTTAGATCTAAATATAGAGGCCTGTTTAGTTGTTAATTTCTGCCAAGTCATTGCAGTCGCTACTTCTCGTTTTGAAACGACAACCCCATAAACTTCATCGAGACGTTTTGCAAATCTGACATCACTTCCGGTAATCATTGATTCAGAGTTAATTACAATCGCATTGTAAGTGCCTGTGACAACCAGAAAACCGAATGTGAGTCCGGCAAGTAGTTGCTTTGAATTGTATCCAAATTTCATAAATTACCCCATGAGTGCATTTGTCATTCATAAAGCAATCAATGGGCCAAAGCTCATGTAGGTAATGTGTGGAATTTATGTACGGTTTTAAGGACTGGCTGACGATATATTACAAAAATGTCTAAGTTTTAGGCAGTTATAATGATCTCATGACCAATCAATCGGCAGTTAAGAACTGCGCATATGTATAATCTTTTTTATGGGAATAATCTCTTCTGTACCTGCGTGGCATGGCCCAGCAGCTTAACAACTTAATAGATCGATTATCTCTATGGTCCCCATCACTTTATATGATGATTGCGATACATATTATCGATTTTTATTAATCAACCCTTGTACCTATAATTTAAAAATGTATGCAACTAATCCATTAGAAAAGGTTTTGAACTTAAACAAAAGTGCCGCGACTCTTGCTAATGAGGGTAGGCTAGATGAAGCCACTCAGGAACTTCGAAATGCATTATTCCTAAATCCGACCTTCACAGCGACTCATCATAATTTAGGAGCAATCCTTATAATGCAAGGCAGGCTAGACGCTGCACTAGAATGCTACTTAAGGGTAATAAATTCGGAGCCAAAGTCAGTTATAGCTCACTTTAATCTGGCGAACATTTATAGATCCCAAGGCAATACTAATAAAGCACTCTTCCATTTAAAACTCGTAATTAAACTTGATCCTAACCACCATTCAGCTGGCCACCTTTTGTCCGCAACCTCTGGTGATCATTCTGAGCGTGCTCCTGTGAATTATGTGAAGCAATTGTTTGACCAATACTCATCAACTTTTGAAAAAAAACTTTGTTCTGAATTAAATTATTTAACTCCATCATTTTTAAATTCAATGGCTATCGAAATTTTGGGTAAAGATTTACGTTTCAAGAACGCACTTGACCTTGGTTGTGGAACAGGTTTGGCAGGAATTGATTTTCACGGCCGTTGTTCCAACTTGGTTGGAATTGATCTATCGCCAAAGATGCTAGAGCAATGTAACAAAAAAGAAATTTATAATGCACTCTTTTGCGAGGACATAGAAAAGTTCTTGAAATCAACTTCTTTGAAGTTTGATCTATTTATTGCATCAGATGTATTGAACTATATAGGAAATCTTAGACCGGTTTTTAAAAATGTTAAAAGATGCTCTGAAGGTATGTCTTATATTGTTTTTTCAATTGAATCCCTCAATGGTGACGGTTTTGCATTAAACCATTCTGGGCGCTTTGCTCATTCCGTTGCATATATTCAAAAAACTATAGCTGAATTTAATTTTAAAGTTCTTGAGCACCGATCTATTGTTCTCAGAAATGAGAATAATGAGTCTGTTCAGGGTGATATCTTTATTTTGCAGTTATCGATCTGATACTAAAAAAAAGGCTCCTTTCGGAGCCTTCATTTATTCAGTCATTGGAACAATTTTTAGATAGTCTGTATGAGAAGAGCGGAAACGTTTCATCGCTATTACGATTAAATCATCTAACGTGATGTTGGTGTTTTTCACCATCTTTTCGAAGTCTTCGGCCACACCTTTTTCAATTTTTACTTTAATCTCTTTCAACTCACCTTGATTTTGCTTTTGAGATTTCATGCTGACCCCTAGATAAAATTTTGTGCCATTTTACCCCTTTTTCAGAGACTGTCATCAGCCTTGTTTCGAACAGCAATGATCTTAAGGGCAGTTTTTTTACGTAAACTGACCAAAGCCCAAGTAATTTCATGATCCAGCAGCTGACAATGCTGATATATGTCAAAAGGACTGCTCCATTCTGTGAGGGTTTCAAGGACCTCAAACTCTTGGGGTGTTACTGGCAGGATGTCCTCAATGAATTCATGATCAATGATTATTTTAACATTTTCAGGTGGTCTAAATTTTAGCGAGTCTCGGTATTGTTTTATAACATCCGACATTTTATTTCTCATGACGGCGTACGGGTAATGTATCTGTCGTTCTTTATCCTCTACAACTTCGGGCTCAACAACGTAATTAAATGACTGTAAACAAAACTCCTGAATAATAAGCTGATAAAAAGCTTTTAGGCCTTTGAAGTTTTGAAACACTACCTGAAAAATTTCGCCATCTTTGAATAATAAGTGACCAAGGTACTGGCGATTGAATGTAGAGAGCACATTTACTTTACCAGTAAACTGAACTGCTATTTGTTCTTCAATCGTTTCAAGGATTTTGAATTCGGCTTCCATTATTTACCCAGTCCTAAGATTTTAGAAAAAAATCCATTTTTCCCTTGCTCAATAGGTGTAGGTTTAAAAAAACTATCTACCTTATAACCTATTTCCTCAAAGGACTTCCAAACCAAGCGGTCACTAAATTTTTCCTGAGTCATGTATGGAACACCTATATCTGAACCTGAACGAAGCTCCATCTCTAACGGAATTGAACCAAGAAAGGGAACCTCAAGCTGCTCAACTGCTTTTGCAACTCCACCCTGTCCAAAGATGTGGTGTTCAGTTCCGCAGCTGGTACAAATAAATGAGCTCATATTCTCAACCATGCCAATAATGGGAAGATTAAGCTTCTTGAACATCTCAAGACCCTTCTTGGCATCTAAAAGGGCAATGTCTTGTGGAGTAGAAATAATTATTGCTCCATCAACGTGAGAATTTTGAATCATCGATAATTGAATGTCTCCAGTGCCAGGAGGAAGATCAATCAGTAAATAATCAAGACCGGTCCAATCAACGTCAAAAAGAAATTGATTAAGAACACCGCCCAACATTGGTCCTCGCCAAATAACAGGATCACCTTCATTAATAAAAAATCCAAAGCTCATGAATTTTATTCCGAATGATTCTACTGGAATAATTTTTTTCTCAGAATTAGAACGTGGTTTTTCATCACGTTTGCCAAAAATCATCGGAAGCGAAGGCCCATAAATATCCGCATCGATAACCCCAACTTTTTTGCCTTGTCTGGCCAAGGAAAGGGCCAGATTGGCAGTAAATGTCGATTTCCCTACCCCGCCTTTACCAGAACCTATCGCAATAATTTTTTCAACACCAGGAACCGGTTTCTTTTTATCAATGGTCCCGTGGCCAGGCTTAATCTGCGCTGGCTGAGTTGCCACTATAGGGGCAGGAGCTTCAGATTGTTTATCAAGTGCCTTAAAAACATCTTGAGATTGAGTAGATGTCGTTTTAATCATGATGTTATCAATGACCACTAGATCACTGAGCGATTTAGTGATTTCGCCCTCAATGGCTCTTTTTTCTGATGGAGAAATCCCATCTCGGTTGTATTCTGCAACTAACTTTTCTCCGTCGAGACTGACGTGCTTCCAGCGGTTCTCGTCTTCAAAGGTTTTTCCTGACGCGGGATTAATTATCTGGTTTAAACGGGCCTTGATATCATTAATCATTGTAAATATCCTTCTCAAATCCTGAGTATATTTGTTTGTTTGCAATTCTTGATATTTCTATCTGGTACAAATTACAAGATCATTTTATGATTGTTATAAAACCTTGAATAGGATTAATGCATTGGCTTTTTATAAACGTTCCATTTTTTTAGTTGATCCCGGCTTCCAGCTGAGTTTCAGTTTGATTGTATGCTCGATTATCTTCATCTCAAGTCTTATCTACCCCATTATTTTGATGGATTTTTTTACTGAATTAATGACTCGCTTTCCAAGTCTTCAACAAAACATGAAGTTGGCCCAAACCGACCTAATAGTCTTTCTTGGCGGAATCCAGTTAGTTTTTATAACCATGGTTTTCATCATGTTTATATTTTTGACACATAAAATTGCTGGACCAATGCACAAACTTAAAAATCACTTATTAGGCATTAGACAAGGGAAACCAATATCTCCATTAACATTTAGAAATGGAGATCATTTTCATGACGTAGCTGAGGAAGTTAGTTTATTTCTTGAATCTGTTTCATTTAACCAAGAAAATGATTTTCAATATGTAGAAGAAGTTGCCCTTTACATCGAAAACTTAGTTCCCGTTGTACCTGATGACAAAAAACCTATTCTTGCCGAAATTTCACGACGCTTAATGGATATAAAATCTCGTTATAAAGAAAGCCTTTAATCAGTGTAAAAAAAACCGAAGTTTGATATACTTATAGCTAGTTTCCATGATGGAGACCAAGACATGAGGCCATGAATTTCTTTTTAATCACTTCATTATTCATTTTCACTAGTTTGGCTCATTCGCAGCCTTTGCAGCATTCTCATGCAAGCTTTGCTAATTCAGAAACACTTAAACTTACTCGCTCGGATCACGTTGCCGCTGAACACATGGTAAGCATTATTAAACTAATAGAAAAAAGTGATGTTAAAAAAGAGACGATTAAAAAATCAATCAAGGAAATAGGAACAAATAAAAACTTTCAATTATTTGTTCCATGGTTGCTCGTCATACAAGAAATTTCTAACTTTACTAAAACATCTGATCTTATCGTATTTTGCAATCAATATAAGCTTAAAAAAGAAATTTTCACTTTGGAAAAAGTTATCACAAGGATAGCAGGAAATTTTTGTCGTGAGAAAGCGCTATCGGGAATAGCAAAAGATATCGAAAAAAACAAAATGATTTCTGATGATGCCACTCAGTTTATTCAGGAAAATTTGAAATCTTACCTTACAAAGAAAAATAAAAAGAATTTTGCCACTTTCATCCAGGCACAAACAACTAATCCGGAAGTTTTAAAGAAAATTTCTCAGGAAGTAACAACTTTTAGCGTTTTACATAATATCGTTCCTTCCCAGGAAGTCTTAAAAGATATTTTAATCAACGAACAAATCACTAAACTCATACAAGACCGCGGTTTTAGCCTCGTTCAGACCCAGAATGTTTTTTACTTAGAATTTGGAAAATTAATTGAACAAGGTTACAAAGGTTTAGATACTTCTACGAATGACAAAGTTAAAGAACATTTTACCTTCATGAAAAATTACATAGAGCTTAATCAGGATCATTTACCTGTTGGCCTATGTCTTACGCGACTCAATGATTTTGCCAAGGCAGTGTTTAGAGCAACGTTTAAAGATCTTTCGAGAGATATTTTTAAGTATATTGTTAAAAAAAATAATAAAGAAATTCAAGAAGACGCTCTTTTCTTCTACCTTTGGACCCATCTTTCTCAAAACGAATTTAAAGAGGCGCTTGCTCTTGCTGGTAAACATGACCTTTTAAATAATAAGACCAAAATACTTGATCCACGCTTAAAGTTTTGGATTGCCTACACATATGAAGTTCTAAAGGATCCGAAGAAATCCCTTACCTATTATGAGGACATCGTTTTCAATAATCCGCTCAGCTATTACGCTATTATGGCAGTAAAAAAGATCAAGCTACTCAATAATGAATCACCAGCAGTTAGCTTTTACTCTGATAATACAACTGAAAAATCTGAGGATCTTTCATTCGATTCAAAACTTTTAAACTCTGATTTTCATTCTTCCTTAATAAGGCTTAAGGCATGGTCAAAGATTGATTCACAGAGGCTGATTAAAATCGAGGTTAAAAGGCTTAGGCTTCATAGCATTCCAGATTTTCTGGTTAACCTTCCAACTGATAAGCAAACAAATGCGAGATCTGACCTTCATCTCATTAATGCGAGATTAATTCTTGATTCAAGAAATTACCTTTCAACCTTTAGATACTTATACGAAGCCTTAGAGAAAAAAGAAGTTATCTTTAATCGTGCCCTGCTTGAAATACTTTATCCCCGACCATACTTGGATGATGTCGCTCGCGCTCTTAAAAATGATACGTTGGATCCAATAATTCCTCTATCACTTATTAGGCAAGAGTCTGTTTTTAATCCTCTTGCTAGATCCCCGGTTGGAGCTAGGGGCCTTATGCAACTCATGCCGGCAACTGCACGTCGTCTTAGGGGTTCTGTTCGTGATAAGCACTTGGTAAATCCAAGCATCAATATTGAACTTGGTACGAAATATTTTAAAGGTTTAATGAAGCGCTATGACGGCAATCTTGTTTTTGCTTTAGCTGCTTATAATGCAGGCGAAGGAAGAGTTGAGCGTTGGAAAGATACCCTTTTTGACTCTGATGCGACCATTCTGAAAAATATTGAATCCATCCCATTTCTTGAAACACGAAACTATGTAAAACTTATTTTCAGGAATATTTTCTTTTATAAATTATTGCTTAATAAAAATGGGCCCACTGATTCCAATGAGCCCAACAAGATTTACGATGTTAATCTAGGTTTTAAACATTGAACTTGAAGTGAATGACATCGCCGTCCTTAACTTCATACTCTTTACCTTCCATACGAAATTTACCAGCTTCCTTAACTTTAGCTTCCGAACCTAGGGCGAAAAGATCATTGCAGTGATAGACCTCTGCTTTGATAAACCCTCTTTCAAAATCAGTGTGAATAACTGCAGCAGCCTGTGGCGCTTTTGCTCCCTTGGGGAAGGTCCATGCACGAACTTCTTTAACACCAGCAGTAAAGTATGTGTACATATCTAGCATGTCATAGCCGGCCTTAATCATTTTAGAAAGACCTGATTCTTCAATGCCGATGTCCTTCAGAAAC
>JBILYY010000165.1:0-6938 GCA_044377495.1 Bacteriovoracaceae bacterium | reverse complement strand
AGTGCAATCCCTTGTCCGACACCGATACACATCGCCGCAAAGCCTTTTTTAAGAGAGGGATTTTTTTGCATTTGATGAACCATTGTTGTTAGGATTCTGGTTCCAGAGCAACCCAAAGGATGACCTAGGGCAATTGATCCACCGTTGCGGTTTACTTTTGTAGGATCTAACTCAAGTTCTTTAATGCAGCCCAAAGCTTGAACGGCAAAGGCTTCATTAAGTTCAATCACATCGAAATCGGAAATCTTATGGCCAAATCTTTGATTGAGCTTTCTTACTGCACCAACCGGACCTAGACCCATCGTATTCGGATGAAGTCCATGGACCGCACCACCGGTAACCATGGCAAGCGGCTTAAGATTGTGACGTTTTAAAAATTCTTCAGAACAAACAACTACCATACTTGCTCCATCGTTTATGGAGGAGCTATTGCCAGCTGTAACGGTTCCATCTTTTCTGAAAGCTGCTTTTAATTTTGCTAACTTCTCTAAAGATGTATCAGAACGAGGGCCTTCATCGTTATCAACAATGGTTGAGCCTTTTTTATTTTCAAGAGTCAGAGGAAGAATTTCATTTTTAAATTCACCACGAGTTTGGGCCGCGACTGCCTTTTGATGAGAGCCTAGGGCATATTGGTCTTGATTTTCGCGTGTGATATTATGAATCTTTTGAACTTCTTCAGCCGTTTCTCCCATTCCGAGTAGTGGAAAAAGCTGGGCCATCTTAGGGTTTTCAAAACGCCAACCGATCGAGGTGTCCCACATCTTTTGAGTCCGATCAAAACCCGAACTAGATTTAGACATGACATAAGGTGCTCGCGACATACTTTCAGCGCCTCCAGCAATAAAACAATCGCCAAGACCCGCTTGTATTCTGGCATGGGCGTCGATAACAGCATCAAGAGAAGATCCACACAGGCGATTTATGGTTGTTCCTGGAACTTCAAATGGATATCCAGCTAACAATAAGGACATCCGGGCAATATTTCTATTATCTTCACCGGCCTGATTAGCACAACCGATAATGGTGTCATCAATTTCTTTCAAATCAAACGTTGAAGACTTGGCGAAGTCTTTGAAAAGTTCGGCTAACATATCATCCACTCTTAGGCTTGAAAGACTTCCGCCAAAATTGCCAATAGGCGTACGGCGGGCATGTATTAAGTACGAGATTTTCTTCATAAACTTCCTTAAATTTGAACCTCGTCATGGTACCAAGAAAACTATAGGAAGGGAAAATAGATTACTACGGCGCAAAGTGTAAAAAATTCACCTGTAAACAAGTCTTTAAGTGCTAATAATAGTTGGCTTGCGAGCTATCTTATTCTAAAAGCTAGTCATCATTTTTATAGCAAGGATTTCTTATGAAAAAGACCGTATTTTTGGCAACTCTTACGTTTATGACTGCCGCCTTTGGTTACGAAGCCAAGATCACTAAAGGTGAACTTCCTGCTACATTCCAGGCCATGCTTGAAAAGGCCAACGCTGAAACTCAAGTAAACTTTGAAGAATCAGATTTCTATTTAATCGAAGACCGTGAATTAGCGACAAGCCGATACCAAATGTACGTTCAGCAGAGTCAGGATATACCTGTGTCCCAAACGGCGATCCGAATTTGGAGCAATAAAGTATCAAATGAATTAATCTTGGCAGAAATGCATCTTTCTGAAGAAACAAAAAGTTCTGAGAAGAATCTTGCTAGAAAATTCTTAAAAGCAAGGTTCTCGGCCAGTGCTATCAAATCGAAAAAACTTTCACTCGCAATTTCCAAGATAATATCTGATGAAGTTGCAAAACATGATACTGATAATCGTGTCCTTAGCATGAAGTCGAATGATCAGTGGGTAAATGGAGATCTGGTAAGACAGGTTGAAGTACGTGGTCGTCGTGGCGTTCATCACATAAGTATTTCACTTCTTAAGAATGTTGTTCTTGAAAAGATCTATATAGATTTTCCTCAGAGTGAACAGTTTCAGACTGTGCGTGCAAATGTGTTCCCTATTTATGAAGAAGTTGAAAACACAGGTGAGAAACTTCCATTTGAAGTAAAAGAACTTAAATTCATTACGACAAGTATTCCTGATGGGGGAGAAAACCCTTTATCTGTTTTTGATGCAGTTAAATTTCCTGAAAGCAGCTATCATCCAGTTCTAGCTGAAACAGCATTTGGAGCAGAAAACGATATATGGTCCGAAGCAGCTCTAAGAAGAAAAGTAGTCGATGCAGTTTCCAAGTTTCCTGTGAAAGCAAATGATTTTACAAATGGCATGGTTCTTCAAGGTAAGTACGCAACTATTAATATTCATCCAGCCGCTAAAGAATTTAAAGAAATAAATTTTGATCTCAAAGCTTCTGTAAACCACATGATTTCGTGGAAGAATATTGATGGCGAGTGGATGGCAAAACCTCTAAGTGGCTTCTATGGGAAAACCATTCCATCTGAAGCTGAACTTTTGAGTCGTCTTCCAGAAAGACTACCCGATCATGATACAGTTTCATATATCAACTCTGGCTTTGATGAAATACAGGTTTATTACGGCGTGACTGTCCTCATGGACGCTTTAGCTGAAATGGGATTTGAGGATAAAGAACTGTCGACTAATCCGTTTCATGCTTTTCTTTTTGATCCCGACATTGGCATGAAGGATAATGCTTATTATTACGACAATACCATTAACTTTACGACTTATAACCCGTCTCAGCCAAATCTTGCTCGAGACAATCCTACTATTTGGCATGAGCTGGGCCATGGAGTGATGGAACGGTTAATGGGTTCTCACCTTGGATTTTCTGATTCAAAAGGTGGCTATGGAGGTCTATCTGAAGGTATGGCCGATTTCGTAGCTAAAATTATAGTTGAACACCAAACTAGTGGAGTTGAATTTCCTGGAAAGAACGACTTCCGTATTATTAACAAAACTGGATTTTACTTAACGAATGAATTGCATGACGAGGGTGAGTCTTACGGCGGTGCTATGAGTGATATGCTTGATGCTGTCATAGCTGAAAATGGCCGTGAAGGTCTTTATGATTTTGCTGATTTAACTCTCGAAGCAATGAGATTAACTCGAAACCACCCTGCCTTATCAGCAAGAGGTTGGTTTGAGCACATGCTATATGCCGATGAGTTAGGAAGTGAAGTTAGAGAGACCAATCAGTTTAAAACGATCATTCAAAACTCTTTAGTGAAAAGAAACTTTGCCTTTAGTGCAGAATTCAAACCCTCTTCAATGAAAGTGACTTTTGCCAAAGGCGAACTAACTCAACAATCTGAAGCTAGTCGAGAAAGACCACTCACTGATTGCGGAGTTGATGGTGTTGTGACTAACGATTTGAAACTTGAGTTGAAATCAGGTGATGCAAAATTTATTAAATTCCCAGCAATCGTAAAAGTTGAATTTAAGAAAGGTGCTCTCCAAGGCGCAATCAAATGGGAAGGCGAAGAAACAAATCCAACCATTTATTCTGTACAATCAGAAGATGAGATTTTGAACATTACTCTTAAGGCCTCAATGGAATGTGAAACAGTTAATCAACCCGACGGTAGCTGTAAGGACTATGCTTATTTGCAGGTTTATAACAACGACAGCATTAAGCCAGTTGCTAAGAAGCGCTTCTATCTCAAACTTAATAAAGCTCAGTGTAAATAGTTTAAAAGGCCCTTTCGGGGGCCTTTTAATAAAAAGAGCATCCTTTATTTCCAATTCTGCTCTCTCGGCTTCAGGTAGTGATAACTTCTCTGCTATTAAAAATTAAAAACTTATTGCCTGCTCATTCTTGTTTCTTTCTATTTCCTCTTATGCCCAATTCGATATGGGTAGCTATGATATAGGTGAGGCATTTAAAACAGAAATCGCTGCTCATGACGTTAGCCCGGTTATTCAAGGATTTATTTCTGAAGTAGAAGCGGAGTATGCTGTGGCCTGTGATGGATTTACGAGTCCCGTTTATCCTTATCTTCAGAAACAACTGACTTATAAAGCAAACTGCAAGGGTGAAGCGAACAAAATCAGATTATCAATCAGATCTAGTTATTCATCTTCAAAAGATAGTTTGGTTTTCACGATACGAAAGTATTCAATTAAGATTAAAGAAGTTTAGAAGCAAGGTAGCGTTTGTCATTGGTTTTCTCAAACAACTCGTTTAGTAACGCAAGTACATATTTCTCACGACCCTGTGACCATTCAAATGGACCCTTAGGATAATTCACCCCAAATTTCATGGCACGATCGATATCTTTTTTAGAGGCTACATTTTCTTCCAAAGCATAATGTGCTTCATTAATAATTTGTACAATTGTTCGAGGGAAAACAAAACCACAAGTGATGATTGAGATTTCATATGGTTTAAATCCGAGTTCTTTTAGCTTTGATATAAAATCATCGTTCTTTTGGCGCATATGCACTTCAACTCTTTTATCACCATCGCAGAAGAGAGCAGCAAAAGAGCCTTTGAGTTGCGGGAAAATAGAATAGAACTCTTGTGGATCAAAACAAGTAAGATCCATAAAAACGTCTTTATGAGAGTTCTCTTTAAGAATCTGTTTCTTTTCTTCCTTCGTTCCAAAACCAAAATTGATAAGAATATTTTCAAATTGAATATTAGTCATACTTGTAAAACCCACGTTTCGATTTACGACCAAATCTTTTTTCTTCGACCATCTTCTTTTGAAGCGCGTGCGGGGCAAACCGAGGTTCTTTGTTATAGGCTTCCCAGACTGAGCAGGTCACTGAATAGTTCACATCAATACCTATGAGGTCCATTAGCTCAAAAGGACCCATTTTAAAGCCGCCAACGTCTTTGAGGATTTGGTCCACCTCTTTCATCTTTGCCTCGTCTTCAACATCTACAATTCGCAGGGGCTCCCCGTAAAAGTTGCGTGCGACACGATTAACAATGAAGCCAGGGGAGTCTTTTGAGAGCGCTGGCTTTTTATCTTTTGAATCAAACCATTGGTAAAGATCTTCACACAGTTTTTCTTCGGTTTGTTCACCTTTAATGACTTCAACCAGTTTCATGATCGTTGCGGGATTAAAAAAGTGCAAACCTACAAAACGTTTTTTTCTCTCAGCTGAAACCGCCTCACTCATTAAAGTGATAGGGAAGCTCGAGGTGTTTGATGAAATAATGGTGTGTGGGTCAAAGTATTTATCTAGGTTTTGAAAAAGATTTTTTTTGATTTCGCGATTCTCAATGATGGCCTCAACAACGAGATCAGCGTCTTTAGCTACGAGGTCAAGACTCTTAATCTCAAGTAGTTTTTTCATCTGAGTCACTTGAATAATGGTGAGTTTTTCTTTTTCTACCAGTTTGTCCCAAGATTTGTGAATCTCTGTCAGGGCCTTCTTTAACTGAAGTTCGGAATTGTCGACCAGTTCAACAAAACACATTTGTTGAGCAAACCACTGAGCAATGCCAGAACCCATGGTTCCGGCGCCGATAACGACAATTTTCTTTAAATTCATGTCTAAGAAACAGCGTATTCGAGTGGCTGTTCAGATTCTTTGTACTCAGGAACTTTAAGTCCCCACTCAGCACACTTATCATTTATCTCTTTAACGAAAGCATTACGAACATCTAAGTTTGAACGGTTTTTAAGGCCTAGTTTTTGATAGATGTCATTTCCTGAACCAGTTGATTTTCCAAAAGTGTTCATAACCCTTGGCCACCAAAGATTCAGACGTTCTTGGAGAAATTTATTTTTTTCTGGATCAGAGGCCATTTCCTTCACGGTTTTGTCACCGTGAGCAAGGTGCATGCTCTCTTCCTTACAAATAGTACCAATAGCGTTTTTCCAAGGCATATAACTTGATTCCAAAGTGTCTTCCAGTACGTGACCGGCAGCTCTATCCATCAAGAAGTTAAATAAGCAGAAATCTTCCCAGTGAGTGATTTGGTAGTAAAAGATATTTACGCGTTTATCTTTTTTAGCGCGCGAGAAACCAATTTGAGCTGTATCGGTAGGAATTCTCCAGTCAAACTCATGCTTAAGCATATGCTCATGAGTCTTTTCACCTAAATCATCAAGGATTTTATAAATCACATGAGCATGGCGCATTTCATCTTTAACTATTTGAGCAACTAAAACTCTCTCATGTGCATTTGGAGCTTTTGCGATCCATGGCATATAACCAAGTCCACCAGCATATTCAGAGTCGGCCTGCATCCAAAGAAGATTCAAAAGATTCTTTCGATAAATCTCAGGCATTTCTGTGTTTGAATCAAAGGTGCGACCGTTTTTAATTTCTTCGAATAACTTCAAATCCTCAGATGTGTATTCACGCATGGGATTTCTCCTTATTTATTTACCGTTAAATTGTGGTTTTCTTTTTCCTAAGAAGGCAGTTACGCCTTCTTTATAATCCTCTGAGAAGCCTAAGAAACGCTGAACGTATTTCTCGCGGTTCAAAACTTCTCCCAGTTCTTTTTCATTCGCATATTGGAAGTTCTTCTTTACCATCTTTACTGACAGAGGTGCCAAGTTGTTGATTTGCTCTGCAAGTTTTACAGCTTCATCAGCTGGGTTTTCAGCAATAGAATTGATGAAATTATACTCCAGCATCTGCTCGGAGAGAAGTGGCTTACCTAACAAGGCGAATTCCAAAGCTTTTGTGTAACCCATTTGTCTAACTAGCATAAAACTCATACCAGCATCAGGTGCCAGCCCGATCTGACTGAAACCAGAGATAAACCTTACCCCCGGAGCAGCTACTTTCAAGTCACACGCCAAGGCCACTGATAAACCCGCGCCTGCGCAGACCCCTTGAATGGCTGCTATAATTAACTTATCAGAAGAGCGTATAGCATCAATCAAAGGATTCCATTCAGTGTCTAATGTATGTCCAATGTCGACTGGGCCCATTGTGGCGTTAACAGATCGATCATTTAAATCTTGTCCTGAGCAGAAAGCTTTACCTTCTGCGGCCAGTACAATCGATC
>JBILYY010000050.1:0-19942 GCA_044377495.1 Bacteriovoracaceae bacterium | reverse complement strand
ATTGGAAACGGAATTGATGGTGGTTATGGTGAAATGTCGAACATGATCAATCGTGTAAGGTTAAAAGAGCGTTTCAATTTTAAACCTATTATCAAAACGATTTATAATATTATCACAAGCTGGTTAGACAAAGGTGCGGCCAAAAAGAATCAGCCATATCTTGAATATATTCAGCAGATCCCGAATGCTAGAGCTTGGGCCAATTTCCAATACATGCACTCAAAAATGATGCAGATCGACCGTGTTGCAAGCATGGTTTCTAGTTATAATCTTGAGGAATGGTCGGGAGATAAGTCACATGAAACAGGAATTATCTGTCTTGATGAATCTTTAAGTAGAGAAATGGATGAAAGTTTTTTAAAAGATTTTGCGAACTCTGTACCAGCAGCAGTGACTTCTAAATAGAGGCCACTGCTTGATAAGAAAGATTATTAAAGAACTGGAGTGGAGTTAACAATATCACTAACAAAACCTACAAGAGATTCGCTTGCAAGTTTTTTATCCAGACAAATCATCGTTGACTCATGATTTTTATAAGAATGTGAGTCAAGATTAAAACTTCCAGTTGAAGTCATGATGTAATCAAAACTCATTTGCTTAGAGTGGATGTGGTTAAAGTATAACCAAACATCAATGTCAGTACCCTTAACTGCATTGGCAAGGTTCTTCCTATTTGAGCGTCCAGTGAAAGCTCCAGAAATTTTGTCTAATTTATCAATTAACCCGGCCAATCCGGTCTTACCTTGACGGCGTAATTTATTAGACAATAACCTCAGTTGATGTCCTGCCTCGCCCCATCCACCATCAAGACCATTAGAAACGATGTCTACATCTAGACCTCTTTTAGAAGCTTCAATAAGAGCCTCTATGATCTTGGAATTATCATAAGAGTTTTTGGTGTCCTCTTTATAACGAAACGTAGGTGAATTAATGATCATGCTGTATTTTGCATTTTTCATAATTTCAATATAGGCCTTAGAAATGATCTCAGGAGTTTGTGAGGTCTTAGTCCCCTGCACTAAAACGCGGCAAACGCCTGGGATTTCTCCAGCTGGACGATTAAGCCAATTGTCATAAAGATCCTTGCCACGAAGTCCTTGAGCTCTCTCGGAAGCTTCCATGCGCTTTACCACTTCAAGATACTGAGACATTGTAGGATCAGGCCTATCTTGCTCGTTGTTCCAAATGCGAACATATTCTCTCATCATGTCAGTTACGGCCGGTCCAGTAACGTGAACGTCTTTATCTCGCGTATGTTTATTAAAGCCATTCGATGTATTTTCGAAGTCGTGCATATTCTGGCCACCCATGATGGCCTCTTCACCATCACGAATCCAAAATTTTGTGTGATGTACTGTAAAGACAGTTCGAGGGTTAAAGAAACCTTTTCCTAAAACTACTTTCACACCGCCATCACGAAGTTTTTTGAGACATTTTCTTAAGATCAATTTAGTCCAAATACTCTCAGTCTGAAGTCTAACATCGACACCAGCGCGTGCTCGCTCAATCATGGCATCAATGATTTCGGAACTTGATTCATCACAATATTGAACCATAACGACAGCATGAAAAAAATGTTTCGCTGATTTAACCATGCGAACTTTTTCTTTAAATGAAACTGACCCGTTATTTAAAAGACGCAGTTTATTTCCTGCAGTCATTTCAGTCCCTGTTAGTTCATCCAATTTTTGCTGAAATTTAGTGTCCACGAGTGGACTTTGTTCAATGCTGCGATCATCAAGAGGCTTGAATTGCTTTCCATAAACCTCTGTTGGGAGATCAATCTTTCTAATAGGATTGTGATTCAAAGAATGCCAATCGCTAGGATAAACGTAAGAGCGTGAGTATCTCTGAGTAGATGTATTAAATGTTTGCGACTGGTAGTATTTCTTTTTTGCCGAAACAAAATCTGCAGTACCAGAATTCTGAATAAACTTCAAAACATCTGTCTCAAACAATGAATGAATTAGATCAGGATTAGGTTCAGGTAATATCGGAGTTGCTTGTCGCAAATTTTGGTTAATACGAAATCCAAGAAATGATTCTTTAACTGGTCTTACTGCACCATTCGTTTGAACTTCAAGATATGAACTGAGTTCTGAGAAGGTTGCAATTTCACCAAGAACTGGTGGCGCTGCTTGCACAAGAATTGGGACTAAAACTAAAAGGCCTATGGCCATTTTTGGAAACATTCTACGCCCTCCATGGTGGTAGATATTAACCTGCTGGAATAATGATATAAGTTAGTTAGATGTTATGAAAGGTGAAAGATTATTCTTCATGCGCAGCGTTATGTCATTGTATTAAAGTTTAACAAGATCTTTCTACACACCTCACTTGACCACGACCTCGGTTAAGTGCATTGGACGCAATCCATTTTAGAAATAATTTAGATGTTGTGTTGAACGAGTCACAAGGAGAATGAAGTAAAGCGGAGGTCCTTATGCTGGAAGAATCTAGTAGCACAAAGAGAAATGAAGACATATGGCCTGAGCTTTTATACTCGGCATGGAAGGAAAGCTACGCAACTCTTCACATGTGGACTCAGATTGTAGGTAAAATAGAATTAGAACTTAACCCTCTTACTAATCACTGGTGGGAGACGGCACTGCTTGTGACTCCTACTGGACTAATTTCGTATCCTATATACTATAACTACCGCTGCTTTACTCTGGAGTTTAGTTTTCAAGAGCACCTCCTCAAAATTGCAACCTCAGATGGCGGACGCAAAAGTATGTCGCTAGAATCCCTATCAGTTTCGGAGTTTTATTTCGAGCTGATGAAGCTTCTCTCAGAACTCGGCATAAGTGTTAAAATAAATACTCTTCCCCAAGAAATACCTAACCCTATCCCCTTTCCAAAAAATAAGATTAATCATACTTATAATCGCCAGCACGTGAGAAATTTTCATAAAATTCTTCTCCAAGCAGATCGTCTAATGAAACAGTTTTCGGGAGGATTCATTGGCAAAACTTCGCCCGTACATTTTTTCTGGGGAAGTTTTGATCTTGCAGTTTCTCGATTTTCAGGGCGTGAGGCCAAGCAACTTTCTGCAACTGATATTGTTACCAAAGAAGCTTATTCACATGAAGTCATGAGTGTTGGCTTCTGGCCTGGCAGTGGCAATATTCTTGAGGCAGCATTCTATGCGTATGCTGCGCCAGAACCAAAAGGCTATTCAACAACTAAGGAAATTAAACCTGATAAAGCATTCTATAATGTGGCGACTAAAGGTTATATTCTAAAATACGAGGATGTTCGCAAGGCCGAAAATCCAGATCAAATGGTTTTGGATTTTTTTGAAAGCACATATGAAGAAAGTGCTCGGCTAGGTGGATGGGATCGACGGAGTCTGGAGAGAAATTTCCACTAATTGCCTAGCAAAAATAACTCTCTCCCCAGCTGAACCAACGCCAAGAAACTTCTGTTACCAACAATAAGCTTTTAACTGACTTATAGCTCTGTCATCTCATAAACAGTTACCTTCATTGCTGGTTGCATCTGTCCTTCGATTTCTAAAGGAGGAAGAACCTTTGAATAAATACGATTAATCCTCAATTTTGTACCCGTTAATAGGATATGCTCTTCTTCATCACTAACAGTGCTATATCTTCGAATATCTCTAGCTGACTTGGCCTTGATAATCATCACTACCCCATTTGCAAAGCGTTCTTCGGCCACGGCCTGATTCAATGAAGTGCTCACAAACCTTGGAAGCTCGTAAACTTCGCCGACTGCTAGCTTTACAATGTCTCCTTTGCTGTTTCGTAATGGAGAGGAACCACGAAACACCTTTACTGATTTCATAGGCAATCGTCTAATGATCGCTTCTAATAAATCTGGCCTTTTTAAAGAACCATACGTTTGTGTATAATCTTGAAGAACTATAGTTTCTTCAATTGAAAGGCACGATTGCCAAGGAGTCGATGGAGCAATTCCAAGATGATCCTTACATTCCACTTCATTTCGACAAATATTTTTTATTCCAACACTGACTTTTTTTAGATGTTCTTTCGTTGGAACTGAATAGCCTTTGCAATCTTCCCTGCCCAGTACAACTTCTGGGATCATTGAAAAAGTGATTAAAAGCAAGGCAAGAAATGATGACTTCATAAAATATCCTTAAAAAACTGAGTATGTCCCGAAAGTCGTGCATGCTAGTGCCAAACTTGGTGAGACAGTTAATTGTAATACATACATTATTCAATATATCCGGACGGTCTCATAGACATCATGAATTATTGACACTGGGATGAAAAATAAGTGAACAGACCCATTCCGTTGGAATAAAAAATGTCCCATGAGAGTTTCTTTTGAGTAACCTATTCCCTGTACACCAGCCCCTCCGAATTGTGTTTTAAGTATTTGAAGTTGGACAGCTTGAGCATAGGAAAGACTCATTAAAGACCAAAGACTACTCTTAATAAAAATGAACGGTTATGGCTTAAAACTGGACTCGAAACCGGCATTAACTTGACGACCTAAGCACAAAATTTCAAGACACCAATGAGTCGTGGCCGATTGCTATAGCAATATTGAGTACATTTCTCTTATTCGAGGACCTTTTTCTCTATCACGACTTTTTGTCGGATTCGGCTGAAAATTACGAGACGGTCTTATTTAGGCGTATCCTTGCTCTGCATTTAGGCAACAGAAAGAATGTAAAAAAAACCGGGGGGCGCCCGGTTTTTATATATAAATTTTAATGATTGCTGTGTTGATTAAGGAATCACGTTTCCGCTGGCGTCCTTAATTACCGCCTGTTTCCAACTCAATTTAACAAAGCCGCTACCACCTACACCGCCCTCACCCCAACGGTCACCACCACCACCTCCGCCGGCGCCAATTCCACCGCCGCCGCCATCATTCTCACGGCAACCACCACCACCACCACCACCAAGTTGAATCCCAGCGATATCAAATGAGCCCACTCCACCCCAACCGCAAGATTCCCCGGAACCTCTAGCTTCTCCTTCGCCACCACCACCACCACTTTTTCCGATATAGAGAACTCCGGCACCACTTCTGGTACAATTAATAGTCGAAATACCGCCGTTGCCCCCATTTGTGGCATTATTATCACCATCACCACCACCTCCACCGCCACCCGCAAGAAGGGCGCAGCTGGCGCCAACGATGCTATCATCAAGGGCCTGTTCATGATATATGCCGGGCTTGCCCCCACCACCTGGCTCATCTCTGTCACCACCACCACCACCACCACCACCACCGATCATTTTCACCTTTATTGATTTCGGCACAATTGAGCTCGGGATGACATAGCTTCCGTTAGTGTTTTTTTCAACGTTAGCTATTGTGACAGTATAATTACATGGGGCCGGAGTAGCTCCGGACATCCCATTATTGGCCAACATCTTGGCCTCAAGCACACAAAACTTTTCTTGGGTAAATTTATTGGCAGCATCAATCAGAGCATCCTGCGAGTCAGCACAAGCGAATTGTCCCACAACACCCGAGGTTGTTTTAAGGGCAGCCATTTTATTAATTATCCGATTTGTTTCAACAATACTACCACCGGTACTACCGGAACAGCGGAGAGTCTTAACACCATTGTTTAATAGATAGACAGATCCGCCATTGGTGCAACGCTGGAAGGTCACTGTAATTTTCATATCTCCAGACTTATTCCACGGAGCGTTTGGGATTGTGACGGTCTGAAGGTTTTCTAGTTTGTAATTAACATCTTTTACCCAAATTTTTCCACCTTCAAAGCTTTGGTCGACAGTAAAGATATCCTTATACTGCACGACTCCGTTAACTAAAAAACCCTTACCCCTCAGCTTTTTGTATGTGGTCTTACCAGTTAGTGTTGTAGCAGAATCAGGAAGGGATAGATTGCCAAATGCGGCTCCCATATTGTTGTCACAAATGTCGCGGCTTTTTAGATAATCAACCGCCTCCATGCCCATCTGATTAATGGCCGACCGAACCTTTAGTGATGCTTCGTTTTTAGCAACGTTCTTGGATTGAATGGCATACATTGCTGATCCGGCCACCATTATCGCCATACCGACGGTGACCTCAACAAGTGACATACCGCGCTGGTTTAGAAATTTCATAAAATCCTCATGTTAAAAGAGTCTAAGCTTTTGTTTATTTTAAGGGCTTATCGTAGAATTCGTGAACGAATTGATTATCTGAGAATAAATGTTGGCTTTTTAATGCTAACTGCTTGAAAAGACAATTCACTGTGGCATACTTTAAATTGCCTAAGCTTACACAAAATAATGGCACAAGGATTTTCTTAAAATATGAGAGTCTCGATTAAATTAACCTCCGGCAAGGTCCTAAGTAGCGAGTACGAAGCCACTTCCATTACGATAGGAAGATCAAATAAATGCGACTTTCCAGTTGCTGATGAAGCCCTTTCCAGAACCCACGCCCAGTTAGAAGTCATTGATGGTGAATTTTTTATTACTGACTTGGGAAGTGCTAACGGTGTTTATATAGATGGGACTCGAGTTCCTGCTCAAAGCAAAACCAAATTCAACGTCTTTCAACAGCTCACTATTGGGCCCTTAGAATGCCAGATCGAAGATACTTCGGATGCTCCGGAGCCGACACCTGCTTACCCATCCAGAAAAGTACCTGATAGCAGTTTTGAACAACCAACCCCTTCTAGGCCACAAAGAACTGCTCCGACTTCAGGCCATGGGCCGGCAAAAAAAGTAGCGGCCGATAAAAAGTCCACTCCGGGAAAATTGGACATTAAAAAAATGCTCCCCATTATCTTGCTCGTTGCTGGAGTCGGAGCTTACTTATTCTTTAAATCAGCAGAAGAGATCGTGGAAAATAAATCTCCCGATGAGCAACTCGTTCTCTCAAATGTCCCAGAAGCTCTTCGGGACGTTAAGGACGATTTCGGCGACTACTTAGTTGTCTACGCAGGAAATGGATGCGAAAAAGACGCCGAACTTTGTAAAGAAATGAAGCTCTCAGGACAAAACGGCGAAGGGTTGGTCCGGGAAGGAAAGGAAATTTATATTTTTATTAATCCCAGCTCTCATCTTAACCAAGAGGCCTTCTCCAAGGTCAAAGAACATACGGACTCAAGTGACATCATTGCTCTTTACATCTTAATGACTTCTTCGTTAATGACAGAATTTGATAAAAAAGCTATCGGACAGATTCATCTGGTGATTTTAGATAAGGATCTAAAGCAGAGCAAAGTTTTCAGATTTCATCAAAAGTATTTTGCCGGAAATGAAGTGGGCAGGATGCTGACTGAACTAGGCGAAGTGGTGGAAAACGGGTCTAAGACTGAAGCCTTTTGGACCTATGCAAAACCTATGATTAAGATTAAAAATTTCTAGTTTTAATCGTTTCATCCGCTTCTTTTTTTTCCATGGATGCCTCAAAGAGTATGCGGCACAAATAATCATCCTCACTTTCTCGAGTAACAGAAGCCAGTAAATCTCAGCCGAATCCGACAAATAGCCGTGAAGATTACCTCCTATCCTTACAAAGGGGAGAGGGTCTTTTTGATGTATATTGATGTAGAGGTAACTCGGGCGATCCTTTCCATTAGGGCATAAGAGCTAAGGAGCACCAAAAGCTAGAGTTTTATAAATAACAGGATTCCTGCCTATTTGATTTGTTATTATTTTTACAACTCAAATGATTCCCGTGAATTATTTTCGAATTCACGGGTAGTTAAACTTTCTATTAATTGCAGCAACCGCTGTGACCATAGCGGTTTGGCGTAATACATGGATAATTTGTAGCAATACTGCGAAACAATCTGCAATTCTCATCTGTAGAGAAGTCATATACGATAGTCCATACTCCCATATTGCCAAGAACTTCCACGCTGCCTTGTGCGTGGGTGCCATTACATCAACTAATGTGGTAGCGGGATAGAAGCTGTCCATTCAGTACTAAGGACAGCCTGAATTGGCCCTACATCAGTATAAAACAAAAAGCAGAAATCACCCCCTTTTTAGGAATCGGATGACCTTCGGTCAATCTATCAAAGGAAATCTTCACGGATTTTTGGCGTAGTCGGCTGAATTTTACGAGACGGTGTTATTTAAGACCAAAATTAGGCACACCCCTGCCCGTGCTTAAAAATCGCCCACTGCATGATCAAAGTAGTCAGCTTCCGGAGGTGCTTTCGGAGACCTGACAATCACTTCATTTTCGGGCCATCCAAGATAATTCAATATTTTCTGGCAGATTTTCTGGGAAGTTATAGTGGCCACCAAAGTAAGTTTGGTGCCGCAGTGATCACAATTACTTACTTCATTTTTAAAGACGTATTTTAATAATTCGCTCCATGGCGTGCGGTAAACTTTCTTATAGATCTTCACTTTCTTGGGGCATGCCAAGCTCGTTATTTCAGACCTTTTTTTGTGACGGGCCCCAAAAGCTCCAATGTAACGGATAAGATTTTGTCTCGGTGGTGGGATAAGAGCAATAATCCGTTTGATGAATTGATCGGGAGTAAATTGCAGATGAGTTGTTCCGTCGGAGTAAGGTGTTTTGAGTTGTAATTTTACTTTTCCAGTTGCTTCGTATGTAATCCCCTCTTTTGCAATGGGCCCTCGCAGAACTTACCGACAAAGTCTCTCCAGTTCGGCCCGTTGATGGGCCAGGATTTTAACATTTGCATGCAGGCTAAACCCATCATCGTAGTAGCAACGCCTCCCCACGAATTCTCTAAATGGTGAGTCACAGACTTTGCCGATCATTAGTGGAAGCTGATAATTCTCATCTCGGTTTTGTACACTTTAAGCCGATGCTCATTTTCATCCTTTTTACGAAGAAGAATTCTTAAGCGATTTAAATGGCGACTCTTACCCTGAAATTGCAATAGCAGTCTGGCATGGAGGTGATGCAATGGAACTATGTAGAACCGTTATATTTACTTTACAAAATGATCGATTAATCCCACTTTAAACACGTCAAAATAATTATGAATTTTCGCGTTCGGTTTTTAAAGATAAGGTCCATGCCGAATCAGAATTTAAATTGAAATAGCACCAAGATTAAAAGACACCGGCGCCAGAAGACCGCATGTCTACCAAAACTAATCGAGGGCCATTTCAAAATGCATCGGCTGATGGTCTGAAGATTTAACTGAATAAATATGAGGATTCTTGATATGGACGCCTTTTACAAAAGACCAATCAAGAATATTTCCGCCCAGGCCTTTTGATCTTTTATGACCATTAATAAAGTCAACAGACTGAAATCCACGCTTCAATGTTTCTTGGAACAAATGAGTCATTCTTTTCTTGGTTCGGGTATTAAAATCCCCTGCGAACAAAACGGGTCCATCGTGACGATCAATTTCATAAAACGCCTGATCCATGTGACGAACAAAGGCTGCGTGTGACGCCATATTTATCCCATGAACGGAGATGACAAGCATATCCTGCTGATAACCTTTAATTGGATATTTCGCCATCGTAAGCGCTTTAGGCGTCTTAATAATGGGCTCCATATCAACTGTATGAGTAACGACAACATTTGAAGGGTTAACCTTTGATCCAATCATAGTTCCAGTTTCGTAGTTGTGATCTTTTTTGTAGAGAAAACTTACTCCAAATTCCCAACCGAATCCCTGAAAAGATTCAAAGAGCTTGATTAAATCTGGCTTCAAGTACCCCTCAGAAATAAGAACCAAGTCACGGTCGCCAGCAAGTCTTGGTAAATCAATATCAAGTCCCCTCTCCTGACCTTTTTTGATATTCCAAGCTAGCACCTTAATCGACTTAGGATCAAGTTCTCCGCCTTCAGCAGACCCTACGGTTAGGTGGGCCTGACTAACGGGTATGAGACTAAATTGGGAAGCAAAAAGTATTCTTTTAGCGTAAGCATTTGAGGAGTGAACTGAAAAAGTGAGAAGGATGGCAAGGGCCGATACGAATAATCTATCCACGATTTCCTCCAAGTTGAAATCTGTACGAGATGACAAATTATCGGAAATCTGGACCTGGACTTAAAACAGAGGGTCATTTTAGCTAGGGAGTGGAGTTATTTTCCCACTAAAAGTGTAAAGAAATTAGACAACGTGGGTAAACATTGCGTCCTCCACCCAATCAAAGCATTCCATGTGGCAAAATCTCTCTAATCATAGGAGATCAAATGAACCTTAAAATAGTAGGCCTACTAACAGTCATGTTATCTTCACCGATTTGGGCGCAAGACATGATTATGCCTACAGTTTCAGAAACGGTTCAGGAATTCATAAATACTAACGGCACCGATATGTCGCTTCTAACTGCAAGCTGTGAAACATTTGATGCTTGTAGCGATATGAACTATCACTCAAAGACCTATACCTTTAAAGGAAATGCGCAATCAGCTTTTGAAAAGCTTGTGACAATCGGACCCAAGCAAATATGGAAAAGGACTTCCCGTTTTGAAATGGAATATGATCCTGAATCCAATCGTTTTCTAGGAAAAGATCAAGAGCTGCCGGAAGTTAGGATAGGACAGGTTTTCTTTCTTGAATTAGATATTACAAAAGGCATGCAGATACCGGTCGCTTTTGAAGTTATCGAGTTAAATCACAACACGAGAACGATTACTTTTAGTTATTTGAAACAAAACAAATCAAAGGGCAGCCAAAGAATTAGTTTTCACCAAGACGGTGAGAATTTCAATATCGTTCATGAGACACACTACAAAAGCTCTTCAAAATTTCGAGACAAGCATCTTTACGGATACTTTCATACGAAGCTTTTGGATGTTGTTTGGGACGATTTCAGCAAAAACTTATAAGCACACATCAGTATCATTGACCTGCTCACCTGAGGCCGTGCCAGTTGTTACAGTGGTGATTTGATTGCCAGTCTTGTTAATTTGAAAATGCAAATTGGCAAATTCCTGAAACTCGGAAAAGACCTTAAGATCCAGAACCAAAGCATTTCCTTGGCAGCTCGCCAAAGTGGCAATAGTCACTTTCCCGCCAGGATCAGGGAAAGTATCCGCCCTCAAAACTCCATCAGCACTGAAAGTTTCCGTAACTTCTGAACCAGACTCATCATCAATGGAAACAACAGTATATGTGGTTACACCATTAGTTATTTCTTGAGAAATCGTTGAACCAGAAGTCACTTCGCCAGACTGAGATCGGCATGATGTATATTTCCCAGCGAGGTTAGGACAAACCGCCATCACTGAAAAAGACACAAACATGCCAGAGACGATTAAAAATTTCAAACGACTGCTTTATCGGTTATCTCAAACGCTTTAGAATATATTTCTAATGCATCATCAATCTGCTTCTCATTAACACAAAGAGGAGGACAGATATAAACCTGATTCCATCTCACAAACGTAGAAATCCCGTTATTTTTAAGAGACGCCGCAAGATCCATCATCGGTTGTGACATGGGCTTGTTCCACTCACTCATTTCTTGGCGAGTTTTGCGATTCTTAACCATCTCTATACACCAGTGAAGACCTTTACCGCGTGCTTCGCCGATCGAAGGATGTTTATCGGCAAGGACTTGAAGTTTTTTCTCTAGCTTAGCACCAAGAGCAGCTGCATTCTCAACCAGTTTATCTTCTTTATAAACATTAATAGTTGCGATACCAGCTGCGCAAGAAACAGCATGCCCGCTATAAGTAAGACCACATGCGAGCATGTTCTTATCAAAGTATTTGGCAATCTTATCATTTGTAACAACTGCTCCAAGAGGCAGATAAGCAGAGGTTAAACCTTTTGCCATGACCATAATGTCAGGGACAACATTTGCATGATCAATACCAAACCATTTACCAGTTCGACCAAATCCACTCATAACTTCATCAGCAATGAGAACTACGCCGTATTTTTCACAGATCTCTTTAGTGCGAGTCCAATAGGCAGCTGTTGAAGGGGCAATGACACCACTTGAACCTGAGTAGCCTTCCAAGAGAACTCCCGCAATAGTGCTGGCACCTTCCAAGAGAATTGTTTCCTCAAGAAGATCACACATAATCATGTCTCCTTGTTC
The DNA here is from genome assembly GCA_044377495.1 of Bacteriovoracaceae bacterium. Classification (GTDB taxonomy): domain Bacteria; phylum Bdellovibrionota; class Bacteriovoracia; order Bacteriovoracales; family Bacteriovoracaceae; genus Peredibacter. The sequence goes on along the minus strand of JBILYY010000050.1, from coordinate 7,973 downwards.
AGGAGTACAGTGCCTATATATTGGAGAACGGTAACTATAAGGATCATGCATTTTTACAATCCAACCAACACCTGGTTCAATGGCAACTCGTCTTGGGTCGCCCCCAGCAGAAGCGGCAGCAAAAGTTCCACCGTGATATGAGCGGTAACGAGTAATAATTTTCTGACGTCCAGTGTAGAGTCTGGCCATTTTCATAGCATTCTCTACGGCCTCAGAACCACCAATTGTGAAAAGAGTTTTATTCAGATCTCCAGGGGTAACAGAAGCTATCGCCTCACCCAACTCTCCACGTACTTTAGTTACGTTTGATGGTTGAACATAATGAATTTTGCTAATCTGATCAATGATAGCTTTATTTACGCGCTCATCTCCATGGCCAATGTTAGTGCAAATTAGCTGAGAAGAAAAATCTGCATACTGTTTCCCATTATAGTCCCAGAAATAAATCCCTTTTGCTTTCTCAATGGCTATAGGATTTGCTGCTTCTTGGGCAGACCAAGAAAAGTATGTGTATTTTTTATTTTTATCTACGATGTCTTGATATTCGCTCACAAGAAACTCCTTAAAATATTAATTCGTCGCCAGATCATTTGTTTGCTTGTCAATATTGTCCCCAGACCACTGTGAATCTTTGGAAATTTCTTTGGCTTCAAATTTACCTTGCTTCAATTCATTTAAATGCGCATGGGTTGTAAAATACTGAAGTGAATGACCAATAAAATCTTCAAGTTTATTGAAATTATGTTTTACCATAAAAGCCTCCAGACCAGCTTTTAACTCATGCACCATTTTGTACCCCTGGAGCATTGGCCCTGTACAACTTTGTACAGTATGTGACCCAAGTAACATGAATTCAATTGCATCACTTGATTTTTCGACTCCGCCCATACCACTGATTGAAATATTATTCATGTTGGCATCTTTGAGTGCCTTCGCAAGTTTCGAAGCATGTCTTAAAGCAATAGGTCTTACGGCCTGGGATGAGTAACCACCATAAGTTGAATAACCTTTAACAGTTGGAAGTGGTCTTAGCGTATCAAGATCAACTCCAATGACAGCAAGGATTGTATTAATCAAAGAAATCCCATGAGCACCGGCCTCAATTGCCTTGAATGAAGGAACGTTTACGTCGGTCACATTGGGAGTCATCTTGGCCCAAACAGGTATCGTAGCAACGTCAGTTACCCATTTAGTAACTTCAGCAACGATATCAGGATTCTCACCCATCGCTGCTCCCATTTTTCTTTCTGGAAGTCCGTGAGGACAAGAAAAATTTAACTCAAAAGCATCAACACCAGCATCCTGGCACATGATCACAAGTTTCTGCCAAGCGGCCTTGTCGTACTCTTCCATGATCGATGCGATCAAAATACCCTTCGGAAATTCAGCTTTGATTTCCTTGAAGTCTCTAATCCAGTCTTCAATTGACATGTCTGAGATCAACTCAATATTTTGAAAACCAATAACTTCTTTATTAACTCGTGAATAAAGTTTCCCATAACGAGGAGCTACGTTATGAACTTTTGAAGCATCTAATGAGCAAGTTTTAGCAACCACTCCACCCCAGCCTTCTCTAAAAGCTTTGAGAATAGTTGCTTTGTTCGTTCCCGGAGGACCTGACCCGATAACAAATGGGTTTTCAAATTTTAGACCATTAACAACAATCGATAAATCTTTACTCATAATGATACTCCTATTACATGCCTGTGCGTGGGATATAGCGGCCAGCTCCACGTTCAACATTGAGTTTCCCCTCGTCGAACTGAACCTTACCGTTAACAATTACCCACGTCGGCGCACCTTTAGTTTTATAACCTTCAAAAATATTTCTATCGCATTTATGTAAATGTGTTTTGGCCGAGATCACATCTTCTTTTTCTGGATTCCAGATTACGAGATCTGCATCTGATCCAACCATGACCGCACCTTTACGAGGGTACATGCCAAAGATTTTTGCCGGACGAGTACAGTTAACTTCCACAAACTGATGCAGATCAATTCTGTTTTCAAGCACACCATACGTGTACATGAGAGAAAGACGGTTTTGAATTCCGGCCGCACCGTTTGGAATTTTTCTGAAATCGTTTTTGCCAAGAATCTTTTGTTTGCCCTGATGAAATGGACAATGATCCGTTGCTACCGTTTGAATGATCCCAGATTTTAAAGCGGCCCATAAAGGTGCTTGATGTCCAAGGGGACGAATCGGCGGACTCATCACATATGCCGCACCTTCAAAATTAGGTTTATCGTAAACAGAATCATCAAGAAGAAGATACTGAGGACAGGTTTCACCAAACACAACCTGGCCACGTTTGCGGGCCTCGTCTATGGCCTCCACAGCTTCTTTTGCCGTAACGTGTACAATATAAAGTGGCACCCCAGTCATTCGTGCGAGCATGATCGCGCGTCCAGTAGCTTCACCTTCAAGAGGAGCTGGACGAGATTGCGCATGATATTTAGGATCGATCTTGCCTTCTTTAAAAAGCTTTTCCTGAAGAGCGACAACCATCTCACCGTTTTCACAGTGAGCAGTTACAAGTGCATTCAGATTTTTTGCAGTCTCCATGACCTTAATCATCTCAGTATCATCCACACCGATCGCTCCACGATAGGCCATGAAAGTTTTAAAAGATGTTATTCCTTCTTTGCGAACACAATGTTCCATTTCCTTGGCGGTGTTATCACCAAACCAAGTCACGGCCATATGAAAGGCATAGTCAGCGACTGATTTCTTGGCCTTTTCCTGCCAAGACTTAAGTCCATCTAAAAGGGGTTGATTACGAGCAGGAATAACGAAATCTATAATGGTCGTAGTTCCACCGGCCACGCCAGCGGCAGTTCCGGTTTCAAAATCATCCGCAGAGATTTCGCCCATAAATGGAAGTTCCATATGAACGTGAGCATCGATGGCACCAGGAAAAATAAAGTGTCCCTTAGCATCGATGACTCTGGTATCAGCATGAGGCTTCTCGATACTTGGAGCAATACTTTTGATCACACCATCTTCAACATAGATGTCTGAATGGTAGCGATCAGTCGCGGTAATGATTTCGCCGTTTTTAATTAAGATTGAGGCCATACTTAAGACATCCAGTTTCTAGTTTGTGGTTCAATAAACTTAGTCGTGATCTTTCTGTCTTGAGTCCAGAAATCAATTCCTTGATCCCCAGTCAAATCACCATTACCAAATTTAGAATCATTCCATCCACCAAAGCCAAACGGCTCACGTGGAACTGGAACACCAACATTCACACCGTTCATTCCTGCATTGGCATTTCTGAAAAGGTATTGAGCGTTCGCTCCACTTGAAGTGAAGATCGAAGCTGCGTTTCCGTAAGGATTATTGTTTTCAATTTTTAGTGCTTCTTCAATTGTTTTAACACGAATGATAGAAAGAACTGGTCCAAAAATTTCTTCGCATCCAGCTGGCATATCCGGGCTGACGTTATCAAGTAGCGTTGCTCCAACCCAGTAACCACCTTCAAGACCTTTGATGTCTGTATTTTCAGGCTTCTGATTACGGCCATCCACGAGAACTTTCGCACCCATTTTTTCAGCAGCAGTAATGTAATTATTAATTCTTTCAACCGATTGCTTGTTAATTACTGTTCCAAGTTTTTCACCTAGCTTGATTGATTTAGCGTATGCAACCATACCTTGGATATGTTTATCACAATCACCAACTGCCACCATAACTGAAGCGGCCATACAACGTTGACCAGCACAACCCATTGCTGAATCAACAATTTGAGAAGGTGCAGTTTCAGGATTGGCATCTGGCATAAGGATCAAATGGTTTTTAGCTCCACCAAGTGCCAAGACTCTTTTCCCGGCCATAGCAGCACGACCATAAACAAGTTTTGCCACTTTAGTTGAACCAACGAAACTCATTGCCTTAATATCTGTATTATCACAAATAGCATTCACAACATCTACGCCACCGTGAACGATGTTTAAAACACCATCAGGCAGGCCAGCTTCTTTTAAAAGTGCAGCTAGCTTCATTGAACCAAGAGGTACTTGCTCAGAAGGCTTAAGCACCATAGTGTTACCAACAGTAAGAGCTATAGGAATAGTCCACATCGGACACATAACTGGAAAGTTAAAAGGCACGATACTAGCAACAACACCGATCGGCTCTTTAATGACCTGACAGTAAATCCCGTTAGAAACTTCCTGCATTGGTCCTGAAATTTTATTTGGAATGGAACAACCGAATTCTAAAACTTCAATTGCTTTAGCAACGTCACCGTGAGCTTCCGCCAAGGCCTTACCGTTTTCTAAAGAGACGAGTTGTTTTAATTGTTCAAAATCACGCTCCATTAATGTTTTAAGTTTAAACATCACTTGAACGCGCTCTTTAATATTTGTGTTGCTCCAAAGTTTAAAAGCAGCTTTGGCAGATGCCACAGCATCGGCAACATCTTGAGCAGTTCCTAATGGAACTTCACCGATGGTTTCCCCAGTGTATGGAGTGTGAAGAGGAATAAATTGTGTCGCTTTTGATTCGACTTCTTTATTACCAATCCAGTTTTTTAGTTTCCCAAAATCTTTTTGGATTTTAACATTATTTAGTCCCATACAAACTCCTTCATTGTGTCGCGTTGAAAAATATGCTTACTCGAAAAGAAGTAAATAGTAGCACCAAGTGCGCTCCCTACAAACCACCCATATTTATATATCCATAAATTTGTGTCAGTTATGAGACAAATGGTGGTCAATAGGACCGGTATTAAAAAGGCCATCATCCCGGCCCGGTTTACTTTCGGATAGACGCCGTTTACTTTATAAATATCAATAAGATGAATATTCTGCTTTTTAATGATGAAGTAATCCATGATCATGATCCCAGCAATTGGCCCAAGCAAACTGGAATAACTGAGGAGCCAATTGGAATATATACTCTCCAAGCTGACATTTGACTGGATGAGTCCAGATTTTCGAAGAAGTTCCCAGCTCATCAGCAAAATACCGATTATTCCCGTTAGGTAGACCCCACGTTTGAAATTAATAAGTTTTGGAAAAGCATTTTGAAAATCATTGGCCGGAGAAAGGACGTTGGCCGCGGCGTTGGTTGAAATAGTTGCAACAAAAATAATAAACAAACCAAAAGCGCCCATAATTGGACTATCAATTTTTCCGATAAGAGTGACCGGGTCTGAAACTACTTCCCCAACTAAAACCGGAGAAGCCGCAGTCATCACCACTCCCAGCATCGCGAATAAAAACATCGTAAGTGGTAAACCAAAAATCTGACCTAGTGTTTGATCTTTTTGAGAAACAGCATAGCGACTGAAATCTGGAATGTTTAAAGAAAGAGTTGCCCAGAATCCTACCATCGCAGTCAGACCACCAAAAACATAAGACCAAGGGCTAGCTCCCACGGGACGTCTGGCAGGGGCCTCAATTAAAGCGGCCATATCAATTTGTGGGATGGCCCAAATGATTAAAACAATTCCAACAACAATTAACAAAGGTGCAGCAATGACTTCAAGAATCTGAATCGCTTTAGATCCTTTAACCACCACATAAATATTCATGGCCCAGAAAATAAAAAAACCAATAACTTCCCCCACACCACCTAGTGCGGCCCAAGCTGGAAAAATCCGCGAGAGCAAGAGATGGATCGCGAGTCCACCGAACATAGTTTGAATTCCAAACCAGCCACAAGCGATAAAAGCACGAATAAGCGCCGGAAGATTTGATCCATAAATCCCAAATGAAGACCTGAGTAAAATTGGGAATGGTACCCCGTATTTAGTTCCAGGATAGGCGTTAAGAATAAGTGGAATCAAAACGATTATGTTGGCCGCAAGTATAGTCCAAAGGGCTTCCATAATGTTGAGGCCAAAATAGGTCGTAAGCACGGCACCCAAAGTATATGTCGGAACACAAACGGCCATGCCAATCCAAAGAGACATGATGTGCCACTTGTTCCAAGTTCTTTGAATAATTTTTGTAGGAGCTAAGTCGTCGTTGTAGACGGGACTATTTCTAAGATCGTCCGTTACATCAAGTTCAACGAATTCGCCCTGAGTTCTAATCGTAGACACGGTGCGGCCTCCTTATGCGGAATAAGTTTTAATGATTACGACATCTAAATATAGCCCGTCATGACCCGTTGCTTCTTTTGATCAAATCAGAGATGTAATTTTAGCTTTGATGGTTTCGGACAATTGATGAATATGAAAAGCATCCACAAATCCATGATGGGCCTGCACTGAAAGAGGGATAGAGAGCAGGTTACTCCCAATGGGAGTGAATTTCCCCCAAGCAATCGAAGGAATATCCGCTGACTTATACTTGTAAGTTGGATGCTCGATGGCAGTTATTTTTAGCCACGGGATGCTTGTGATAAAGATGTAATTTTTCATATCCCGCGGGCTTAATTCCAGGCCCGTATGAATTAATGAAGAGGCCTTCATCGCATCTTCTTTAGCCGCCAGACTAAGTTTAATAAATTCTTGTAGATTGGGAGATAATTTAAAGCGGGTGAAGTTGAAATTATTCTCTTCGTTTAGAATGGTATAGGAACCAACTAGATGCTCAACTTTGAAAACTTTTCCATCAAGAATTCGGTATTTAAAATTATCAATTTCATTTAGAGAAGAGAAAAGACAAAAGAGGAAGAAATGAAAAGGAGGAAGGTTGTTGGCCTTACAAAAAGGTCTGAAGTCGTTCACTTCGAAATCAAAACTTAAATTTAATAAAGGGTTCTCAAAGCTTTCAAAGAACTCAAAGCGGTCACGGCGTTTATCGAAATTTTTCATTTGTCTTAGAGTCCTTGCAAAAAAGATGTCAGGACATTTGATCTCGTATCAATAGTTCTAATATCCAGAAATTCCTGTTCAGTATGAGCATGCCCACCCACTGGTCCCAAACCGTCCATGATGATCACGCCTTCGCGACTAAAGTGATTCACGTCCCCTACCCCACCGGAAATATGGGAAATGACTTTGCGGCCTTCAACTTTTTCAATCGCCTTGAGGTACTGAGCTATTACCGGACGAGAGATTTTATTCACGTTAAACGCCGGAGTTTCATCGGTAATGGTAAAAGTGATACGGGGATCTTCAAGAATTTTCTGCATTTTTTTAGTGACGATTTCATAGCTCGCGCGATCCGGCACCCTGATATCAATTTTGGCCTTGGCCCAACCACATACAATGTTAAATTTATCCTGACCACCCTCCATTCGACCTACCGAAGTCGTGATCGATTTTTTATAATTGGTGAGCTGTTGTATCAGTTCCAGCTTCTTGGCAAGAATTTGACAAGCATTCACTCCCATTTCATGATCACGTCCGGCGTGGGATTCCTTACCTTGAACATTAATCTCATACCAAATATTACCTTTTCTTCCCTGAACAATTCCAAAATCATCATGGCCTGGTTCTAAACCTAAAACCAACCATGAAGACTGACTATACTGATGAAAGTTTTTCCACCAACCGATTGAACCAACTTCTTCGTTGGGAGAAACTAAAACTCGAAGTGAATATTTAGATTTTTTGACAACCTTTAAATAATCTTCAAGGGCCTTAAGCACCACAATTATTCCGCCCTTATCATCCATGGTACCAGGGCCATTCATGATAAATTCACTTGTCATTTTTAATTTCTGAAAAGGAGAACTAGGTTCAAAGACTGTGTCAGCGTGCATAACAAATGTTATAGTATCAGTTTTTTCACCAGCCATTTCTGCCACAAGCATTGGCGCTGAAACGTTTTCGCCCTCAGGATTTGGAATCAAAGTAACCTTAAATCCAATTGCTTCAAACCAAGGCTTAATAGTATTTTGAATTGCAGTAACACCTTTAATATTGGCCGTGCCAGAATTCATATTGACGATTTCAGTTAATCGATCAACTTCCCGGTTGGCCAAAGAGTAATGAGGAGCAAGCAAAATCAGGAGAAATAATATTTTCATGCCTGTATGTTAAACAATTTAAGCTCTTTCTAAAAGGTATTTC
>JBILYY010000164.1:0-6973 GCA_044377495.1 Bacteriovoracaceae bacterium | reverse complement strand
GCCCAGTCAACTAGGTTAGAGGGCGTGAGCCAAAAATTTAAGTTAATAGCATCTGTTGAATTCAATGGAACAGCTGCTTGACTAAATTTAAAAGAGCCAACAGCATTGGCAGATAGAGAATCAAAAGTATTATCAGCAAGTGTTTTTTTCAAATTCTGCACCATTGAATCCTGGTAGTAAGCATTACCAGTGACACTTTTGACCTGTGGCAGAGTTGGAACAGAAGGAACTAAAATTGTTGAAGAACCGCTAACAACTTCTTTAACTAAACCTTGATCCATTACCTTAGCATATGAATAAAGACATTCTTCGTCAGGCTGAAGGCCATCACACTGGCCAACTCCTAAGAAACTTGGATCATCTTCAACTCTAAGACCCCGACAATAAAGTCCAGTATCACGGTTATCCTGAACTGGTGTTTGGGTAGATGAATATTCGTTATAGTCAAAAAGGTCATAAGTAAGACGTACATTCCGGAAAGGTTCTGAACGCATATCCATTACCAGAACATTAATATTAGTCTGAGGTGTAATACCCGGGGCGGCTGAAACCACTGCAGGAATAGTAATCGCATCACGACCCACACCAAATTTGAATCTAACTTTTACGTGTCGATTTGCAAGAGTTCCAATATTGATCCCTGCAAGGTACATGCGGCCCTGAAAGTTTTTTGGAAGAGTCATTTTTCTTACATAACTACCTCCGCCGCCATAACCTGTTCCTGAGGTATAATTAACATCCGTCGATAGATTCGGTTCAATTAAATGTCTGATTTCAACTTTTGGTGGAATAGACGTAGATCCACTACCTGAGCCAGTTGTCGTCGCCCCTGCTCCGGCCCCTGTTGTACTTTCACCAGTAGCAGACGTATTAAAACCCTGTTGAGCTCTAGGAATATCTGATGACAAGCAACCAGAGACAGCAAACGCCATCGCTAATATACTACTGATAGATTTCTTCCCTAAACTTGTATAGACCATAGTCCTTGATCCTCTAAAGGTTATATCGGACATTTTCTTTAAAATTCTTAAACTATTATCACTCAGAAATGGCCATATTAAGCAGTTATATCAGGCAGAAGGCGTCTTTTCTAATGGTTAGAAAAACTGATAATTTTACTTTATTGGTAGAAAGTGTCCAGAATATGGGGCTAGTGGCCCAAATATTAGAAACTTCCCTAGTTCAAAATTTGTGATCACAAATGCTCAAAAGCGTGTGATTATTTTTATAAATAACTGCATTCCAATAAGATTCGGAATTAATAAATATGTTAAATAAAACTGTCGTACACGTAACTTCAAAATCATTATGTAAATCACAAGAACTAATCTTTCAACTTACGGCCTTGGGTACCACTCCTATGCTTTGGGACCAAGTAGAGCCGTTAGAAATATTTTTAAAAGATGCAAAATGGTTAATTGTTGGAACTGAAAAAATTAACCAGCACCTCTTAGAAAAAATCCCTACATTAAAAGGCATATCTAAATATGGTGTAGGCACAGATAATCTTGATTTAGATTATTTAGCAGAAAGCTCCATTCAACTTGCCCTTCATCCAGGTACAAACCGTGTTGCAGTTGCTGAATATGCTCTTAGCTTTTTACTTACTGGCATGCATCTCATGCACACCACTTCGATGAAGCTCAGACAAAACATCTGGCACAAAAATGGTGGGCAAAACCTATCATTGAAAACTGTAGGGATCATTGGCTTTGGTAATGTTGGTCAAGAACTTGCACGTTTACTAGCACCATTTAATTGTCAATTATTGGTAAGTGAAATAGATAAATCAAAACATGTCACCTCCACTAACAATATTCGTTTTGTTGATTTAAAAACGTTATTGCAGGAGTCGCATGCTATTAGCTTACACATACCTCTCACTTCACTGACGAGAAATTTGATAAATAAACAATCATTAGAACAAATGAAAACCAATTCTGTTTTAGTAAATACAAGTCGTGGAGATATCGTCGATGAGAATGCGATGGTCAAGCACCTTGAAGGGAATACTTCTTTTCAGTATTTAGCTGATACTCATACTCCGGAGCCTTATCAAGGCAAAATGGTTGAGTTTGATAATTTCATGGGAACTCCTCACAGTGCAGGAAATTCCACAGAAGCCATTCTAGCAATGGGCAAAGCCGCCATTGCTGGAATGAAGAAGTTGCTCAAAGAGTGAGCAACTTTCGTTAAAGTTTATTTTAGATTTTCATTTAAAAGCATCGCAAGTCGAACGCCAGCATCATAAAGTCTTTTCTCGATGATTGGATAAAACTTATAAGCATACTCATACGATAACTTCGGCATTTCTTCTGGGAGCACTTCTTTTTTGCAATAACTACGACCGACGGCCGGTTCAGTTGAAGGAATGACTTCAGCAGGGTAAAGAGTTGCCGCAAGTTTTTTTGATTCAAGCGCCCAGTCTAAAACAGAACCGTTTCGTGCTGCCTTTACGTCTTCGCCGGTTTTTCCTTCAGATATAAATTTTGCCATTTCTGTAAAACTAAGATTTGTGAAATCAATCATCCCTTCATCCCAAAGAGAATGGAGAGAGTAAGTTCTTGCCATATAAGTAACCTTACACAAGTTACCGCCCTGATCCGTACCATCGCTAACGTGAAGGGGCATATGTACATCACCAACCAAGTGAATAACGAACTTCAAAGAAAAAGCCTTCTGGACATCGGAAGCAGCAGGATCTCGAAGAACTGCCAGTTGTTCACTTATTGATTTTAAAAGTAAACCAGTCGTCGCTGTCTCATTAGTCTCGTTATGATCATGGTCATTGGTCTGCCATGTTGTGTAGTGCCAGTTATACGTATACTGATAAGTTGTTGGATCTGATTTAATTTCATCCGGCCAAGTTGCAACACGTGCCAGACTTTGACCCTTTAAAAGCTGATTGGCCTTAACTAAAGCGCCGATGTCAAGAAATCTCCAAGCGACTTCCCCCACCACTCTGTGTCCAGTATTGCCCCAAGCAAAAACGGCGCTAGAAGACATGAGCATTAAAGCTGCAATAAGGGTTTTCATGATTCAATCTCCTCAAAGGTGCCACGTATTTTATTTTTTTTAACATTTGGAACAGTAAAAAGTTTGCCGTGAAAAGTAACATAAAAGCCAGGCTTTAAAATGCGAGCAGCAAAAATCGCCTCAATCACATTTTGTGCGGCATCGGAATCATCAAATCCAAGTGGTTTCATCGCACCTGTGAAAACCACGGGGACTGAAATGTCTTTAAATTTTTCAAAGCAATATTTTGAAGTTAAGTCCATGGTGTCTGTTCCATGAAGAACCACTATCGGATTACCATGCTGAGAGTAGGTTCTAATCGATTGAAGAATCGAAGCACGGTCCTCGTCATCCATCAGTAACGAATCCTTCGCCATAATTGGCTCAAGATGTATGTCAGTATAGGGAAGCCTTAGTTTCTGAAGAATCTTATTCTTGACGATAGTATCTTTGTTTTGAAGAGACCCTTCAAATTCGTCATATATTTTTTCGATCGTCCCCCCAGTCGTAAGAATGAAGAGAGGAAGTATTTCGTTAGACATTATCCAAGTACCCTTGACGATTATGTTTTCAATACCATCTTTCTAATGGATTATTACGCTAAATGACAAGACGACAAAATGACACTAGGGAGAAGGAACACTATGAGTACACGTAAAGGTTCGATTTCAGTAAAGACTAACGACATTTTTCCTATCATAAAAAAATGGCTTTACTCGGAGCATGATATTTTTATTCGGGAACTGGCCTCCAATGCCTGTGACGCCATAACTAAGCGCTCAACCCTTGCCCGCTCTCAAGGCCATGAAACTCCTGAAGGAAAGGTCAAAATTGAGGTTGATAAGGCCAATCGCACGATTACGATTAGCGATAACGGCTTAGGGATGAATGAATCTGAAGTTGAAAAATACATCGCTCAGCTCGCCTTCTCGGGAGCAGAAGAATTTGTCAAAAAGATGAAAGACTCAGGTGTCACTTCTGCCAAAGACGAAATCATCGGTAAATTCGGTCTAGGTTTTTATTCGGCATTCATGGTTTCTGAAAAGGTTGAAGTAGAATCTCTCTCAATGGTTCCTGGATCTGTTCCTACAAAATGGACTTGTCTTGGTGATACTGATTATGAATTCTCTGAATCGACTAAAACAGATGTTGGTACGACTATAAAACTTTTTATCAATACTGAATCAGAAGACTTTCTAAATGCTTGGAAAGTTCGAGAAACACTTAATCGTTATTGCGATTTCATGCCTTCTCCAATCTCCCTTCTCGATTTAAGTGACAAGGAAGCGAAAGAAGAGATTATCAACGAAACAACTCCGGTCTGGAAGAAAGATCCAACAACTGTGACAGATGAAGAGTATAAGAGTTTTTACCGGAAAATGTTTCCGGCCGACCAAGAGCCACTTTTCTGGTTACACCTCAATGTCGATCATCCATTCACACTTCAAGGGGTTTTATTCTTTCCTAAGGTGAATGCTAGCAAGCCAGTTCAGGAAAATGGGATCAAACTTTATTCTAAGCAAGTGTTTGTTTCTGATAACATTAAGAGCGTCGTACCAGACTTCTTAGGACTTCTTAAGGGTGCCATTGATTCAACAGATATTCCTTTAAACGTTTCTCGTTCATCACTTCAAGGTGATCCGAACATCAAAAAGATTTCTAATTACATCATTAAGAAAGTTGCTGAGTCACTCAAGAAACTCTTCAATAATGATCGTGAGAAATACGAGAAAGCTTGGGAAGATATTGGTCTTTTCGTCAAATACGGCTGTATGCAAGACACGAAATTTGATGAGGTCATGAGAAATTTCGTCCTCTTCAGAAACTCAGAAGGCAAACTAGTCACTTTTGATGAGTACCAAGCTTCTGTTCCTGAGGCCTATAAAGAAAAGCTTAAAGATAAGTACGTTTATTTTGAAAAAAATCTTAGCGATGAATCCCTCCGCAAGCAATTGCTGACTGAAGGCATTCAAGTTATTGAGACAGATCAATATATTGATCCGCATTTCATGCAGCATACTGAAATGGCAAAACAGGAAGAAAGATCTTACAAGTTTGCGGCAATCGATTCTGAAGTTGAAAACTTACTTGAAAGCGCTGAGACGACTGCCGATGACATCAAGATCAAAGATTTCTTTAAGCAGGTTCTGGTTGGTGACAATAAAGATATGGAAATGAAACTTGACGTGGATGTTAAAAATCTTAAAAACGCTTCATCTAGTGCTTATTTTAAAGTTGATGAAAACATGAAGCGCTTTCAGCAAATGACAAAATCCATGGGAAATACTGCTTTCTCAATGCCAATTAAAAAGACTCTCGTAGTTAACCCATCTAATACTCTGATCCAAAATGCACTTAAGATTTGGGAAAAGGGTGAGAAAAAAGACTTGGCCGAAAAGATAGCTCATCACGTTCAGGATCTTGCTTCTCTTTCATCTGAAGGACTATCTTCTGAAGAAAAAGAAAAATTTGTCTCTCGCAGTCAGTCTCTCGTTCAGGAACTTTCTCAGTTTATTGTTTAATTCGACTCAAATAAAAGAGGGCCCGCATTTGCGGGCCCATCTCTTAACCGATTTTAATATCCTTTCTAGCCCACAATATCTTGGTATGACCCATGACTCAAATGAAAGTCAGATGTACCTGTTTCATCTCTATGAAAACCTTTTTCAAGCTGCTCGATTGGCAGAGAACGACCGCCAATCTTAGAAGAGTCACGGTTCCTATCTACTAACTGATTCTCCTGCTTTTCTTCAAGCTCCTTGCAGTGAATACAAAGATCCGCTGTAGGGCGCGCTAGAAGGCGGTTATAAGTGATTTCGGCGCCACACTCTTCACATTCACCGAATGTTCCTTCGTCAATTTTATGAAGCGATTTACGAACTTTATTTAAGTATATAGCGTTACGTGCCTTTAAACGGAAGTCCATTTGGTTGGCCTTCTCAGTTGACACGATATCAACATCGTCGCCTTCAAGAGTAGTTGGAGAAAGTTTTGCTTCAAAAACTTCTTCTTCAGAAATGATTTCCATAAAAAGATTTTTGAATTGTTCGATTGTTGCCTTTTCCATAAATCACTCCTTAATTAAATATCTTCCTTAAAGTTGATCGGTTTCAATCCTTGATACCGACTGCCTTTCCTTGGCGAGATGTAGAAGATGACATCCTGTTGTCTTGAACCACTCATCCATGAGTGTCCTTCACATCTCTCGGATCACATTGAGCATAAATCGTGCCAACACCGAACCTATCCCTTTTTTAATCAGTTACAGATAGCTGCCATAACAATTTCTTACAAACAGGGGGCACATTGGCCTTGAACAGTGCCGGAGGGGCTCCGAATTAAGGGCCACTAAGACCATTCTTGTTGGCCAAATGCGCGTAAGACCCTGTAAGTTCTACGTGACTACTGGTGTCAAAAGTCGACTTGAGATAGAAACGCCCATCTTAAATATATCGGAGATATAGATGAAAACTATTTTTGCAATTATGAGTCTTACATTATCGATGGGTGCCTTTGCTCAAGAAAAAATTATTCTCAATAGTGAGACAGCACTTGTAAATAGCACTGAAGCCACTTTGTTTCGTAATGCTGAGACTCCAGGAATCGTTAAAGTATTGTTTAACGTACCCATGACTAGAAACGTTTGCGTGAAATACAGACGTACTTCAGGTGGTAGAGGATCTCAAAGAAAATGTGTTAAATACGAGAAAGTTACTACCAACCAAGCGGATAAAGTAAAAATCAACTTTGAAAAATTACCAGCACTCGGCGGTTCTGAAGAAGAAACATTTTCAGTCAAGGCAGTTCAGCGCCGCATAGATAGCGAGAACGTTATCTATACTATTACATCAACTACAAATAGCCACATCGTAATCAAGAAAGGAATTCTTGGGTATGACAGTTACGTAATCGAACTTAAAGCAGACAAATAGAATTGAAATAAAATAACAGTATTAAA
>JBILYY010000163.1:0-7162 GCA_044377495.1 Bacteriovoracaceae bacterium | reverse complement strand
CTGCCGGCCCCAACTGAAATCAGTGATGAACCTGAAACTATCGCTGTTTATTCGGATGGTGGTTGCCGAGGAAACCCTGGCCCTGGTGCCTGCGCCTTTGTGATTCAAGAACATAATGGGAAAGTTCTGGCAGAGGGAGTGGACTACGAAGCGTATACCACTAACAATAAAATGGAACTTTCTGGTCCTTTGAAGGGATTGCACGAACTCCTCACGGTTTTACCTGCCAAGGGGAAAGATCCACTTTTAACCAAAGTCAAAATTATCACCGACTCGAAGTATGTCGTGGATGGGATGAAATCCTGGGTCAAAGGTTGGAAAGCGCGCGGCTGGAAAAAAGCTGATAATAAGGCGCCTGAAAATATGGATTTATGGCAAGCACTCGATTCAGTTCGGGAAAAATTTATGCAAGTTGAATGGATGTGGGTAAAGGGCCATGCTGGTCATCCACAAAATGAATATTGTGACCGCAAGGCCAACGAGGTCATGGATGATCGTTCTTCTCGCTAGTATTCTCTTAAATATTTCGACTGCAATTTCTTGTGATTTTCGTTCAGAAGTCAAAAGTGTTTATTCGTTGTCTGGGCCAGTTACTTTAATCCTGAAAGATTTAGGGCTCATCAAAAATAAAAAACTTAAGGGCGTGTCGATTTTTCATCCCGTAGCCAAAAAAGATTTTCAAGGTCGTTTCCTTCCTGGTGGAGTTTTTCTTTCTCACGAGACAATTAAGGGTCTGGCAGGAAGTGTGTTATTCTACGACGAGAGTCGAGAACTCAATCGAATCTTTTCCCGCTACGAAGGGATCAGAGCAGTCGAAATAAAAACTCGTTCATTAACTCCATTGGAAGTGATGGAAGCGATGGAGAAACAACTCACACCCTATCTGATTGGTTGTGACCTCAGAAAACTCACGAATAATTTAAACATGAAACTAAAAGAGTTAAAAAAACTGGCGCGAAAAGATTCAACCTTTCTCTTTTTTTTAGGACTGATTCAGAACGATAAGTTTCCGGAACTGATCATGGTGCAAGACGGGATAGTGAAGTGGATGATTCAAGAGAAGCTGATAAAGACTTATCCGTCGGAGCTCTCTTATGTAAATTGGTCCGCCAGAATTTTAAATAATCTGCCCAAAGAGACTTATAAAGTGGGATTAAGAGATTCGGGAAGTTCGATGGAAACTGAATTGAAAAGAGATAATTATACGATCAACCTGACCTATCCTGGAGCTTTGATACCCGGAACTGGTCAAGTTGAGGCGATGATCTATTTTTTTAAAAATCTTTAGTGAGCTTTTTTTACAATTTCTTGAGCAATTTTTTTCATGCGTTGAAATTCTTCAGTCGATCCAATCGAGCCATTGTCTTTAATTAGGCTTTGCATTTCCTGCGCCTGTTTCACACGAGCTTGCGAGGGAGGGTGAGAAGACATAGCGTCCCCAAAACTTGCCATCAAAGCGTTCTGGCCTTTCTTGGACTGTTTTTCCATACTCATTAATTTTTTGTAGAAGTCTCCGACATATTGTTTATCGTAATTTGTTTTAACAGCGTACCTGAATCCCACACGATCTGATTCAAGTTCATCCTCTTGCGAGTTTTTCATGAAGCCATATTTCTGAATCATAAGCCCACCGAGGCCACCCACCGCAGCCCCACCGCCTACCACTTTCGCCTTACAGGCAAGATCATTAGGGTCACATAGTTTTTTCTGGGCCAAATAACCCACTCCTGCACCAATGGCCGCTCCAATTCCTCCAAAGAGATAGGTTTTGCTTTGCTCTTGCTTGGCGACATACATTCTTTCGGCCGTATGTCGGGCAACAACGTGTCCAATTTCATGCCCAAGTACACCGGCAATTTCAGCTTCTGTATCGGCCATCGCAATAATGGGTGCGGTAATAAAAACATATCCAGCTGGTAGAGCAAAGGCGTTGACCTGAGCAGAGTCAACCGCTGTGAAATGGTAAGTGTAGGGCCTATTGTTCAGATTGTTAGCATTAACAATTTTTTGGCCTAATCTTTCAATGTAGGACTGCAATTGCTGATCTTGAACAGCAGGGTAATCCTTTTTCATTTCGGCCAAGGCTTCCTTGGTTAACTGCTTCTCTTGATTGACAGTTAGATCCACTTTCTGGCCGGCATTGTCACCTTCTCTGTAGCGGTCGGAGCTCATTTTGGACGAACAACCTGCTAAAACAAACATAAAGGCCAAGCTGAGGGCAAAAAATCTTTGATTAATCATAAAATCTCCATGAAACAAATTAACACATTTTACGTTAATGGATAAGATCATCCAAGATATATGAAAATATTTGAACTTAATGATCCCTTTTTTTTGCCGCATTGTGGTTGTGAACTACAAGTTTCTCTCCATTTCGGGAGTGTTCTGGTTTTAATTGGTGAAAATGGAATAGGTAAATCAACTCTTTTGCGTCGCCTCTCTTGCATGGTTTCGCCTGAGTCCCGGGCCGTGGTTGAGCAGATGGCTACAGAATACTTTTTTGATCGAAAATTAAGCATACTGAAAAGTTTTTTTCTTGAGGCCAAGTTGCCTCATTTTAACGAGGCCAATTTTATTTCTCTCTGGAATGATTTTGAGTTGGATAAAAAAGAACAAAGACTACTTTCTCACCTTTCTGGAGGAGAGTCTCAGGCGCTTAAACTGTGCTTAGCTTTATGCAAAGATTGCACATTTTATTTTTTGGACGAACCCTCTCAATATCTAGATGCCCAAAGAAAAAAAATTCTTCTGGGGTATCTTGAAAAACTCCGAAAAGATGGGAAGGCCTTGTTGGTCGTAGAGCATAACCTTGAATGGCTACCTTCAGGTTGGAAGGCACAACAGTTAATTGTTGAAGACGACTACCTTAAGCAGGGAGATGAATGGACTATTTAATCATCCGCTTATTTTCAAGCTTTTTAGTAGGGGTATTATTGTCTCAGGCGGGAAGCCTGATTCAGTTGGGAACGAGGAATATTCTGGCCAGTCCTTCTACATTGGGAATTGATGGACTATCGATTTTATGGCTTCTTATTTTTCACTCTGTTTCACTTTATTTTAATTTAAACTACTCAGTTGAATGGACTTTTCTAATAGGAATGCCACTTTTTATTCTGTTAGGGATGTCGTTTCCTCGTTTTTTTAAAGGTCAGTCAAAATTTGAACGGATTATTCTACTAGGTTTAACCTTTAACTTATTTGTAGGAGCGGTATTTTCTTTATGGCAGTTTCTTTTTATGGCCTTTAATTTACCGTTTCCGGTTGAGTTATGGTTTGGTCATTTTAGATTTGCCTCATCATCCTCTTTGGGAATCCTCTTGGGGACCGAACTTCTTATTTTATTCGGGATGCAGTTTTTTTATAAAGATTTAAAAATGTTCTCAATTGGGCCGATTATGGGACTTAATTGGGGATTGGACGAAAAAAGACTTTTCCAATTTATTTTTGTGGTGGTGGCGGTGAGTACACTCATCGTGATCAATTTATTTGGGGCCTTCTCCTTTTTAGGCCTGGTTTTTCCCATATTGGCCCGCAGAATGTGGTTTAAAAAACACGATCTCGGTGGGGAATTGTTCTTAGGCCCGATATTCAACGGTCTGTGCTTAATGGCAGTGGATGCTCTTTGTTACTTTAATCCTATTTTTGGGGCCGAGGTTCCGGTTGGCCTGATCGTGACCGGAATAGGCGCAGTGAGTCTTATTATCATTCTTTGGTCTGGCCACAAAAATTCAGAAATTGTGGCAAAGGCGAAAAAATAACGTTATTCTTTTGGAGATTTTTTAATAACAAAGGATTGCATATGAAAAAAGCGCTGCTTTATTTAAGCCTAGTACTATCTACACTCACATTACTTTCTTGTAACTCAAACGATCCTAAGAAGATCACTCTTGAGTCTGACGATGATAAAACTTTCTACGCTATGGGCTTCATGCTCGGTGGAAATCTTCAGCGTTTGAATCTTTCAGACAAAGAGCTCGCTGCACTTTATAAAGGTGTTGCTGCTGCTTCTAAAAATGAAAAATCTGAAGTTGATATGGCGAAATTCCAAAACCGTATTCAGGAAGTTTTCAAAGCTCGTATGGATAAAGTTGCTGGAAAAGAAAAAGAATCTGGTAAGGCTTTCATTGCAAAATTCATCAAAGATGAAGGCGCTACTGTAAGTGCAACTGGACTTGCTTATAAAGTTATTAAAGAAGGTACTGGAGCAACTCCTGGTGGCGAAGATGTTGTAGAAGTTCACTACCACGGTACACTTGCTGACGGTACAGTGTTTGATTCATCTGTTGAGCGTGGAAAGACAATTTCTTTCCCACTTAACCGTGTAATCAAAGGTTGGACTGAAGGTCTTCAAACGATGAAAGAAGGCGGAAAAACTAAGTTTGTTATTCCTGCTGATCTTGCTTATGGCGAAGCCGGTGCTCCTCCTAAGATTCCTGGTGGCGCAACTCTCGTTTTCGAAGTTGAGCTTTTCAAAGTAACTAAAGCTGCTGATGCTGCTAAAGCTGCGGCTCCTGCTGCAAAGCCAGCTCCTAAGAAAAAATAATTTTGTAGTTAAATACAAATAAAAAAGGCCAGGTGAAAACCTGGCCTTTTTTATTTGGGTCCGAACCAGCAAAGTGGTCTTGTTCCAGTTTGATCAATATTCTGCGAGTGACATGTTCCTTTCCGCACATCTTCTTGTGAAACGCTTTCTTTGAAATCTTGTGGGCATAATGCTCCTTGAAAATAACTATCAAGTCGACACTGAGGAACAGGGTGCTGATCAAAGTTTTGAGTCACGATAGACACATCAGGGGTTTCAAATTCAGGAATGGGGGTCGTTCGTATAGAAGCACTGATTTTTGCCAGGGCATGTCCTGCCATTGCCAATCGTATGCAGAGTGAATTCGCTTTTTTTTCAGGAAAACTCTTTTCGCACCCTTTGGAAACGACGGGAGGAACAGAGAAATTTTGAATTGCGAAATCATTATCCTCATCTTTGAAAATTCTACGAAGACATTTGAGTGTGGCCCAATAATCGGCCTGACCTTCCGAAGAAGCCCAGAACGGTTTTTCATCAATAGTTTTTTTAGGTGCGCCACCAATGTGGTGTCCGATTTCGTGACAGATGACTAATGCGTACGCATCTTCAGTTATTAATGGATGGCGGGCCAATCCTCCATACAAATTAATTATCCACTGCTTATTTCCTACGTCGCGATATGTACCGGCATTAACGGTTCCACTAGACCATTTTCTTTCTATCTTTAATAATGCGTCGAAGTCCCGTGCAACTGGAGCATAAATTTTTTCAACTTTATGAATGACCTCATTATATTGAAGTTCACTCAGGCCCTCATTCTTATCAGATAGGGGAAGATAAAGTTTATTAGGTGGAAAAATACCATCACAGGCGAGTAGGGATGATGCTTGAAATATAAGAAACAGTAGGGTGAGTTGATTCATTCTTCCTCCACTTATAAACAAATGGATGTTTACGTGGAGATTGAGCTAAGTCCAGACGAAGTGCATGTGTGCTGATTGCCAAAAAAAAGGCAGCTTGCGCTGCCTTTTCAGGAAATTATAAAATTTATTTTGCTTTTGGCTTGAACCAGCAAAGCGGACGAATTCCGATTTTGTGGCCAAGTGAAGGGTGACAAGTTCCCTTAACTTCTTCTTTCTGAGAAACATCTTCATTCATACTAATTTCGCAAAGAGAACCTTGGAAATATGTATCAAGACGACATTGTGCCTTGGGGTGAGCATCATTTGTTCTTGTTACTTTTTTTGTATCAGGAGTATCAAATTTTGCTTCAGGAAGTTTGCTTAAAGCTGCAAAAAGATCGGCAACCGATTTACCGGCCATACTTGTACGGATACAAAGAGCATTATCTTCTTTGTCGTTCTTACTCGATTTTGCACATGCATCTGTAAGAGCCTTAGGTACTTGCATCGCAGAAACGATTGAAATGTTATCATCGTTTAAGAACGTTTTACGAAGACACTTAAGAGTTGCGAAATAGTCAGCTTGACCTTCATTTGAGGCCCAGACATTTACTTGGCCGCCGCCAAAAATGCTTCCAGACTTCTTAGGTGCTCCACCAATGTGGTGACCAAGCTCATGACATACAACTAAAGACATACCATCTGCAGTGATTGTTGCGTGACGTGCCAATCCACCGAACATAGCAACTTGCCAAGAAGTCCCAGTTTGCTTTGCGTATGCGTTTACTGTTCCGTCATCC
The DNA here is from genome assembly GCA_044377495.1 of Bacteriovoracaceae bacterium. GTDB lineage: Bacteria > Bdellovibrionota > Bacteriovoracia > Bacteriovoracales > Bacteriovoracaceae > Peredibacter. Next base: position 938 of record JBILYY010000163.1, on the reverse strand, counting down.
CATTTACGTTCAATTTCAAGTTTGCCACCCATGCTTGAAACTATTGGAGCGTAGAGAGTTTCAACTTTATCTATAACAGAATTAAATTGGGCTTCTGTAATTCCGCCTCTCATGCCTTTAAGACCAGCGGGAATGTAGAGATCATTCTCAGGCACGAAGCCACCCTGGCCACTAATTGAGCAGGCAAAGACAGCACTGGCCAATGTAAGTCCGAGTACTGCAGTTGTAGTTTTAAGAGATTTAAGCATTTTTGTCCTCCATGAACGAAAACACATCCGTATTTGGATTCGGTTGGTTTTTGATGAAGAAGATTGTTCCGTTTTATCACTGGAGCTGTCTAGTCAGTTTTAGCGTGGGAATAAATATGTAAGAATTTGTTGGAAAATGTCTTTAATTTCGCCGGATTTTCTTTCAAATGAGACGTTGAAGCAGTGCATTTCTTCTGACATTTTCTGTCAGTTATTAAGTCTAAATTAAAAGCTCAAAAGTTGAGCTCTTTATACCGACAAGCCTAATGAACAACGAGGTTGAGATGAAGTCACTTATGATTTTTCTTTTATTATCGAGCTTAAATGCTGCCGCAGAAGAGGCCAAAAAACTTGTCCAGCCGACGAGGGAAGTTGCAATCATCGTAACCAAAGAAGGTTATTACCCAAAAAGCCTTTCAGTCTTTGAAGGCGAAAAAATAAAATTTTTTGTGACTTCAACGGTAGAAGAACCGAACTGTTTAATTGTTGAGTCTCATAAAGTTTTTATGGCGGCCAACAAGGGAAAAGTAACTGAAGCGGAAGTTGTTTTTGAAAATGCTGGAGAGTTTGCGTTTTATTGTCCCAGCTCAAAAAACGATGGGAAAGTAGTTGTTTTAAAGAAATTTTCACCGAAAAGAGAAGTAGCATCTGAGGCCCAACCTTGGGTCCCAAAAGAATATTAGGAAGAAA
>JBILYY010000048.1:0-20902 GCA_044377495.1 Bacteriovoracaceae bacterium | reverse complement strand
CAAATACATCGGAGATTGAGCTTCCTAGTTTTAAGTTTAATCGCCTTAAAGACTATATAAGTGCCGACCTTTTCTATACTCATGATTTCATTTCTAACAGTGGTGGAGCTAAGACTGGTGCCAGAAATATTGGTGCATTAGATATTTATATTGAATCAGATCTTAGTAAATACTCTTCAGTCCAGGGCGAATTCATGGCCCACTATATTCACATTAATCAAAATGATACGCGTGCAGCTATTGGTGATGCCCAAGGTGCCTCTAATATAGATATGCCAGCGCAAATTGATCGCGTTGTTGATCTTTGGTATCAACAAAACTGGAATGATAAATTAAAAACTCTCGTCGGAATTCATGACATTAGTACAGAGTTTGACTTCACTGAAAGCACGGTCGGATTCTTAAATTCTTCTTTCGGAATTTCTGCTGAGCTCTCTGCCCTAGGCTTGTCCATTTATCCTATGACTTCTGTGGGAACTAGAACTCAATATTATTTTACTGATGAATTGAGTCTTAAAACTGGTTTCTATAACACCAATGTAGGAGATGAAAAAACCTACAGAAGTTTTCATACGGGAATGGGAACAAACGAGGGCTATGTACATATTTCTGAACTTGCTCACGCCAGAGACGATCAAAAAGTTGCTTTGGGTGTTTGGAATTTTACAAAATCCCAAGAGAAGCTAGGGGCCAAAGGCCAGGCAAACACATACGGATCATTCGCTCTATATGAAAAACAAATTGGTAACCATACATGGGCCTTTGGTCGTTATGGATGGGCCAATCCAACTGTTAGTTCCATTCACTCCAACGCCGCTGCCGGTATTGTATATCGAGGGATTTTTCAACGTAAAAAAACAAATGACGAAGTAGGCCTAGGTCTATCCAGTGTTCACTTTTCACGCCAGCACTTAAAAAACATTGCAATTGAAGAGAACTCATCAACATCACCAAATGAAACAGCTTATGAAGCGTATTATCAATTTAAACCAATGAACATACTTTCACTTAGACCTGATGTTCAATACATCACAAATCCATCTGGTTTAAATAATATTAAAAATGCTTGGGCCGTTGGCCTTAGAACAGTCGTTGAACTTTAGTTATCTGCTTCCAAAGCCTCTTAAAGACTCTCCACCCAAAACATGAAAATGAGTATGGAAAACAGACTGGCCTGCATGAGGTCCCATATTAGTAACAACTCTGAAGCCTGATTGATCAAGGCCTTCTTTTTGAGTCACTTCACGAATGGCCAAAAAAATTTCAGCCATTTGCTGAGGTTCACTTGCAACCAAATCATTTACATCTATCGTGTGGCCTTTATGAATAAAGAGGTAGTGATGAGAGGCAGATGGATGAAGATCTTTAAAAGCAAAAACCTTTTCATTTTCAAAAACTTTGGTTGAAGGAATTTTTCCGGCCGCAATTTTACAAAAAAGACAATCTGCGTTTTGCATTTTCTATCCTTTAACTCGTTGAATTTTCCCACCTAGTTTAGTGAGCTTCTCATCGATTTTTTCATATCCCCGGTCGAGGTGGTAGACGCGCTGAATTTCTGTCTGACCATTTGCAATTAATGCACAAAGAATAAGTGCTGCTGAAGCGCGAAGGTCAGTACACATGACTGGTGCGCCACTTAGACTTTCGACTCCCTCAATTAATGCGGAATTTCCCTTAAGGGAAATTTTAGATCCCATCCGGATCATTTCAGGGACATGCATAAAACGGTTTTCGAAAATAGTTTCAGTGACTACAGAGTTTCCATCCACAACACTCATGAGTGCCATCATTTGGGCCTGAACATCAGTCGGAAATCCTGGAAACGGAAGCGTTTCAACAGTTATACCTTTCAAACGTTTTGATTTTTTTACGGTTACAAAATTATTACCAATTTCAATATTGGCGCCCATTTTGGCAAGAGTCTCTATTACAAATGATAAATGTTGGGGATTAAACCCATTAACCTTAACTTCCCCACCACTCATGATGCCAGCAATGATGAAAGTAGCCGCTTCAATACGGTCTCCGATTACACGGTAAGGTTTTGAACTAGGTTTAAAATCAGATTCTTTCATCCCATGAATGGTAATTCTTGAAGTCCCTGCTCCTTCAATTTTTACTCCCTGACTCATTAAAAAATGGGCGAGATCATCTATCTCTGGTTCCATTGCTGCATTCTCAATAACTGTATTCCCTTCGGCCAAAACGGCCGCCATCATAATATTTTCGGTAGCACCTACACTAGGAAAAGGAAAAGTAACAACAGCACCTTTTAATTTCTCGCATTTTGCCTTGATGTAACCATTTTCAATTTCAATACTAGCACCCATCTTTTCAAGCGCTGTAAGATGAATATCCACAGGACGGGCACCAATGGCGCATCCACCAGGAAGTGAGACAGACGCTACACCATAACGAGCAAGTAATGGACCAAGAACCAAAACAGAAGCACGCATTGTTTTCACGAGTAAATAATCTGCATGTTGATTTTCAAGTTTAGTAGCATCAACCACGATGTCCCCATCATTCTTGGCGACTTTTATTCCCATGCTCTGAAGTAATTTTAAAATTGTTCCGACGTCCATTAGGTCTGGTATCCCCACAAACTTTACCGGGAAAGGGAAAAGGATAGTAGCCGCTAAGATTGGCAGAGTTGCGTTCTTGGCTGATGAAATTTCAACAGATCCATTAAGCTGACAGGGACCAGTAACTAAAAGCTTATCCATAAACCTTCCATGAGAGAGAATGATTTATTTTATGGGTCTTTTATAGAGTTGTCTAAGAGAGTTTACGATATCGCTTAAAGTAGCCGATGTTTTTGGGTTGTAATTTAGCCTCTGACGCTCTTAGAATATGAGTTCAATATTTAAAGGAGTTTTATGAAGTTTTTCGCCTTCGCTGCGGTTCTTGCCTTATCAACGACTGCTTTTTCCGCCTCAAATAGCGCTGTAAACGATTTGCAGTATCTTCCAAATGCTAAAGTAGTTTTTGGAGCAACAGCTTTAAATGCAATTAAATTTTCATCTAGAGATTTTAACGGAACATCTACGGATCACTCAACTAGTAGTGGTACAGTTGTTACTCAAAATATCGGTTTTGCGTTGATGGATAATTTTTCTTTGTCAGCTGATTTGGCTTATCAAAACTCCAAATCTGAAGTTAATGGTTCAAACGAATCAAAAACGACTGGCCTGGGTGATGTAGTGTTCAATGGAAGATTCCGTGTTCTTGACTCTGAAAACCGTTTGGATATTTTAGGGAAACTAGCAGTTAGCCCCGGTGACAATGAAATTGATTCAAGTGGAGATTCAAATGCATACTCTGGTGGGCATGAACTTTCTGTAGGTGCTGAATACGGTATTAAACAGGGTACTTATCAGTGGTCATTAAGCGCACTACTAAATCACGCTTTTGAAGCAACCTCAAAAGACAAAGAAAACGATACCAAGTACAAAGATGAAGCTCATAATGGACTTAATCTTGGTGCAAATCTTCTTACTCAAATTTCTGAGTCAAACTATATCAAAAACTTTGCTGGCGTTGAATTTACTGAAGAATACGAAGATGATGATAATTCAACCTATTCAGGATCAACGAACTATAATTTAGGAGCAGAGTTTCAGCATGTAATGAATAAAGACTTATACCTAAAAGCTGGCTTCAATTCTTTCATCGGTGGAAGCGGATACAATTTTATCGTAATGTTCTATACTGTTGGTGCGAACTATCAGTTTTAATTAAGTAACAAATCTTTAAACGATCAAGGCCCTCTTCGGAGGGCTTTTTTTATAATTAAGAAAGTGAAAAACGAGCTCTAACATAGCGTTTTTTACCAGTAAGGTCATTTAACACAACAACATCTTTAAAGCCTAATCTGCCAAGCATCTTTGCTTGTTCATCCAATTCCAACTCATGACCTTCCATCATAAAAGTGCCATTAAGATGAGCACGAACTTCCTGAAAGAAGTCTTCAAACCAAAGGACATAATAATCATCAGGTAAATATAAGGCCTGATGTGGCTCATGCTTATCAACAGAGACATGAACGAGGCTTTTGTGAGATGAAGCTTTTATATAAGGTGGATTCGAAACGATTAAATCAAAAACCCCTTCCACTTTGGTTAGGCGATCGGACTGGAGCAATGATATTTTCTGTTTAAGTCTCAAACGATTGCAATTTATTTCAGCAACTCTTAAAGCTTCAGGAGAAATATCAACTCCAACGCCAGTTTTTCCTACACCTGCATTGATAAGACTTAAAACAATGACCCCACTCCCAGTTCCAACGTCCAGTACACGTTGGACCTTGCCCTTGAACTCATTAACTAACATATCAATCATATGCTCTGTTTCGGGTCTAGGAATCAATACGTGTTGATTAACAAAAAACTTATGATGATAGAACTCAGAGAATCCCATAAGTGGCGCCATGGGGGTGCCCTTGAGAAATTGTTCTTCCAGTTTGTGTTGTTCGAGCTGCGATAATGATGCTTCTGCGTGATTTAAATGAATAACAGAATTTTTAGTTCTTAATTTAAGAATATCGGCAAGGTCACGTAGAAAGATATCAAGATTGATTCCAGGATATACAATCGTAAGGGTAGCTTCATGATCCCTATAAAACGTAGACCAAGACTCCTTCAGTGTTTTTATTCGTCCTCACCCTGAAGCAGGATGGCCTGGTTATGAGCGATAAGAGCATCAATGACTGAATCTATGTCGCCGTTCATGAAAGTTGGTAGATTGTAGATAGTGAAGTTAATTCGATGATCAGAGATACGTCCCTGAGGATAGTTATAAGTACGGATTCGTTCAGAACGATCTCCGGTTCCAACTAGTCCTTTACGAGTGGCAGCTTCTTTATCATGAGCTTGTTGAACTCGTAGATCGTAAATTTTAGTTTTTAAAATTTTGAAGGCCTTCTCTTTGTTTTTTAACTGAGAACGCTCATCTTGCATGGCAATTACTATTCCAGTCGGAAAGTGAGTTAAACGAACAGCTGAATCGGAGGTATTTACTGATTGTCCACCTGATCCACCCGAACGATAAACATCTATTCGAATTTCATTCATATCTAAAACAACATCTTCCACTTCATCTGCTTCTGGCATAACCGCAACTGTAATGGTTGAAGTGTGAACTCGCCCCATAGATTCAGTATCTGGAACACGTTGAACACGGTGAGCACCTGATTCATATTTCATCCGGGAATAAACTTTATCACCAGAAACGCTAATAATGATTTCTTTGACACCATGGTCACTATCAGAAAGTGACATGACTTCGGCTTTCCAGCCCATTGTTCCAAAATAACTGCGATACATACGCCAGATATCGGCTACAAAGATTGAAGCCTCATCTCCGCCCGCACCAGCGCGAATTTCTAAAAGAATATTTCGGTCATCATTAGGATCTTTCGGTAACAGAAGAAGTTTCATTTCCTGTTCAACCAGAGGAAGGCTGGCCTCAAGCTCAGATAGTTCTTCCTTGGCCATCTCACGCATCTCTTCATCTTTTTCGTTATGAATGATGTCTTTGTTGCCTGCGATATCAGCGACTAATTTTTTATATTGTCTGAACTTAAGTACGATAGGTTCAATGTTTGTGCGCTCAGTATTCGTCTCTCTTAACTCTGATGGACGATCGTATAGGCTAGGGTCCCCTAATCTCTCTGTTAGAATTTCAAAACGTCTTACTACTGCTTCTAGTTTATCGAACACGATTCTTCCTTATGGGCTTTATTCTAAGAACTGGGTGAGAGTCGAATTAGTTGATTCCATCTCCTGAAGACTGCGAATATCTACTTCATTGAGTGTAATCACACGGGCCTTTGCTTCCTTGAGATTAAACTTTTCTTCCATGTGAAGTACGGCCTTAATGCTTGAGAGAGCAACTTCTAATTGTTGATCATCTGGCTCTTTGGTCGTTAATTTCTGGAGGAGCATACCAGGTGCAGACATGGCTTTGGCCCACCACTTATCCGAACACTTGCCTGAAGCCTTAATCAATTCATAACTAATTCCAGCAATCGGAAACATCAAAACAATTTTAAAAAGAATAGCAACAAGGTGACGAAGAATGGGCGGAAGATTAGCGCCAACGGGAATCAAAGTAAAAACTGCAGAAAAAAGGATAATTGAAACCATGATCAAAAAGAAAACAAAGCTTGTCCCGCAACGAGGATGAAGAGTTGTAAATTTTCTCGCATTTTCAACTGTTAGCTCTAGACCTGCTTCAAATGTTGAAATCGATTTGTGTTCGGCTCCATGATATTGGAAAACACGGTAAACATCTTTCATGAAAGAGATGCCCCAAATATAAAGAATAAAAATGAGTGCTTTAACTACTCCATCAACTGCATGAAAAGCAAAACTATCCAAAGTCCAATTTTGACCCAAGAGATCGCCAATTCCAAAAGCAATGGCATGAGGAGCAAAAACAAACAGACCTATTCCAAAAGCAAAAGAAACGGCCATCGTAAGAAAAGTAGCAATATCTACTTTCTCTTTTTTCTTTTGAGAAGCTTCAAACTCCTCAACCGTCTTACCTTTTTTAAGGGCTTTTTCTTTTTCTTCTTCCGCCATGGCAATATTGGCAGAATAGTTCAGAGAAACAATTCCATTGGCCATAGTTTCAACCAGCATCAAAACACCACGAAGAAATGGTTTCTTCATAAAGTTAAGTTTCTTAGTTAATCCATACCACTGGTCACGACGTAAACGAATCGTCCCGTCAGGCTTTCTTACGGCCACGACGAAAGCGTTCGGCGAACGCATCATCACCCCTTCAATTACGGCTTGACCGCCGATTGAGGTGTATTGTTTTGCCAGCAAAATCGCGATTCGTTTAAGCGTTTTTTTCATTATGAATTCAACTTGTCCAAGAAAGCGGCGTTAGTTTTAGTATCTTTAATACGCTCTAAAATGAACTCCATTGAATCCATCGTATTCATAGGGTTTAGTACTCGACGAAGAACAAAAATTCTCTGAAGGTCTTTATCTTTAACCAGAAGGTCTTCCTTACGTGTTGAAGACTTGTTGATATCAAGACATGGGAAAATTCGTTTTTCCATAAGTTTACGATCAAGTTGAATTTCTGAGTTACCGGTACCTTTGAATTCTTCAAAGATAACTTCATCCATTCTTGAACCGGTATCAATCAATGCAGTTGCAATAATTGTAAGTGATCCACCGTTTTCGATGTTACGAGCAGCACCAAAGAAACGCTTAGGCTTATGAAGAGCATTTGAATCCACACCACCCGAAAGGATTTTACCTGACGGTGGAACAACTGTGTTGTATGCACGAGCAAGACGAGTAATTGAATCCAAAAGGATGACTACGTTTTGTTTTGCTTCAACCAGACGTTTCGCTTTTTCAATTACCATTTCAGCCACTTGTACGTGACGAGTAGCAGGTTCATCAAATGTAGATGAAACAACTTCAGCGCGAACGTTACGTTTCATATCTGTAACTTCTTCTGGACGCTCATCAATAAGAAGTACAATTAGTTTTGTGTCTGGATGATTATCAGAGATTGAGTTGGCAATTTCCTGCATAAGCATGGTTTTACCAGCTTTAGGTGGAGCCACGATCAAACAACGTTGACCGAAACCTTGAGGAACAAACATATCGATAATTCGAGTTGAGTAGTTCGTTGGTTTAGACTCAAGATTCATTTTTTCTTCAGGATATAAAGGAGTTAAGTTATCGAAAAGCACAGTTGAGCGGTGCTGTTCAGGATCACGAAAGTTAATGTGATTTACTTTGAGAAGAGCGAAATAACGTTCGCCTTCTTTCGGCGTACGGATCTGACCTTCTATTGTGTCACCTGTACGAAGACCGAAGCGGCGGATCTGCGATGGAGAGACATAAATATCATCTGCTCCAGGTAAATAGTTGTATGAAGGAGATCTTAAAAATCCAAATCCATCTGGAAGGATTTCCAAAACGCCATCACCAAAAATCTCTTCATTATCTTTTGAATGTTTTGTTAAAAGTGAAAAAATAATCTCATGTTTTTTAAGACCGGCGGCATTTTCAATTTCACCGTCTTCCGCCATTTTAGTTAGTTCTTCGATGTTTTTTTCACGCAATCCGCTCAGATGCATTTTGACTCCACGGTAATGTTAATTAGTTTTCTTTTTTTGTATCGATCATTGGTTTTGAAATATTATTTTTGGAATTTATTATTCTCGATTTCGAGAACTCACGCGAAACAACTTTTAGAATTGGCTTAATTTTATCCTTAAACTAAAGGAAGTCAATTTTTTGTTTCTCAAGGAATAAGACACTTTAAATATCAATTATTTACAAGGCTAACGGATACATAAACATTTTGTGAGCAGAGAATTACTGCTCACAAGTTTGGTACAGATTAGCGAATTATCTGGTTCTTCCTTGTCCCATCATTTCCCAATGAGCATCAGCTTTTTGAATATTCTGTTCGATTTTAGCAAGAAAGCTATCTCTTGCTTCCGCCGAGGAGAAAAAATAGCATTTGCCTTTGTAGTCCAGTTTATATTGGCTGATACCCACTACTTTTTTCTTCTCACACATTCCCATGGCACAATGTCCGTCATACGCAACTGCTTGCTTGGCTTCAACCTTGCTGCAAGACTCATCTTTCGTGCAAGAAGTCTTACCATCGCAGGACTTGCGATGTGAGCAAGCACTAAGGGTTATTAGAACGAATAAGGCGAATATGATTCTCATGTTTTCTCCGTTTGATGCGCAGATTAGCTAGTAACCCCAGCATTCTAGTCCAACCAATCTACAAGGGTAACTAATATAATTTGTATTTATAGACGAATCCGTACTTTTTACGTATAGTTACATTATGCGCAAAATAATCCACCTCGATATGGACGCCTTTTTCGCCGCTGTTGAAATGCGGGACAACCCCTCTCTTAGAAATGTCCCAATGGCGGTAGGTGGTTCTGCAGACCGGCGCGGGGTTTTATGTACTTCCAACTATGAAGCTCGAAAATTTGGCGTACGAGCGGCCTTGCCCACAGCTCATGCTTTAAAACTTTGTCCGCATCTTATTTTGGTCAAACCCAATTTTCATAAGTATGCAGAAGCCTCAGAAATAGTTTTCGATATTTTTCACGAATATTCTGATCTGGTTGAAGGACTATCTTTAGATGAAGCGTTTCTGGATGTCACAAATTCAACTCGCTTTCAAGGCTCAGCAACTCTCATGGCCCAGGAAATTAGAAAAGAAATTTTCAAACGAACTGGTCTTACTGCCTCTGCCGGAATTGGTCCGAATAAATTAATTGCAAAACTTGCCAGCGATATAAATAAACCAAATGGTTTTTTCACTGTCGCCCCTCATCAGGTTGATGCCTTTATGCTTAAAATGCCCATTGAGAGGATTTGGGGAGTTGGTAAAGTCACTGCGAAACGAATGCATGAAATGGGAATTAAGACATGTTTAGAAATGCAGTCCTATACTCGCTCCGATCTCATTCATCATTTTGGAAAATTCGGTGATGTTCTTTATGATTTTTGTCGTGGTTTGGATGAACGTGAAGTCGAATCAGAATATGAAAGGAAATCACTTGGAACAGAGGAAACATTCAACCAGGATATTTCAAGCCTTGATGAAATGAAGCTCCATTTGGTGCGTATGGTTCAAGAAGTAAAAGATTCACTAGAGCAGTATCCCGATAAGACAGTTAAAAATCTCCACGTTAAAATTAAATATTTTGATTTTAAACAAACAACCATTGAGAGACAGCTCCCAATTAATGAAGAGAGTTTTTTACTTCTTTTAGAAGAACGTTGGTGTCAGGATCCCCGACCTGTAAGGCTTCTGGGGGTAGGAGTAAAGTTCACTGAATCCAAAGAGGATTCAGTTTTTCAACTTCCGCTTTTGACTTAAAGGTCCTGATTAAGTACATATTCCTTAATGAATGAATTTCATCTACCAACAAATCATCCCTTAAATTTGAAAACCATATTGGCGATGGATTTTGGCCAAAAGTTTATTGGAGTGGCCACCTATTGTGTCAATCGTGATCCTTATCCAACTCCCTATGGTCGCATCGCCAACAAAGGTAATGAAGCCGTTCTTAAAGAACTAAACAGCATAATTGATAATGAGTGTGTGGATTTAGTTGTCATTGGACTGCCCTACCTAGTTGACGGAAAAAAGACCACATCCACTGAACGGGCCCAGAATTTTGTTAATATGATACGCGATCAAATTACTCGGCCAGTGGAAGAGCAGGACGAAACTTTGTCTACTTTTGAAGCTGAGTCTCGAATGAAAAGCTCTCCTCAGTATAATTTCCAAGTAGATTTGTCGCAAATTGATGCTGTTTCAGCATGTGTAATTTTAGAAGATTTTATTCGCCGCACGAGAGCTACTCCTCCAGTATAATATCTTCATGATTAAAAAAATCTTTATTGCGATAATTTTGGTTGGCCTCTTAGGACTAATTTCTGTTGGCTCTTACGTTGGGTATTTTTATACCCGTACTTATCAAGGGCCCGACGTAAGTTTTGTCGTAGAAAATGGTGATACCTTTGGAAGAATTAATCAAAGGCTATTCACTCAAAACCTAATTACAAACAAACGTATTTTTCATTACTTGGCAAAAACGAAACATGTCATGACAAAATTTCGCGCCGGAAGTTATACCATTCTTCGTGGATCAAACATGGCAATGATTCTTGAGACTTTAGTGTACGGACAACCAAACCTCACGAGCATAACAATTCCAGAAGGGAAAAACATGTATGAGGTTGCAAAGCTGCTGGCAGCTTCGGGAATAACTTCAGAGAATGATTTTCTGGAAGCTGTTGAGCATCCAGATTTAATTTCTCAGCTCAATATTAGTGCTTCAACTCTGGAAGGTTACCTTTATCCTGAGACTTATCGTTTTGCCCCAAACACTCCAGCGAAAACAGTTGCTAAAACGATGGTAGATCTCTTCAAGCGTAAAACTGAACAGCTCGATTTTAATCACCCATTTTTGAATAAACATCAAGTCATCACTCTTGCCTCTGTGGTTGAAAAAGAGACTGGTGCCAAAATTGAGAGACCTGCCATTGCAGGAGTATTCACAAACCGTTTAAAGAAAAGAATGCGACTTGAATCAGATCCGACAACCATCTATGGAATCTGGTTACGTTACAAAGGGAATATTAAAAGATCTGACCTTCAGGAAATGACTCCTTACAATACTTATAAGGTTCCTGCCCTTCCACAAGGTCCCATTTCAAATCCTAGTCTTGAAGCAATTCAAGCCGTGTTAAACCCACAAAATCATGAGTATCTATTTTTTGTAAGCAAGAATGACGGCACACATGAGTTCACAGTGAATTATAAAGACCATCTTCAAGCGGTAGAGGATTTTCAAAGGAATTCTAAAGCGAGGCAAGGAAAGAGCTGGCGGAATTTAAAGCAGTGAACCACAATTTTCTGTAACATTTAGAAAGGTTCTAGCTGGTCCTGTGGCCCAAACAAATACATTCGCCTGTCTTGGCCTCTCAGGATGATTTGGGTCTTTGTATCGCAAAATACTTGGTTTAAATTGAAAGTTTGTAGGTATCGAATTACTGACAATTTCCAGAGCAAAGATTCGACCAGACTCATTCATGGCTTTTTTTATCTTCATCTCGGGCAATTCAATATTGAAAGTGAAAGGCTTGTTGTTAGTAAACTCTCCAATCCATTTTGAAACGTTCTTAAAACATTTAGGGTTAACAACGACATCATATGAATCGTCGTTAGCAATTAAATCAACAGCTACTTTTAAGTACCGATTTTTTTCATCCAAATTGTGTTCAATACGCTGAATGGAAGATTTAAAAACATTACTTTCGTTAATCATTTCGCGTTGGGCAGTATCATAGGCATTTATTTCAAGTTTTTTACTGCATTCTTCTTCGTTAAGGACATCCTGATCAGCGAGCATCGGAGCGCAGGCATAATTAGTTGCGTGAGCAAGAAATTTAAGAGGCTTTTCCAGGATTCTCATCGATATAACTTCATCGATCTCTAGCTTATCCACGGGTTTCGAAAGTATGCCTCGGACTTTTCCACGGTAATCAAAAATGGGGGCCCCACCGTTACCTTCACTAAACTCACACCCAGCTACCATCATAACTGGTGAAGATTGATGATTCGCCAGAGGATTAAAATAAGAATTGTGAATGGCTTGGCAGTCCTCTGATCTATGCATGATGCCCTGATAAGCATCAATCTGATCAATGCTCCAAATGTAGAATTTGTCCAAATCATTCATTCCACTGCGAGTTGGTGAAACTGGTTTAAATTTCACACTCTTTTCGAGCTCGATATAAGCAACATCACTGCGCCAAAGAAAAGGTTCTTTTGCTCCTAAGCGAGAAGCCTCTATGATCTTCTTGCAACCAACTCTTGTTGGCTTTTGATTTGATTCAGCAAAAAAGAAAAATATTTCTTTCTCACAATTAGTATCCTGGGCCCTCATGGCTTCTGGTAAACAACTACTGGCAGTAACAACAACATTTTCTTGGGTTAAGAATCCGGTACAAAACTTTAATTTATCTTTGTAAACGACAGCTATTTTTGTCAAATAACTTGGACAATTATATTCACTTCCACCGCAGAAAAGTTCCTGCTTGGAAAGCTCAAGGTCAAGATCCGCAATTTGAGGCTCAGTATAACGTGGTTTTTCTGTCCCCTCTTCGTCCGCTTTTTTTCCACAACCAATAGTGAACGTTGCCACCATTAAAATGAACCCACAAAAATAGGGACATAGTCTTTTGCGATTAATAGTCGGCTCCAGACTTGCGAAGATGAACCATCGATTTACTTTCGATATTCATAATATGAGATGCCTTAACTTCAGCAAAGATAATCTCATGATCACTTGGCTGAATTGAGCTGGTCATAACACATTCAACTGCTGCCTTGGCCTGATCCAAAATAAGGCCATTAAATTGGCCAAAGTGATGAGGGAGTTCCATGAAAGGATTTTGGGCAGGATCGTAGCCTTTCCAAAAGTGCTTCATAAAAGATTTATCGTGGTCGCCAACTATATTTATAGCAAACGGATTTCCGGCCTTAATGAGATCATAGGCAGGGCGCCCAGGTTTGATGGCCAGGCTCACCATGAGGGGACTAAATGAAATTTGCTGAATCCAGCTGGCTAAATAACCATCTATTACTTTAGTCTTTGGGTCATAAACTGACACAATAAATAAACCTGAGGGAATAAATCCAACGGCTGCGGCTTTGTCATATTGCAACATAAATCCTCGAATTCTCTAGGGTCATATTTTACTGTAACGAGGCGCAAGCATATCTGTCAAATCTTGATCTTAAGGATGCCTTAAAGCGGAGACATTTTTCAATTTCTGGTCAATTTTTGCCGATAAGTAACTTCACTTGAGTCGGTAAGTGCATGCCTTTAGAATATAGGTGTGGTTAACGACAAAATATAGTTGTTACTACCTACGAGGAGGATTCTGTGGATAAGAAGAAACAAGAACACTTTAAGGCACTTCTGCTGAAGCATCGTCAGCAAATCCTTAACGTTGGACTACTCAATAAATCTGAGGACTTACATGTGTCAGAGGATGATTTGTCTGATGAAACGGACTTGGCCTCTTCTCTTATTCAGCAGCAAATAACCTGCACGATTAGAGATAGAGAATACTTAAAACTTCGGCGTATCGACGCTGCTCTTGATCGATGCTCAGAAGGCTCTTTTGGGCACTGTGAAGACTGCGAAGAAGAAATCGGCATGAAGCGCCTCGAAAATCAGCCATGGTCGGAACTTTGTATTCAGCACGCAGAAGAAAAAGAGAAAGAAGAGTCTCAAATCTACCGTCAGGCTTAATCTATCTATTCGAATTTTATCTATTAAAAGCCTCCCCACGGGAGGCTTTTTTTATGTCCAGGATGGATGGTATGCCGCTGGAGTCAGGAGACGAAAAGCGGCGATGTCTAAAATTTAAACACTTCTTTCAGTTGCATACACCTCCCTGCTCCAAACCCTTCGTATCCCTTTGAATCCTTATGAATCTCTATACTGGAAATTGGCAAGCAGCTTGCTTTACTTATTACACGGAAGCCTAAAAGCCTCCCAAACTTGTGATAAGGGATAGTTAATGAAAACAGCAGCAAAATCTCTTCTAACTTTGGCACTGACTCTCCACCTAACGGTTGGATCAGCTTTCGCTGCTGAAGCTCCACTTGCTTTCAATGCTGAACTTCTTATCTCTCGTTACGCTAGCTGGGGAATTGATCCTGATAAACACCTTGCAAGCATTAACTTAAAAGAGTCTTGGACTAAATTTAAAAAGAACAAAGAAATCGTTGTAGCTGTTGTAGATACTGGTATTCAAGGTGATCACGCTTTTCTAGCTAAGAACATTTATGTTGTTGGTGGTAAAAATTCAGCTACTAATTACGGTGTGGATTTTTCTGGTGAGAAAGTAACTAACACACCTTCTGATCAGCACGGTCACGGAACTCACGTTGCTGGTATCGTTAAATCGATTTTCCCAGACGTTAAAATCCTTGCTCTTAAATACTACAATCCAAAAGCTTCTGGTCAGGCGAACCTTGATGCAACAATTAAGGCCCTTCAGTATGCTGTTGATAATAACGTTGATGTTATTAACTACTCAGGTGGCGGTCCGGAAGCTTCTGTTGAAGAGCTTCGTGTTCTTAAAGCTGCTGAGAAAAAGGGAATCCTTGTTATCGCAGCTGCAGGTAACGAACGTTCAAATATTGACGATAAGCGCCACGCTTACTACCCAGCTTCTTACGGTCTTACAAACATCATTACTGTTGGTGCTCATGATGATGGTCTTAACATCATTGCTTCTTCTAACTTTGGTAAAAACACTGTTGATATCGCAGCTCCTGGTCACCGTATTCGTTCATCAATTCCACAAAACGGTGCCGGTTATATGACTGGTACTTCTCAGGCAACTGCTTTTGTAACTGGTGTCGCAGCAATGATTAAATCAAAATATCCAAATATGAAGTATGACCAAGTAAAAAACATTATTCTTAGTTCTTCACTTAAAGTTAAAAACTTTGAAGGTAAGATCTTAGGTGCTGGTAAGTTAGATGCTGGTCGTGCTCTTGAACTTGCTGACACTGTAAGCGAGAAACTCAACGCTCCAGTGTTGAGAGCTGTAGCAAACAAATAATTAATATCTTATACTGAGGGCATGAAAACCCTTTCTCTCTCTTTCTTCATCACATTCGTAGCTGGTGGATTATACGCTTT
Source organism: Bacteriovoracaceae bacterium (assembly GCA_044377495.1). Classification (GTDB taxonomy): domain Bacteria; phylum Bdellovibrionota; class Bacteriovoracia; order Bacteriovoracales; family Bacteriovoracaceae; genus Peredibacter. Next base: position 5,658 of record JBILYY010000048.1, on the reverse strand, counting down.
GGCCTACCCATCTTTTTTAGGAAATGGCTGGCTTCCGCTTATTTTCATCGCATTACCCCTGTTCCTGTGGAAACTTGAAGAAGCTTCATTCAAAACAAGTCTGCTCTTTATTCTGGGATTTAATCTCGGGTTGGATCTCGTTGGCTATTACTGGATTCCACACACGTTACGTGAGTTTGGCCAGCTCCCTTATATTATCTCGGTTATTTTAGGTTCCTCTTTTTGCTTGATCCTTCAGCCTCACTGGTGGGTTTATGCTGTTTGGAAAAAATTCAGACCGTTGGGTTTTTGGAATGGGGAGAAACGAATCATTCTCACTGCACTTGTTATGACCGTGCTTGAGCGATTTGTTAATCAGCAGTTTCCCTCTTTTGTAGGAAGCCCATGGCTGCATCTTGCCCCCTACCTCGGCTTGGCCCCTTACTTTGGAGTCGCGATTTTTAGTTTTATGACTTACTGGCTATCTCTGGAAGTTGTGGCACAACTAAAAACCAAACATCTTCGTCCTCAGGTGTGGATTGGAATGGGTCTGTTTATTATCTTAAATGCTGCTTTCCCGATTAAAAATCCTGCAACCGATCTCAATCTGCCAGTTAGAATTGTTCAGGCCAATATTGGTAACTTTCAGAAAGTTTCTTCTGAGCGTGGCGATGCGAATTCTTTTGAAACGATATCTGAAACCTATGAGAACTTATCCACCGAAGAAAATGGTTTTAAACCTCAATTGATTATCTGGCCAGAGACGGCCTATCCAGATACTTTTTATGGTTCGGAAACTCAGTTAAACAACATCTTCTTTAACATTCTTCAGGCAACTGGAAGTGAAATGTTAATTGGTGGATATGATCAAGATTTAACGAAGTCATCTATGGACCAATTTGAATCCATATTCAACGCTTCACTTTTAATAAGTGAAGGAAAAGTGAAATCCATTTATCACAAAAATATTCTTATCCCATTTGGCGAGACACTTCCATTTGGACCTCTCAACCGTAAAGTTGTTTCGATCATTCCGGCCATTTCTCTCTTTGCGCGAGGTGAAGGCATCCCTGTTATGGAAACCCGCGCTGGGTTTAGATTTGTCACACCCATCTGTTATGAACTTTTAGAATCAAATTATATGCGTGGACTTCTCAACCAATGGGGCGGGAATCATTTTATTGTTAACCACACTAATGATTCATGGTACGGCGATACAGCAGAACCTTATCAGCATTTATTTCTTTCTAAATGGCGTGCACTTGAATTTCAACTTCCAATTATCAGAAGCACCAATACGGGTGTTTCGTCCGTCATTTATCCTGATGGAAGCGAGTCACGCCGTCTTGGAATAAATGAAACTGGAAGGCTTGATGTGAACATACCTTTGAGCAATCCAAAAAGTACTGTGTATCAAGAATATGGCTTTTTCCCACTGCTGCTGCTGGTGGGACTTATTTATTTAGTTACCTGGTGGCGCGAGAAGAGCGGAATCAGAACCTAACCGTCCATCAATACCCTTTTTTAAAATACAGTGACGTTGTCAAAGATCAAAAGTTTTCCTAAACTTAAACGATGAAACAAAAATATTTGATTCTTCTGTTAGTTCTTATGCCATCTATCGTGTTTGGTGCCGACCTTAGAGGTAGAATGGGCGTTGGTATGACAAACCAACTCGCCAATGGTCTGCCTGCAATATCCGTTAAAGTGCAGCAATCAAAGACTTTTGCTCTTGGAGGCCTATTAGGCTTCCAATCCGATCAGGACCAGACGCTCTATGGAGCGGGCATTAAGCTCTACCGCATCATTTTTGACGAACCACAGCTTAATTTCTACTTGGCGGGATTATTTGCGACTGAAACATATCTTAATGACGAAGCGAAGGTGGAGTCAGGTTTCCAGATAGACGGGACTATGGGGACAGAGTTCCACTTCTCCGGAATTGAAAGTTTGGGTTTTAGTGTGGAGTTTGGCGTTTCTGCCAGAAAAGCAGATCCTAATGGTGGAACAAGTTTAGAAACCCTTGGCGACAGCTTTTTGAAAGCCGCCGTGCACTTTTATTTATAATGATGCTAATCAGATTAATTCTTTTATCGGTACTGCTTTTAAGCTCTAGAGTATTTGCTCAATCTAATGATCAAGTTCTTCAAGAGCTTGAAGATGATACGACCATGAGTGGCGGTGATATTTTCTCTGACTTTAATGAAGATCTAGAATCTAGCCAAGTCCTTGAAGACGAGCGCTTTTACCGATACGGCCGTTTTTTCTCTGTTAATCTAGGTGGCGGACTAACAACCTTCACTGGTAACCGTGGTCAGGCCTATGATGACAACCATCCCACCTTTCATTTATCCGTCAATTATTTTCTAGATTTCCAAAAAGCAATTATTTTAGGCGTTGAATATTCAAAGCACACCATGATTCTTGATACGGAAGTTAATGGGTATAAAAATATCGGAAAGATTGGTGCAGTAGTAACAGACATGACCAGGCTTTTTGTGGGCTTCAAATACTATGTTGACACAACTGACCTTGGCACTGCAATTACCTACTCTAACCCCTACTTTGTAGGCCGCCTTGAGTACTGGTATCAAAAGAATAAATTTTTAGATAAGCCAATAATTGAAGATGTCACTGGTGGTGGTATTGGTACGGGGGTCGGATTTGGTTTTGAATTTCCGATTGAGCTAAAGGCTTCTTATGTCGACGTTGAATTTCTTTATCACGTCGTAAACTTTTTTGATAAATTCACACAAGACTATGCTCAATTTAATGACCCAGATAGTACTTATGGTTACGATGACCTAACTGGTAACGTCATCAGCGTCATCGTTACTTATAATTTTACTTGGTAATCATACCTGGTGCCAATTTTTCACTATCTTGGCAGATATGAGACATCAAATCTAACAGCTTCTTACTACAACGAAATTTCACCTTACCTAGACTATATTTTTTGATATGAAAAACAGATAACTTTCAAGGGAACTGGAATGAAACTGCACACTTTATTTTTAGCTATGATGACTCTTAGTCTTGGAACCTCAGCTCTTGCCTCTTATGAGCAGGCACCACCAAGCTTTTCTTATAAAGATGACCAAGCCGTGTTTATAGATTTTGATGAAGCTTCATATGATATTTCATATGACTTCACTAATAAAATTGTTTCGGTTAAAACACTTATCACTTTCACAGCTTCTAAAGCTGGTTACCCCATTTTTGATCTGGTTGCTAATCCTTCCGAGGTCACTTTGGATGGTCAGAATGCTTACACTGAAACAATAAAAGATCCAGATCAACAAACCACACTTCGAATTATTCAACAAACCATCACTCCTGGCCGTCATCAATTAGAATTAAGACATTTTATTACTACTAACGTTGTATTTGGAGCAACAGGGCTTGCATCAGGTTTCTGGACATCCGATTTGAATGACCGTCGTTATCTTGAACAATATTTACCAACCAATCTCGAATTCGATCAATATAAAATGTATGTAAGGGTTAATGTTCTTGGCGCTGAAGGCCTGCCTCATGTTCTGAAGGCTAACGGAAGTGTTACTCAAATCGCGAAAAATAGTTTTGAAGTCGTATTTCCAAAATTTTACACAGCTTCTTCTGTCTTTTTCCACTTATTCCCTGCCAAGAATTCAGGCAATAACGTACAATTTTATTATCCATCAATTGATGGAAGATTAATTCCTGTTGATATTTACACTAGTTACAATACTGAAGAATTCGTTGTCTCTACTAAAAAAATCCTCGCCGAACTTGAATCAGACTACGGTCCATTTCCACATGATCAGGTGATCATCTACGGAAACTCTCCTTCAGGCGGGATGGAATATTCTGGTGCAACAGCAACGAGCCTTTCTGCCTTAGGCCATGAACTTTTTCATTCATATCATGCCAGAGCTCTGATGCCTGCGAATGGTAATGCAGGATGGATGGATGAAGCCATTGCTCGGTGGAGAGATAACAAATATCCTTTTCTGGCGAAACTCAATTTTGAATCGACTCAATTAGCGGGACATTCTGTCTGGGCAAGAATGACAGATCGTATGGCCTACACAGAAGGCTCGGCTTTCCTTTCATTGATTGCTTACCGAATGAATGAGAAAGGCCTGAGTTTTAAATTATTTTTAAAAGATTATTTTCAAACCTATAAATACACCACTGTTACAACTCCATTATTTCAAGCAGAAATAACAAGAGCATCAACTCTAGATCTTGCCAAAGACTTTGATAAATATATTTATGGTAAATCTTCTTTGAAAGCTTTTGCTGGACACACAAAGGAAGATCCTAATCATCCAAGACTGACCAAAGAACAGCTTTTAGAGCTTACCTGGCCACAAGGGCGAATCTTTAACAGTAATTAATATATAGACTATTTAGTGGTGGCAAGTAGCAATTCAATCACAAAACAGGTGTGACCATTTCTCAAGGTATAGTAAAGTTCTCCACCACAAGCCTGAATGTTGCCGAGAGAAATAGATAAACCAAGCCCTGTCCCTTGACCCACATCTTTAGTTGAAAAAAATGGCTCCATCATTTTCTGAGAAATCTTTTCATCAATACCTGTTCCTGAGTCTGAAACAAGGATTTTGACTCTATTAAGAGTGAACTCTAAATCAACCGCGATCCATTTTTTTTCTAAATTCTCAACTGCCTCTATTGAATTGGTCAAAACATTAAGAATGGTTTGCATTATGAGATTCTTTTTCCCTTCTACGAATACTGAATCAAAAGGAGAAATGGTCAGCTCTGTTCCGACCTTATTTAATCTTCCTTTGATTAATCCAGAGGCATCTATTATGACCTCATTCAAATTGAACTGCTCTACCTTTGGATCTTCACTTGTGTTAGAAAAATATCTCAACCCTTTAATAATTTTTGCAATTCGATCAGATGAAATTTGAATTTTATTCAATTCAGCATCTACTTTATCGAGGGGGTCACCATCCTTGATCATGTATTTAATTTGCTCTAACTTACCAAAAATAATTGTCAGGGGATTATTGATCTCATGGGCGACTCCAGCTGCCATCTCCCCAAGGCTTGCCAATTTCGCATTGTAGTTTAAAACTTTCGTTTTCTTTTCCAGGTCTTTTTGCATGTTAATCATTTTTGTGACATCAACAAAAGTACAAATAACATCTACCAAAGAATGAGCATGATCAAACCGAGGCATGGCGGTGATAGAAATCCAGGATAAAGTTCCATCCTTTCGATTGACGCCCATGAGAACACCTTTTTGGAGTTCTCTCGTTTTTAGCGCTACAGGAGCTGGATGATCCTTACCTTCAAAGGCAGCCCCGTCTAACGTTATGCAGTTCCATTTAGGATCAAGGGATGTCCTTCCATGGAGCTCATCTTCAGTCAGGTCCAGAATTCTTTCTGCGGCTTTGTTGGATTTAATAATTTCACACTTGGGATTGTGGACAACAAGTCCTTCCTCAAGGGAATTAAAAACCGACTCAAAACTCAAATTCATATCAGAAATTTTTTCTTTCAAAATTACGTGCTCAGAAATATCCCAATTGACTCCCCTCATAACTAAAGGAAGACCATCCTTAGAATATTCGACAATACCTTTTGCTGCGATATAACGTAAGCCAAGCGAGGGAGAAAGAATTCTGAAGGTAGAATCAAACAAGGTCTTATCTTTTATTGAAG
>JBILYY010000047.1:0-20968 GCA_044377495.1 Bacteriovoracaceae bacterium | reverse complement strand
TCAGATTCCTAATTTGTATTTTGCTGGTCAGGTAAATGGTACTTCTGGCTATGAAGAAGCTGCTGGCCAAGGCTTCATTGCTGGAGCCAACGCCACCTTGGCCCTTTTAGGTCTCGATCCGCTAGTTTTGAGTAGGCATGAAAGTTATATTGGTGTGATGATCGAGGATTTGACCTCGAATACGCGAGATGAACCATACCGATTGTTTACGGCCCGCTCTGAAAATAGACTTTTTATTCGTGAAGATAACTCTATTCTTCGTATGTATCCATATCGGGCTCAATTGTTGCTGAATACTCCGCTGGATATTTATCAAAGAAGCTTTTTACAAGACTATGAACAGCTTCTTGATTTTTGTGATGAGACAATGATTCCAGAATATTCATCATTAATCACAGAATTTTCGGGAGAAGGTGAGCTCCAGAAGCTTTCACGTAGAATGAGTGTGACTGAAATATTGAAACAAGCATGGCTGAATCCAATTTCTACGCTTGAAAGAGTGCTAGGGTACCATGGGGTAGAGGTTGCCCTCGATTTAATCAGAACTGTGGCCATTTCTAAGAAATATGACGGTTATATTAAAAATTCTCAGGTCCAGCATGAGAAATTAAAGAAAATGGATGGAATGAAGATCGACTGGCAAAATATTAGTTCATCTAAAAATATTTCATTTGAATGCAGACAGAGAGTGACCCGTATTAAGCCTGAAACGTTTGGACAGCTAAAACTTATTGAAGGCATTCGACCTGCTACCTTGGCAGTTGTCGCTGCAAAGGCACTTTAATGTTAGATTTCTCTGTAAGGTATCTCAATATACTAAAGACTCAGTTTGATGGTTTGAATCTGACAAAAATTCTAGAACAAGATGAGTTCTATCATAAGCAGATCCTTGATTCGATCCTTCCTTACCAGGAATCAAAACTGTTTCAAGACGATGTTAAGAAAACTGGTTTGGTTGTGGACGTGGGTTTCGGCGGTGGGTTCCCGATTCTTCCGCTGGCGAAATTACTTCCAAATGTACAATTCGTCGGTGTGGAGTCTCGTAAGAAAAAAGCCGAAGCTGTAACTATAATTGCCCAAGAATTAGGGTTAACAAATGTAACACTTGTTCATTCACGGCTTGAAGATTTTCTCTTCGATGCACCGGCAACTGTTACTTTTAAAGCAGTGGGTACCATTGGCGATTATCTCCCAGCTATTAGCGGTAAATTTCCGATGAAAGTATTCTTTTATAAAGGGCCAAGCTTTCTTGAATTGGAAGGTGAACAGATCAAGAAAATCAAGAAAGATTGGAAACTAATAGAAAATCAGGAAATTAAAGTACCAGGAACTCAACAACGTTTCTTGGTTTCTTTTTCTTCGTGTAATGTTCCACGTGGAACAGCTAAATCACTTGTCAAACTAACAGACTTTCTCTAAAACTAGAGCTCTCGAAACACAATAGTGAGGACTAAATGGCTAAAATCATAGCGATTACGAACCAGAAAGGTGGCGTTGGAAAGACGACTACTTCGGTCAACTTAAGCGCATCACTCGCTGCAGCAGAAAAAAGAACGCTTCTAATCGATCTTGATCCTCAGGGCAACGCTAGTTCTTGTTTAGGGATGGATAAAGACACCTTTATTAAGGCCAATATTTATCATGCGCTCATTAATGAAGAGAATTTTGAGAACTGTATATATAAGACAGATCTTCCATCTTTAGATGTTTGCCCTTCAAATAATGATCTTGTTGGTGCTGAACTTGAACTGGTTCACATGTTTGCTCGCGAGTCTAAATTGAAAGTGGCCCTCGAAGCTATTCAACACAAATATGATTACATTATAATTGATTGCGCTCCTTCATTAAACCTTTTAACTGTGAATGCATTTACTGCTGCACATTCTTACTTGGTGCCAATGCAAACTGAATATTTAGCGATGGAAGGGCTTTCTCAGTTATTAAATACAGTAAGACTCATTCGAGCTTCGCTAAATCCAAAACTGACTTTGGAAGGCATTCTGCTCACTATGTATGATTCAAGAAATAATCTTTGTAAGTTAGTTGCTAACGATTTAATGACCCACTTCAAAGAGGATATTTTTAAATCAATTATTCCAAGAAATGTGAAGCTTTCTGAATGCACGAGCTTTGGTAAGCCTATTATTCTTTATGATATTACTTCAAAGGGAAGTGAAGCGTATCTGTCTTTGGCGAGAGAAATAATTCTTAAGTCAGAGGTTAAATCTGAGCCAGCTCAGGTGAAGTTACCTATTACAAACCAAATTCCAAAATTTGATGACTATCAAGTTAACCCTTAGGAGTAATCGTTATGCAGAAAAAACCAATTCAACTTGGCAAAGGTATGGCAGCACTTTTAGGTAATAATCCTGGTGGCTATACTGATAGAGACGTTGCCCCTATAGAGCCAAAGAAAATTCAAATTGAGACTCAACCTATGCTGGTTGATGTTGATAAAGTTGTTGCAAACAAGGGCCAGCCTAGAAAAATCTTTAAAGAAAAGGATCTCCTAGAGCTTGCTGAATCAATAAAAGAGAATGGAGTTATTCAGCCATTACTCGTTCATGAAAAAGACGGCGTGTTTGAAATTATTGCAGGTGAGAGACGTTATCGTGCCTCTAAGCTTGCAGGTCTTACTAAGGTTCCAGTAATTGTAAAACGTACAACAAAGAAAGAAGTTTTGGTGATGTCGATCATCGAAAACGTCCAGCGAGCAGACTTGAACTGTGTCGAAGAAGCTTTGGCATACTTTCAATTGATGAACGAATTTGAATTAACACAGGAAGAAGTTGCTAAAAAAATTGGAAAAGAGCGATCTACAATCGCAAATTTTCTAAGAATATTAAAACTCCCTAAAGACGTAATCATTTCTCTTCAAAAAGAACTTCTCTCTTTTGGACATGCGAAAGTTTTGGTTAGTTTAAATGATGATGAGCTTACAAAACGTTTGGCCAATGAAGTGATCATTAAGGGCCTTTCAGTTCGTGACTTAGAAGAGCTAGCAAAAAGTGCTAAAAAGAAGATTAAACCTGCGGCGGCCAGTAATAAATTTATAGCTGACCAATACACTCAACTAAGAAATAAGCTCGAGCAAAAGACTGGTTACCACTTCGCTGTTAAGGGTAAGAAGAATGGTGCAGGGGAGCTAGTTATTAAATTTAGCAACGAAGCTGAATTCAATGATATATTTAGCTATCTGATGAAATAGAACTGACGGAGTAGGCATTGGCTAAAAAGAACGATATTTGCGCCATTATTGAAGAAGGGTGCAAGTTTGAAGGCAACCTTTCATTCAGCGGTACTGTTCGTATCGCTGGATATGTTAACGGAAGTATATTTTCAAATGACACACTAGTAATTTCTGAAGGTGCTGTTATTAACGCAGACATTAACGCAAACATAGTGATTATTTCTGGATCAGTTAAAGGAACTATTAAAGCTTCCTCTCGTGTTGAAATTAGACGCCCTGCGCGATTCGAAGGAACGGTTACGTCTCCAAGCCTAATAGTTGAAGAGGGTGTAATTTTCCACGGAATTACCAAAATGAAAGACAAAAAATAAGTCCCTAAAATCCTTGACTGACTATCCACCTGAGCTTAAAAAATTACTGCTAAATTAAATTAAATATTAAGGTCCAAAAATGGAAATTTTCACTCAATTGGGTGTCGACTCATCTTTGCCATATCAGTTCGGAATTATTGTCGTGGTATTTATACTCGCGAACTTCATTTTTCTTGGTAAATTACAGAGCGTTCTTGAAGTTCGAGAAGAGAAAACAATCAAGCTTGAAAACGCTGCTGAAGGAACAATAGAAAAAGCTTCATCAATGCAAAATGAGTATAAACTCAAAATCGATGATGCCAACAGAAATGCACTGAAAGTTTCTACGGATAAAAAGCAAAAAGTTACTCAGAAATTTACCGACCAATACAAACAAACTGAAAAAGAAGTGAATGCATTAGTGGATAAATCACGAAATGATTTCAGTAAAGAAATTGCTGATAGCAAAGATAAGTACCTTGCAGAATCAGAAAATCTTGCTCAATCACTTGTTCAAAAGATTCTTCAATAAGGATAGATATGCGTTTTTGGACTGCTTACGCTTTCATTGCACTTGGCATCGCTACCAAGGCCTGGAGTTCTTCAGAGGGTGAACATCATGCCTCTATTGCGGATCTAATCGCGCCAGCCTTTAACGTTGCGGTTCTTTTCGGGGTATTAATTTATGCCACAAAAGACAAACTCAAGAGCTACTTTGTATCTCATTCCGAGAGCATTTCAAATACTCTACAGCGTGCTGACATGAAATCAAAAGAAGCCCAATTGATGTTGGAAAATCAGAAGATTCGAGTCGCAAGTTTAGATGCTGATGTAAAAAATATTCTAAGTCAGTCTGAAGCAGACGTGGTGGCGTTTGAGAAGAAAGTTTCTAAAGAAACTGAGGATAAAATTACTAAATTCAAAAATGATGCAAATTCAAAAATTGCCGCCGATAAAAAGCAAATGATTGATGGCCTAAATGCGGAACTATTAGAGCAGGTAATTAAGAAAACAAAATCTACGATCAAGAGCAATGCTGAAAATCAGAGCAAAGTTTCTTCGAAACTGCTACAGGGATTACAATAATGAAAGAGCTGTCTATAGCTAAAGTATACGCTAAATCTTTTCTTGAGCTTGGTGATGAGAAAAAAATCAAGCTAGCTGATGAAATGATAAAGCTAACTGAAGTAATAAATAAATCAAATGATCTGGAAAATGTTCTATTTCTTGAAGTTTTCACACTTGAAGAGAAAAAAAGCATCTTTTCTGAAGTTGCCAAGAAATTAAGCCTTTCGCAGCTTTCTGTGGAAGCAATTACCTACCTTATTGATGAAAAACGTATTGGCCTTCTTCCATTAATTATCAAAGAAATTGTAGTTATTGATGATGAAAGAAAAGGCTTTATAAAAGGCACTATCGAAGGCAACGCAGCTCAGATGGACGAAGCTTTAAAGGCTAAAATTATCAATTTTCTTAAAAAGAAAATTGGGCGTGAACCAAACCTTGAATATGTGCAAAACTCGAAAATTACCGCAGGCTTTAAAGTAACAGTTGAAGATCTACAGTTAGATGCTTCACTTGATAATCAACTTGAACAATTTAAACAATCAATTCTTAGCGAATAAATAACCCAACAAGGGAAGGGACTTTAGATGAGTACATCAATTAGACCTGAAGAAATTACAGGAATCATCAAAGAGCGTATTGCGAACTTTGAATCTCGTCTTCAAATGAATGAAATCGGGACAGTTCTCACTATCGGTGATGGTGTGGCACGAGTTTTCGGTCTTAAAAACGTTCTTGCAGGAGAACTAGTTGAATTCGAAAGTGGCGTTAAAGGCATGGTTCTTAACCTTGAAACCAACAACGTTGGAATCGTGGTTTTAGGAAGTGACGAAGCTATTAAAGAAGGCTCAACTGTAAAACGTACTGAAAAAATCGTTTCAGTTCCAGTTGGTGACGCTTTACTTGGTCGCGTAGTAAACGCAATCGGTGAGCCTATCGATGGTGCCGGCGAAATCAATACTAAAGAATTTCGTAACGTAGAAATTAAAGCCCCAGGGATCATTGCTCGTAAATCAGTTCACGAGCCTATGCAAACTGGTATTAAAGCTATCGATGCGATGATTCCAATTGGCCGTGGTCAGCGCGAGCTTATCATTGGTGACAGAAAGACTGGAAAAACTGCAGTTGCGATCGACACTATTATCAATCAAAAAGGTAAAGATGTTGTTTGCGTTTACGTAGCAATCGGTCAGAAACAATCTACAGTTCGTCAGGTTTATCAGAAATTGATGGAAGCCGGCGCTCTAGAGTACACAATTATCGTTTCAGCTACTGCTTCTCACTCGGCTCCACTTCAATATCTTGCTCCGTACACAGGCTGTACAATGGGTGAGTATTATCGTGACCAAGGTAAGCATGCTCTTATCGTTTACGATGATTTAACAAAACAATCACAAGCTTATCGTCAGCTGTCTCTTCTTCTTCGTCGTCCACCAGGACGTGAAGCATTCCCAGGAGACGTATTTTATGTTCACTCAAGACTTCTTGAGCGTGCATGTAAAGTTAACGATTCATTGGGTGCTGGATCTCTTACAGCTCTTCCAATCATCGAAACTCAAGAGGGTGACGTTGCAGCTTATATTCCTACAAACGTAATTTCGATTACTGATGGTCAGATTTATCTTGAATCAGACTTATTCAACTCTGGTATCCGTCCTGCGGTAAACGTAGGTCTTTCGGTTTCTCGAGTTGGTGGTTCTGCCCAAGTAAAAGCAATGAAAAAAGTTGCTGGTACTCTTCGTTTGGATCTAGCTCAGTACCGTGAACTTGCAGCTTTTGCTCAGTTCGGTTCTGACTTAGATGAAGCGACTCAACGTCAGCTTAATCGTGGTGCCCGCTTAGTGGAGCTTCTTAAACAGGGTCAATACTCGCCAATGGATGTAATCGATCAATCAGTTAGTATCTTTGCAGCTACTAAAGGTTATTTCGATTCAATTCCGGTTAATAAGATCGGTAATGTTGAAAAAGACATGCTGGCCTCATTCCACTCAAGAAATGCCGATATGATGAAATCAATGAAAGCCGAGAATCAAATCTCTGCTGAAAATGAATCTAAATTGGTAGAAGCGATTAAAGCTTTTGTTGGCAGCTATAAGGTTTAATTTTTAAGGATTAAAAGACTATGGCAAATATAAAAGACCTCAAGAAAAAGATCAAAAGTACCAAGGGTACTTTTAAGATCACAAGGGCGATGAAGCTTGTTTCAGCTGCAAAGCTTGCTAAGGCCCAGAGTAGAATCTTGGGACTTCGTCCATATTCAACTGAACTTGAAGGAACTGTGCGAACAGTTTCTGCACTTGCTCAGGATTACACGAATGATTATTTCTTACCTAAGAACAATAAACAAAGTGTAGTGCTCGTTGTCTCTTCTGATAAGGGCCTTTGTGGTGGATACAATTCTACTCTGGCAAAAACGATTAGAAGATTTACGGTTGAAAACAAAGATGAAGACCTGAAGTTTTTATGGGTTGGGAAAAAAGTAAGAGATCTGATTTCGAAAGAAGTTAACTCAGGCAAAACATATGTCTTTGCAAAAGCGGACCCAACTTATGAAGAAGTTAGAAAAATGGCCGAAGAATTATCGAATATGTTCATGACTGGAGAAGTAGGAAAAGTTTACGTTGCGTACAACTCTTTTCTGTCTGCCATTGCATTTGATTCTAAAGTTAAACAGCTTCTTCCTATGCAGGTATCTGAGCAAGTTAAAGAAGAGATTAAAACGAAATATCCTTACGATTTCAAATATGACCCTAGTGCAGATCAAATTTTGGATACCTTAGTTCCTGAAGTTTATCTTACGACGGTTTATACATGTATTCTTGATGCTATTGCCTCAGAACATGGAAGCCGTATGAACGCTATGGAAAACGCCTCTAAAAACAGTAAAGAAGTTATTAAAAAGTTATCTCTTAAAATGAATAAATTGAGACAGGCAAGAATCACAACTGAGTTAATCGAAGTTGTTTCTGGTGCCGAGTCTCTGAACGGTTAAGGAGTTTTTAAATGGAACAAAATACAGGTGTTATTCGTCAAGTTCTAGGTCCTGTAATTGATGTCGAGTTTGCTAATGGCAAACTACCGGCACTTTACAATGCACTTAAAATTACGAACAAGGCATTGTCTGGCGGAGAGGGTAACCTCACAGTTGAAGTAGCATCACACCTTGGTAATAACATGGTTAGATGTATTGCTATGGATGCTACTGAAGGTTTGGCACGAGGACAGATTGTTAAAGATACTGGGGCGCAAATTCAATCACCAGTTGGTCGTGAGTGTCTTGGCCGAATCATTAACGTAATCGGTGAGCCAGTTGATGAAATGGGTCCTCTTAATAATAAAAAGAGCTACAACATTCATAGAGCAGCTCCTAAATTTGCTGATCAATCTACTAAGAAAGAACCATTCTTTACTGGTATTAAAGTTATCGATCTTCTTGCTCCTTATCTTAAGGGCGGAAAAATCGGTCTTTTTGGTGGAGCTGGAGTTGGTAAGACCGTTTTAATTATGGAACTTATTAACAACATCGCTACTCAACACGGGGGCTTTTCAGTTTTCGCTGGTGTGGGAGAGCGTACTCGTGAGGGTAACGATCTTTGGCACGAAATGAAAGAATCTGGAGTTCTTGAAAAAACTGCTCTTTGCTACGGCCAAATGAATGAGCCACCTGGTGCTCGTGCACGTGTTGCTTTGACTGCACTTTCACTTGCTGAATATTTCCGTGATGAAGAAAAACAAGACGTTCTTTTCTTTGTAGATAATATTTTCCGTTTTACACAAGCTGGATCTGAAGTGTCAGCACTTCTTGGTCGTATTCCTTCAGCGGTGGGATATCAGCCAACATTGACTACAGAAATGGGGGCAATGCAAGAGCGTATTACTTCTACTAAAGATGGATCAATTACATCTATTCAAGCGGTATACGTACCTGCGGATGATTACACCGATCCAGCTCCAGCAACTACTTTTGCCCACTTAGATGCAACTACTGAATTGTCTCGTCAGATCGCTGAACTTGGAATTTACCCTGCGGTAGATCCTCTTTCTTCTTCTTCGACGATTCTTTCTCCAGACGTTGTTGGTGAAGAGCATTATGCAATTGCTCGTCAGGTTCAATCAGTTCTTCAAAAGTATAAAGAGCTTCAAGATATTATCGCCATTCTTGGAATGGATGAATTATCTGAAGATGATAAAAAACTCGTTGGACGTGCCCGTAAGATTCAAAAATTCTTATCTCAGCCGTTCTTTGTTGCTCAACAGTTCACAGGTATCACAGGTCAATTCGTGAAGATTGAAGATACTATTAAGGGTTTCAAAGCCGTTCTTGCTGGTGAAGTAGATCACCTTCCTGAACAAGCTTTTTACCTTGTTGGTGGAATTGAAATGGTTTACGAAAAAGCTAAAAAGTTATCTGAAGGGAAGTAATTATGGCAGCAGGGTTTAAGCTCAATCTTTTTACGCCTAAGGGTGTTGTTATTAAAGATCTTGAGTGTAATGACATCGTTATACCTACAGTTCGGGGCGATATTAATATCCTCCCAGACCATACCCATATTCTAACTGAATTAAGTACTGGTGTAATGATTGTTAAAACTCCAATGGGTCCTCGTCATTTTTCAGTGACTGCAGGTCTATGCCGAGTTTTAAAGGATACTGTTACTATTTTATCATTCACTTCAGAGAAAGCTGAAGAAGTAGATATTGAACGTGCTAAATCTGCTAAGGCAAAGGCGAATGATCGTTTGTCTGGTAAGGAATCTTTGAGCGACGTGGATATATTGAAATTTCGCAGAAAGCTTGAAAGAGCTGAACTTCGAATAAGACTCGCAAATTTAAAGTAATTTTAGGGCCCGCTATAAAGCGGGCCTTTTTTTATCTAATTCTTAAAAATCTTCCAGTCAGCATATATTCCTATAAGTCTTGGAGTAACGAGCCTTTGATAGCGATCAAATAAATCGCCGCGTGTAGGATCCTTTGTCGCATGTTTAGACAGGACTGTTAAAGTTTCAATATAAGAAAGTGCCTGATGTAACGTTTCCGCATGCTGCATAAGCGTTTCGATTCCTTTTTGATCCTGCCATGAGTCCATGTCAAATAATTTTTCTAAACTAGACAGCTTGTTCTCTTTATCAATTTGAGGCTTTAGGCATTTGACCAAAAGTTTAGCGAGATTTTTTTTGAAGTTGAAATTTATATCAAAGAGATTTTTTTCATACGTATTACTTGTACTAAAAAGACTCCCCAGAGTTTGAGTATATAAGAGCCCCCCAAAATACCGCTGCGGGTTCTTCATAACTGTTTTAATTAGATCTTTCATCGCCATGAGTGCCTGAATTTGAGTTGTGCCTTCATAGAGCAAAGGAGCAAAACTATCTCGATGATATCTCTCAGCTTCATATTCCTTCATGAACCCGTAGCCGCCAAGACCTTGAATTGCACGTTGAGAAACAAGGGTAAAGAGTTCTGCTCCATAAGCTTTAACGAGAGGTGTACGCTTACGTGTTATTTTTTTTGCTCGTTTAAATATTTTCTGCTCATTTTCGGTTAAATCGTCGGTATGTCTCTCTTTTAAATCAAGACGCTGATAAATCTCGTATTGAGACATTGTGTCCACTACGAGTGCGCGAAAAGCGTCTCTTTCAGTTTCATAATCATTCAAATTTCTTTTATAAAGGGGAAGTTCAGTCAAAGGACGGCCAAACTGTGTGCGTGTCTCTCCATAAGTACGCATATAATGAAGACTGGCCTCAATTCCACCAATTGTTTGGATCCCAACTCCAAGTCTTGATTCGTTCATTAAATGAAGCATTAGTTTAAAACCTTCATTCTCCTTACCAACAAGTTTTGCCTTGGAGTTTTCGTAAACAACTTCACAAGTCATTGATCCATGTAGCCCAAGTTTTTCTTCAATCTTAGCAATTTTATAATTAGATTTTTTGCTACCATTTTCTTCAATGAATTCTTCCGCAAGGAAAAGCGATATTCCTGCCAAACCTTCCGGGGCACCTTAAATACGAGCGAGAACAAAACCAAGGCCTCCACCAGCATTGGTGATAAAAATCTTAGATCCGTTTAACAAGTAGTCACCGTGCTCATTCTTAACCGCGGATGTTCTAAGAGATCCTACATCTGATCCAGCACCCGATTCGGTTAGGCACATGGAACCGCTAATATTCATTTTTTGTATTTCAGGTATAAGTCTTTTGCGTTCATCCGCTGTGCAGAATCTTTCAACCATGTCAGCAATTGAGCTAAAAAAACTGATTTGAGTAGAGGACGAAAGACAGGCGCGGCTCATCTGAGTAAAGCTAAGCATTGTAACAACGTAGGGTACTCCTAATCCTCCATATTCTTTTGGAATAGAAATTCCAACAACATCTAGATTCTTGGCTTCGGCATATAATTCTTTTAAAGCATTGCTGATGTTAACGTGACCATCAATAACCTTGCCTGAACCCTCGCTGTCTAATCTTGAAGCACGAGGGGCTATAGAGTTCGCCGCCCAGTTTCCCGTATTCGTTAAAATGTCTTCAAAAAATGCTACGAGCTCGTCTTTCGAATTGAATCCGTCTTCAGTTGGGTAGCTTGCATAATAAAGAGGAATAATTGTATCCCAATCGATTGCATTCTTAAAAAGGTAGATCCATTCTGGTGAGTCGCTGTAGTAATTCATAAAACCTCAATGAAGATAGAATTCGGTTATATTATATGAACAAAGCATGCCTTGCTAGAAGTGCTTGGGAATCCTAAATTGCCCCTATAGGTCCAAATGCTTCCGACTATCCATGACTACTCACTAGGTTAGACCTAAATAATTAAAATGATTAAGCAAATAATGCAATGAAAGGTTATTGATAACTGCGAAAACAAAGAGTGTGGCGTAGAATAAGCTTATAT
The DNA here is from genome assembly GCA_044377495.1 of Bacteriovoracaceae bacterium. Lineage (GTDB taxonomy): Bacteria > Bdellovibrionota > Bacteriovoracia > Bacteriovoracales > Bacteriovoracaceae > Peredibacter. Next base: position 9,469 of record JBILYY010000047.1, on the reverse strand, counting down.
GTCTCAATTGCTTACACGGATGTTTGCTTATTTTACGTTAGTTAGTTACCTCGTTGTGGGTTCAATGGCCGTACGTTTCTATTTGCCTGAAAACGTTTCTCTTGGTTTTTCAACGTCATATTTTAATTTTTTATCTGACTCTCAATTAGAAGCTTCTGTAAGCGAACAAATCTCTGCTCCTGAAATTAAATTTGTCGAAATTAATATTCCAATTGAGAAAAAAGCTATTCATATAGTTACGAAAAAAGTTGAAGAGAAATTCTCTGTAGTAAAAGTTGTCTCCGTAAATGAACTTCCATTTCATGAGCCGGTAACATTATCTAAAATTGAAATGAAAGAAGAATTGCCAACGAATATGGTGGCTTTATATAGAGACTTTAGTTTTGAAGAAAAAGTAGTAGCTAAGACTGAAGTAGTTACTGATAAAGTTTCTACGGTCTTAGCCGCAGCAGAAGTTACGGCTGAACCAGGTTTTTTTGATTATGCAGTAAAGCCAAGTACGGTTTCAGAAGATAAAAAAGTTGAAGCCGGCACTGACCAGGTTGAAAATCAAAACGTAGCTGACCTAATAGGGCCAGACGAATCTATTCTTCCTGTAAGTGATTCTGTCGAACCAGAGTTTTTTGACTATCCAGTTAAAATGAGTACTCAGACAGATAAAGCCTCTACGATAGTTCAGGAGACAGCCAAAGCAGTAGTTCCCAAAACCCCTGAAGCTATCATTAATACAAATGTGTTGGCATTTGATTACTCACAGGCCAAACAAGATATTGTAAAACAAGTTATACCAACAGTGAGTAGTCATAATCCGAGAGTAATGACTGCTAAACCATCACCTCTGCCAGTTCAATCTGATAATGAGGAAATTAACCCAGAAAAAAATGCAATAGTCGGACCTAAAACATATCCGGTCAGCATATCTATTCTTGCTCTTGGTAGTGATCTTAAGAAACTCGAAAACTTGAAAGGTTTTGAAGTTAGATTTCAAGACGACTTGTCTGAGATGATTGAAGATTACGGGTCAGGGGAAGTTAAGTTTGAAGCTGAGCTAAGTCAGCCCAAAATGACAAGAACTGTAACCATTCTTAAACGAGGATACAGTCCTGTTACTACTGAATTAATACTTGAAGATGGCGCACCTGGAAGCGTTTCAATTCCATTAATAGAAGAAGATACTTTAAATGATCTAATGGCCCCTTATGAAAGAAAAGGCTCTGTGGGGGTTCTTTTAGTTGAACTTGATGATGATACTAAAATAGCAAAACTAGATGTACCATTTGGTGATGTAATTAAACTTAACGGTGATTTTAAACGTACAAAAAAAGATGATTTCCGCTATCAGTTATTTGTAGGGGTTCAGGCCGGGAATGCAATGGTTTCGTATCATGGCAACAACGGCGAAGTTGTATCAAAGATTCTTCATGTACACGAAAGTGAAATGACATACGATGCAAATTTTTATGAAGATGTAGTAAATGAAAAAATACGTCTATTTGAAGAGAATTTACTAGCACGAGAAAGTTCACCGTTAATTATTTCTGGTGAACAGGTAAAAATATTTTCAACTAATGTAAGTGCTAAGAAAATTAACAACCATACTTATAAAATGGCGTTTGGTTCATCTAACTTGGCGGGACGTCGTTACCTGGAATTAAATCATCAGTCAGAGCCTGTGTTTGTTGGAATTCGCGATAATAATAATATTACGGTGCCTTCAGAAAACTTTATGAGCTTTATACTATCTAAGGTAGAAGGTAGAAAACTTGGTAACAGATGTCTTGTTCAAGTTAATTTGAACAAAATAGCAACTAATGTGGATATAGCCTCCGAATCAATAGATCAGTCTTTGATGACCTCAACGCAGATGCTTGATAGTGATGGAAAGTTTTATGATTCTCTCAGTGCTAAAACCAATAAAATTATAATTATCGGCGAGGGCCAAGCCTCTTCAGACATCTCTCTAGATTCTAAAATTAACATTAAAATTAAATATGAAGATGGAAGTGTGCAATTTCTAAATTCTTATTGTTCGCCAAATACTTATCTTGTTGAACAACTCTGATTTCCTAAAATCTTAGACCATTCTTTGGGTTTTTTTTCAATAATTTGCTTCAAATTAAGTTTATAGAATCTATTGTCCGGCAACTTAACCTTGCTTGTGATGATGGTGCCCCGGGGAAAGGCCGTTTTGGTCTGATTGATATGGTGATTATAGTAGAGGACATCATCAAGTTGAGATTCATCTAAATTCTTTTCAAGACCCATGGAGCATTTTGTAAGATAGAAGTCTAAATCATTTTCCATGTTATATCGATCATCTCTATGTATATCTGGAAAGAGTTCCTCTTCATAAGCCAGTGCGTGGACGAGGGCCAGAAACTCACTATAAAAATTTTTGGAGGCAAATCCAAAATGCTGAGAATCACTATGCTTAATAATGGCTTCAAGATTGATATTTTTTTTAGTTGAGGCAAGCTCTCGTTTGGTTTTCAAAAGATGCTTGGTGCCTGAATTGTAAGCCGTTACGGCCATATCCCAAGATTTCATAAGTTTAAAGTTTTCCTTCATAAGCAATGCTGCTGCGATCGAAATAACTCCAATATTAGAGCGATAATCAAACTGAGGAGAGATTGATTTTTTCGGCACATAATAGCTAGCAATTAAAGGCATGAACTGCCAGGTTCCCAAGGCACCGACCTTTGACTCTGCTTTAGGGTTAAAACTAGATTCAAGAAATGGAACTGCCAGCAACTCTGTTGGTAAATTATGTTCAGCAAAATAGTTATTTAAGAAGGTTTTATAGGGCAGGGAACGGATAATCCCATCCTTGATGAAATTACGCTGCCCGGTCTGGGTTCTGATATTTTCATTAAGTTTTAAAAACACTGCCTGACGATCATTTTTTTTAATGGGCAGATTGATACCTGCTTCTTTTAAGATTTTATATATATTTTTTGAATCCTGATCCAGACCAAAGGGATTAATGATTAATCTTTTAAGGTCATTTTTAATCTTAGAAACTCTTTCAGAAGAAATTTTTTGCTGAAGAATATATAAAATATTCTTTGATAGACCTTTTTCATGCAAGGAAGAAAAATCTAAAACTTTATAGATTAGTGAAAGATTGGCTTTGTCATGAATAATGACATGGGAAGAATCAAACTGTGTATATATTAAAAACCAAAAATTAACATTGGGGTAATAGTACTTAGTGACTGGGAACATGTTAGAGATACGATCGTCTTTATCATCTAGATATGACTTGAAGGAGTCTGTAGACATCCAAGCTAGCTCTGAAACATCGTCCTTTTCGGCTTTTGGGATTTTTCTCCAAGAAAGATCAGTTCCGAAATACGGGTCAGAAGCAGTTAATAGGCACGCACCAATAATTGAAATTATTAGATACTTCAAAATCATCGAGGACTCAGGATTTGCATAGTTCTCTTATACCCGGCCTCAACGGCATGAGCTGAGACTTTAGAATTAAGTGAAAATGAATTTGCAAAGAAGAGTTTGTAATCATGGTGGTCAGGAAAAATGTCTATTAGTTTAACCTTGGGATTAATGTTAAGTTTGCGCTCAAGAATCGCCATGAGCTCTCTGCGATGTATGTTGGCAAATTTTTCTTTTTTCATGTAATCATTAACTGTATCCATGATATCAATAGCCTTGGCCCTTTCTGCTCGGGCAGAAATAATTTTCTTTTGTATCATTAAGTAGATTGATTGAATTGCGATTGGCTGCAGCCCATAATTTACCAAAGAACCAACTTCGTCGTGAAAGTGGTAGGGAGTGTGGGTCCATGAACTAATGATCACATCACAACCATTATCTTCTGCAACGTGTGTTGAAAGAGTTTCCCTGATTTCACCATCAATATAGTAATCTACGCCTTTGGTCATGGGGTTTTTGATTGGGTATGGACAATAAAATGGAGGCACACTCATACTGGCTGCTGCCGCTTGAGAAACATTGGTTCCAGTGTAGTATACGGACGTGGAATCGTGACTAGGGTTAGGATAGTTATACTTTGAAAATATCACTTTTCTAGAATGGTCTAATTGAGTGGCTACAATAAAAAGATCGGCAGCAAAATCCTCAAAGGTGTCTTTTTCAATAATGTTCTCAAGCAAATAGTTTCTAACACCCTCAGTGGAAAATAACCCAGGTAAAGAAATAATGGGTCTCACCAGATTTTTAAGAAATGGTGGAAATCCCTCCAAGGGGTGGAAGAGGTCACTCTTCGGGGCCTTTAGGTCAGGCCTTTTAATAGTAAACATATCTTTGTAATTTATGCCTCGGATTTTGGAACCCTTAATACCGAGTGTCGCTTGGATTATGTCTTGAGGTGTATAACCACTGGCAAGAAAAATACAAATCATTGCCCCTGCGCTAGAACCCACGTATGTACCAATTTCAAGACTTCTTTGATTAAGGCTCTGGGTAGAAGCTGAGTTTTTGTTATTTTTTAGATAGAAACCAAGTTCTTCCAAGGCGTGAGTTACACCCAGGTGCCAAGCCGCTGCTTTGACCACGCCTCCGGATAGGACCAGGGCAATTTTTTTATTCTTCAGGTCGTTTAAATCAACTGACTTCATTACTCAACTTTGTATTAAGATTTTGCACTTATTCATCGGATTCTCTATCATAAAGATTAATGCATAGGAGGATGAATGCATACCACAGATGGTGTTTGGTTATCTATAACTGACTATTCAGTATATAAGAAGGTGTCGATCTCAACAATTCGACGTCATATAAAGACCAATGTTCTTAAGCATAAAGAGGAAGACGGTAAGTATTTCATTTATCTGGCGAATTCTGGTCGCGTAAAATTAAAAGAAGAAGAAGAAATACTAAGAGTTAAACTTGAAAACGAATTATATAAATCCCAGATCAGACAATTACGTGAAGAAAATATGGGCCTACGTATGCTTGTAGATCTTTATGAAAATAATAATTCGGAAGTTTATAAAACAACTGAACCGCCAGAGTTACCAAAGTACATATGAAATTTATCCTGCTTTTAATTATAATCTTTCCTATTCACGTATTCGCCCAATCTTCAATGAGGCGTTGCACACTTCTTCCAATAACGGATAGCGTAGGTGGAGCGATTGCTTTTAAAGTATTTGAAAATGTCGAAAGTGAATTAAAGAAGAGTAATTGGTGTACTTACGTTTCAAACTCAGGGCTCATAAATATTTTTAGTCGCTACCGAGAAAATTTAGCTCATTATTTAAAGCAAAAAGAAGTTTTAAAAACAGTTGCAGAGAAATTACAGGTGGGATCAATCATAAGAGTTGCCCTAGTAAATGAAATTAAAGGTGTTGAAATCCAGCTTGAAGTTTATGCCGATGATGGGGAAGATTTATATTTTAGTGAAAAAACAATGGTTGCTACCGATGAAATTGAAACGATATCGCAGAATGTAACAAATTGGCTGGATACTTATTCAAAAACCATTCCATATGATGCCAAAATAAATGGTATTTTAGGGGACCAAATAACATTAGATGTTGGTAAGGGTTACCCGATTCAAATTGGTCAAAGCTTTGTTGTAAAAAGACCGATTGGAAAAAAGAAACATCCACTTCTAAAGAAAATTGTAGACTGGGAAACAGAAGTTCTTGCTGAGGGTAAAGTCTTTAATATTTCTGATAACCAAGCATTGGGTATGGTTAAGGTCTATAAATCAAATAGCAAATTAGTGGCCGGTGACTGGGTAAGACTTGAAACATTTAAACAAGATGCTTTTACAGAAAAAAGTCTTGAAGATAAAAAAGATGAAGAGCCAGGAACTCTTGGAATTGTATCAATCGCAGTATTTGGCACTTCCTCTAGCGTTGATACAGCGACCCCAACTGGATCAAAGAGAATGAGCGGTAATCTTTTTGGATTTGATTTTAGGGGAGAGGGTTGGATTACCAGACAATACTTTGCAGCTCTTGAAATTGCACGTTCTCTTGGCAAGCTCTCAGATGTATCAGGCAATCCTGATAAAACATCATTAAATTCGCAATTCGGAGTTTTCAAACTCACTGGTGGTTATAAATATTTACCACTAGGTTTTTTTTACGGGCCTCAAATAGATATTTACGGCGGGTATGCCAGTTATACATTTGATTTAGATTACTCAGCTGCTGATGGTTTTGGAAAAGGCACTATTTCAGGCATTCTAGTAGGGGTAACCGCTAATATTCCAATAAACCGTGAATATAGATTCATGGTGCAAGCAGACTTTCTTCCGTTTCCTAGCTTTGAGGACAGTGATAATATTTATGGAGGAGCTTCCAGTGCATCGGCCATGGATCTAGAGATTGGCGTTAAATACAATTACACACCACGAATGACACTAGATGGCTCGATTGAAACTCTCGCTGGGAAGGCCAAATTTAGTGGTGCTTTTAAAGAAATATCATACCACGACAATATCAAATTAAAATTCGGTGCTTCCTTTAATTATTGAGTCACGAAGCCTATAATTAAGCTCCATGAAAAAAAATCAAATACAGGAATTAGAAAAACTCATTCTTCATCATAAAGAGCTATATTATCGTGGGAAAGCGGAAATCACGGATGAGGCTTACGACAAATTTGAAACCGAATTAAAAAAAATCGATCCTTCTAATCCAGTCTTGAAACTAATTGGTCATATGCAGCTGGATACCAATCTTAAAGTTGCTCACCAGAAAAAAATGCTGTCATTGGACAAAACCTATGATGAAAAAGATTTAGCTCAATGGATAGATAAGAAAGATGTTATTAGTATTTATAAAATAGATGGCTCTAGTTGTTCGCTGATATACAAGGATGGACACCTTGCAATAGCGAAAACTCGTGGTGACGGACAGTTTGGTGAAAACATCACCAAAAAAGCCATGTTTATAACAGACATCCCAAAGTGGATTCCTGCGAACGAAGAAATTGAAGTTAGGGGTGAAATATTTTGTGTCGAAGTAAATTTTTTTCATCTCTCAAAAGCAATGGAGGAAATGGGCCTAGAGAAGCCAGCCTCACAAAGAAATATCGTTGCTGGATTATTGGGTCGAAAAGAGAATATACAACTTGCCAGTTATTTAAGTTTTAAAGCTTTTGATATAATCAGTAATAAAAAACATACGAAAGAAAGACAGAAGCTTGAAGATTTAAAGATTCTTGGATTTGATGTTCCAGAAGTTGAAGTTCACACAGATTATAAAAGTGTGGAAAAAAGAATTCAAGAAGCCAAAGAGTTTATGGTTAAAGGTGAATATTTGGTGGATGGACTTGTATTTGTGTATGACGATCTAAAACTTCATACTGAATTAGGGGAAACTTCCCATCACCCGCGCTATAAAATGGCTTTTAAATTCGCTGGAGATACAAAGGTTACAGAAATCAATGATATTGAATGGGGCGTTTCAAGAAATGGCATCTTAACACCTGTTGCTTTAGTTAAACCGGTGGAATTATCCGGAGCCATGATTTCCAGAGTGACCCTGCATAACTTTGGACTTGTTCAAAATTATGAGCTTAAGCCAGGAGACAAAATCGAAATTATTCGATCCGGTGAAGTTATTCCTAAGTTTTTGGGAATTGTAGAAAAATCGCTAGGGGAATTTACATATCCAACGAAATGCCCAAGCTGTAAAAGTAAACTTATTGTTCAAGATATTTGGTTGTTTTGTGAAAATGATAGATGTCACGCAAAAGTAAAAGAAGAAATTCTTAATTATATTCAAAAAGCCGGAATAGATGATTTATCTGACAAGAGGCTAGACGAAATGATGAGCAAGGGCTTGGTTGAGACAATCCCAGATCTTTATAAATTGGAATTGGAAAATTTTCTGCTTCTGGATAAGGTGAAAGAAAAGCTCGCCACTAAAATTTATGAGAACATACAAAAATCAAAAGAACAGTCTCTTGCCCAATTCATATCCGCTATAGGTGTTGAGGGCGTTTCAATAACAAAAAGCGAAAAAATCATCTCTCAGGGCTACAATACTCTGGATAAAATTCTTTCACTAGACCTTGAAAAAATGCAAAAAATTGAAAGTTTTGCAGAGAAATCATCACAGACTTTTCTTGATTCCATAAAGAAAAAATCATCATTAATTAAAGAACTGCTTAAGGCAGGAGTTAAAGTGAAGGCAGACGAAATCAGTTCGGGAGAAGGTCCGCTAAAAGACCTGAAGTTTTGTATAACTGGCGAATTAAGCATGGGCCGTACAGAGTTTGAAAGACTGATTAAGAAAAACGGTGGCGTGATGGTGAGTTCCGTTTCAAAAAACACCAGTTTTCTTATCACTAATGAAATAGAAAGCTCATCTAGTAAATTTGTAAAGGCCAAAGACCTTGGTATTCCGATAATAAGTGAAAAGAAGCTTTTACAAATGATCGAGGGATAACATGGCGAAAATTAAAACTACTTTCACGTGTCAGGAATGCGGATATCAGTCGGCAAAATGGCTTGGAAAATGTCCTGAATGTAATCAATGGAATTCTTTTAGTGAAGAGGCAACTTTCAAGGAAAGCAAAGCCGCTCCTAAATCGATTGCTGGAAGAGAAAGTAAACCTAAGACTATAAGTGAAATTGATCACGAAAATGTTGAACGCTATCAGACCAAGATTGGAGAATTTGATCGTGTTATGGGTGGAGGTGTAACTTTAGGTTCACTTACTTTAATTGGTGGTGAACCAGGAATCGGTAAATCGACACTTTTAATGGAAGTTTGTGGAAAACTATTAACTGAATATGGAAAAGAACGAATTTTATATGTAAGTGGAGAGGAATCCGAGTCTCAAATTGCTCAACGCTCAAAACGACTTGGTGTGAATAACGAGAATTTTTACATCTACAATGAGACCAATTGGCAGAAAATCCTCGAACAGGTAAAGAAATTAAATCCAAAATTCTTAGTTATTGACTCTATTCAAACAACTCATTCTAGTAACGTAGACTCTGCTGCAGGGACGTTGACTCAAATCAGAGAAGTGACTTATGAGATGATGAATTACGCTAAATCATATGACTTAACCTGCTTTATCATCGGCCACGTGACTAAAGATGGGCAAATTGCAGGCCCTAAGGTTTTAGAACATATGGTGGACACGGTAATATATTTTGAAGGTGATCAGCTTGGTCAGTACCGAATGTTGCGAGTTATGAAGAATCGGTTTGGTAATACCAATGAGGTTGGAATTTTTGAAATGCAGGAGAAGGGTCTATTAGAAATAAAGAATCCTTCACAATATTTCCTGGAACAATCTCTTCCTGGTTCATTTGGTAGATCTATCACGTGTATCCTTGAAGGAAGTCGGTCACTATTTGTGGAAATTCAGGCATTAGTCGTTGAAAACAAATTTGCTGTCGGACGTCGGACAACTCAGGGGTTAGATACAAATCGAGTTGCACTTTTAGTCGCCGTTATTGATAAATATTTGGGAATCCCACTTTCTTATAATGATATTTATGTAAATGTAGTCG
>JBILYY010000046.1:0-21182 GCA_044377495.1 Bacteriovoracaceae bacterium | reverse complement strand
AAAGAAATCGAAGCCACAATTCAGACTATTTCGAAGCAAAAAGATGTTCTTAAACAGGCCCAAGGTATTAAAGATCTTAACGATTTGCTTAAAGATGTGAGTAAGCAATATAAAGAAATTCAAACCGCTTCAAAACAGCTTCAAGGCGAAGTTAATGCCGTTGCTCAGTATCCAAAAGAACTTGAAAACTTAGTGAAAGAAGATATAGCCTCTTTAAAAGATAGATTTGCTGTACCTGAAATTGATTTTAAAGATATGGCGATGCATTTGTTTGCTGGGGAATTCGCTGAATATATTGCGAAGGCCAGAAAATATCAGGCACTTGCAAAACAATATATCCCAGAGAAAAAAGATAAAGAAGAAGTTATCCCTACCAAACGTGCGGTAGGAAAAAACTTCGATTTTCCAATTACAACTGGCTACCCTTTATTCTGGCTCAAACGTGCGGCCCTTAGTTCTAAAGGAACTGCCGACTCTTATACGGGTAAAGTTTCTGGAGAGCTAACCAACGTCACGACTTCACCAAAAACCGTCGGTAGGCCAATCATACTTGATATGCGTGGAGATTTTCCAGGTGTGAAAGTTATGGGTGTTCAGGCCATGGTGACTGTTGATTTTACTAAAGCAGTCGCGGAGCAAAAAGCTTTAATTAAAGTTGGCTCGTTCGTTGTTCCAGAAAAAATGTTTGTTAATGATGAAAAAATGAAATTTGGATTCCTTAACGCAACTGGCTCATCTACGATAAAAGTTCACATGGCAAATGAACAAATTTCTATGTCGTGGGATTCTGTTATGAGTAATCCGAAGTTTCTCATCGAAAGCAAGACGAAACTTGCTCAGGAAATATTAACCAATATCATGAACGGTATTTCAGTTGTCACAGTTAACGGTTCGGTTGCAGGGACATTTAAAAATCTCGATATGAAAATTAGTTCAAACCTTGGTGATGAATTAGGAAATGGATTCAAACGAGAAATTGGAAATAAAATTGCTGAAGCTCAAAATAAAATTCAAAGCTTAGTTGATGAAAAGATAATGAAACCTAAAAATGATCTCATGGCCGCCATTGGCGGAAATAAGGCGAATCTTTCGTCGCTTAGTAACGTTGGTGAGCTTTATAAAAAGAACGAGGACCGTATCAAGGCAGAAATTGAGAAGCTTAAAAAAGGCGGAACAAGTGATCTGAAAGATAAGGCCAAGAAGCTACTTAAGGGATTCAAGTTCTAATAACGCGACAAGCAATACCAGTGTTTTCACACTCTTATTTATAAGGGTGTGAAAATAACATCTTCTCACACCTCTCTCAGACTATTGTAATCAACTAATTTCGATTCTAAGCTTTATCTAATGAAAAATAAATTATCGAGCATGGATACAGCTCTTATCACCCTGTGGAGTGTACTTCTCATGAGCTCGTTATTCATCAATACTGATTTACTCTTTGGCTGGCCAATGCAAGTTCACCTCGTAGTTACTGGTGCTTTAATTGCGTTTAGAATTTTATTAAAAAATCGTTCTGTAATTAAATCGAACTTCTAGTTTAATAACTAACCAGTTTTCTTAGTGCTGTTAACACATCACTAGTCTGTGGCAAAATCTCTTCCTCTAAATCCGGACAATAAGCAACGTGAACGTCTTTCGAACAGACACGAAGGATTGGTGCATCCAACATTTCAAAACAGTTCTCGTTAACCCAAGCAGCGATCTCGCCCGCGTAGCCAGAAGTCTTATGCTCTTCATGACAAACAAGTAAGCGATGAGTTTTCGACAACGATTTTTTTACAGCTTCAAAATCAAATGGAGCGATTGTACGAGCATCTAGAATCTCAATAGCGTAACCATCTTTTTCAAGTTCTTTTGCCGCTTCCACAGATTTTTGAACCAAAGCACCCCAACAAACAATTGTTGCGTCTTTACCCTCTTTGACTACACGTGCCTTACCTAAAGGAATCATGAACTCCTCACCCGGATCTGCCGAACGGTTATAACCTTGGTAATAAAGATGTTTATGTTCAAGAAAGAGAACTGGATCATCACAACGGATAGCGGTTCTGAGTAATCCAATAGCATCTAAAGCATTTGAAGGATAAACAACTCTTATCCCTGGATTGTGAGTAAATAGTGATTCACCTGATTGAGAGTGATAAATGGCCCCACCGCGAAGGTAGCCACCAATTGGCACACGTATAACCATCGGACACTTGAAGTCACCACCAGACCGATAACGTGTCGTCGCCATTTCATTTTTGAGCTGCATATATGCAGTCCAGATATAATCAAAGAACTGAATTTCAACTACTGGCTTAAGGCCACGCATCGCCATTCCAATCGCACGCCCGATGATATTAGCTTCTGCCAAAGGTGAGTTAAAAACTTGTCCAGCTTTTGCAGCCTTTTGAACACCATGAGTAACTTTAAAAACTCCACCCTTACCTTTAAGGTCTGGATTTTCGTATTTATCTACCTCTGTAAAATCTGCGACATCTTCACCGAAAACCATCATCAGAGGATTTTTCTTAATCTCTGATTTCAGGGTCATATTAATAGCAGTCGCCAGAGGTATGTCTTCTTTTCCTGTGAAATCAGCCTTTGATTCAAACTTACTTGAAGTAGGATCAATCTCTGAATATAAGTGATCCATATAAGTTGATTTATCAGGCCATGCGTTTTCAAGCGCCCTATTCATGGCATCACGAAGCTCTTTAGTTGCTTCATCCAGAGCTGCTTTAACTTCTTCAGTTGTAAAGAGACCAGTTTCAATTAAAAATTTTGGATATGAGTTAAAAACATCGAGAGTCGCTTCATTCGCTAAATCATCTTTCGTTCTGTAGTAAGAATGATCATCAGATAGAGAATGTGAATATGGGCGAGTCACGTTTGCGTGGACAAGCACTGGGCCATTTCCGGCACGCATATATTTTTCGACTTCAACCATTGTGTTATATGAATCAATTGGACAATTTCCGTCACAGGTAAAAATCTTAAGACCAGGAAAATTGGCCAGAGCAACTGAAATTGAACCACCTGGAGTGTTTAACCACACCGGAGTAGAAATGGCATAACCATTATCTTCGACCATGAAAAGGACTGGTAGTTTATTTACACAAGCTGTTGTTAATCCTTCCCAGAACTCACCTTGAGAAATTGTTCCATCACCACATGAAGTATATACGATTTCGTGATCATGGTAAATGGGGCTGTCTTGGAGTTTCATTTTCTTCAAATGCAAACCCGCCTCAGCTACTCCGCAGGCCTGAAGAAACTGAGTTCCAGTGCAAGACGATTTGTTAATAATATTTAATTTAACGTTACCCCAATGTGCAGGCATCATACGTCCGTGAGATGCCGTATCGCCGACATTTCCATTTGCCTGGCAAAGCATTTCATATGGCGTGACACCAAGACCAATACATAGGGCGCGGTCACGGTAGTATGGGATAAAATAATCGTGTTTTGGTTTTAAGACTTTTGCCACGGCCGAAAGAATACCTTCATGTCCCGCTCCCGAGATTTGAAAGAATGCCTTACTCTGTTTCTTCATTGTGATTTCAGTGTCATCTGTTTTACGTGAGACAAAGATATTATTCAAAAACCATAAGAGGTCAGCTTTAGAGAGTTTATTTTTACGAATCAGTTCAAGCTTCTGATCATACTTGGGATTAGATTTTGAACTCACTTCAGTTGCCTTGGTTCCAGGTGTATTTGTGCGCATAGCTAGCTTTCCTTAAAATTAATCGCCTCATCTTAACCAAGAGGGTACAAAAAATCCACTAATCGAACTCCACGGATGCTATTTCTCAACGTGTTGAAAGCGAAAAAGCTTCTCAAGCAGGACCCCATTTGCCCTAACTGAGAGATATATAATCTGGTTTTCATCAGGGTAGGCAATTTCAAATTCCCAGACACCATTTTTAACCATCTTAGGGATTGAAATTTCCCCCATGCCCGTAAAAACAATGTCCGGCTCATGCTGAACTACAACTAGTGAACCGTCTTTATCTTTTAAAGTGAGTCTGGCCTTAAGATGATAAAATTCATTCGATACTATTACGATTGAGGAATTTTTCTGAACGGGTTTTTTAAAACTCACAAGTTGATGCTTCAAGGTCTTCGTTTGAACAACAAATTTCAAAGTATTAAAGTTCAAGTTTTCTTTATCAATTTCTACTTCATATCGCCCCAATGAAATTCGGCGAACATGACTCGTCAGAATTTTCTTGGCATCTTTAACAACAATATCATGTAGCTCCACATCTACTAAGGCCTTCTGAGTATTTCTAAACTCCAGATAAAAATGATGAAGATCCGGATGGCCGGTGTCTGAAAATAATTTAATAGTGCTACGTTTGGCATCCACTTCACCAAAAGAAATGGCTTGAGTGGAAGCAACGTTTCGTGCCGGACCTGAGGCACAAGACATAACAAAGAATAGAGAAAGTAATAAGGCTAATCTCATTTATGGACGTATCGGAAGGAAAATCAAAATACTCAAGTAAAGAATCATAAAAAAGGGCCCCATCAAGGGGCCCTAACTGACTGATATCTAATAGACTGTATTACTTAAGAGCTTGAACTGCTTCGAACGCATCCACAATCGTCCCAGATTTAGAAAGAGAACTGAACAATACAGCGCTCTCAGTTCCAGGAAGGTACACTTTCAGTTTTGGATAACGACGGGAAGTATCGATTAAAAGAGAACGAAGAGCTGAAGCATCTAAACTTGAATCGTAAGAAAGAACAAGGGCAGCAACACCAGCAACTGTTGGCGAGGCCATTGAGGTTCCAGAATACGTGTCATAAGAGTTATCTGGAGTAGTAGAAAGAATATCTACACCAGGTGCAAAGAAATCGACGCTACTTTTACCATAGTTAGAAAAATCTGCTGGAAGACTTAAACCTTTTTCGAAAGAAGAGGCACCAATCTCAAGCCAGTTAGAAAACTCAACACCTTCAACTTTATTTTTTCTATTAGGAAAATTTGGTTCAGTGTCATTATTCGCATTTGAATTACCAGCGGCGTGAACTAAAAGAACACCCTTACTCTCAGCGTACTTAACGGCTTCATCCACGACTCTTTTGTAAGGAGAATAAGATTTACCAAAACTCATATTAATAATTTTGGCACCATTATCAACAGCGTAACGAATACCATTTGCAACGTCTTTATCCCGCTCGTCACCATTTGGAACCACTCTTACTGCCATTATTTTTACGTTCGTTGCAACTCCCTTTATTCCAAAGTTATTGTCTCGAAGCGCTGCAATCGATCCAGAAACGTGAGTTCCGTGGGAAGAATCAGGACCAATAACATCACTGTTCCCATAAGATTTTTCATTTTGATTAGAATAATTATCACTCACAATTGATCGTGGGTTAAATGTTTCATTATAGTTGTATTTCAGCTGATCACCGTAAGCTTCAAGAACGCGATTAATCCGGGCAAGATCAATACCATTAGAGAGGAGGGCCAACATCTCTGCCTTCGCTTTCAAAACTTCTCCATCTGTTGATTCAAGAGCACGAACTGATTCAAGAGAAATTTCTGTCACACCAGCAGCTTTAAGGATTGCTTCACTCTTTTTATAGGTGTCGAGACGTTTCGTGTAGCTATCTACAATTTTCTTTGCATTATCAACTGCCTCTCCTACTTCTTTAGTTAAAGCGGCTAAGTAGTCAGCTTGAGCGACTGTTAGAACTTCGCCCAAATCTTCAACTTGATTTTTTAGCTTTTTCATTCTGACAAGTTCTCGAGTGACTTCTAGAGAGTCTGCGCCAATTTGCGCGTCAGGATTTCCTTTTATAAGGCGAATTCCGTTTTCAAGTGACGCATCCTTCTCAATAGTGGCCATACCCTTAGCGCCACCAATAAAATTCCAACCAAACACATCATCGGTATAACCATTGTTATCATTATCAATACCGTCATTTGCAATTTCACCTGCATTGATCCAGATTTTGCCTTGCAGATCTTCGTGGTTAACATCCACGCCCGAATCGATAACTGCAACAATAATGTCTTCACTTTGTGGTGAGGAAAAAGTCACGTATGTCTCTTCAGTTCTCACACCTTCCGCGCCATCAGCAGGAGAAAGGTTAAACCAGTTAGCAGGGGCCACATCCATAAACGATTTTTGAAGCAGAGTTCCCTTAGCACTTTTTAAAACTACCGTTTTAGTTTCCGCAATGGCCTTAAGATCAAGCACTGCTTTGGGAATAACCTGAACAGTCGCAAAAGCGCTTGAAATAGAAATAGGTAAAGCTAAAGCCAGAAGTGTTTTTCTAGACATCATAGGAATCCGCCCTTTGTAGATGAAAAAATCATCTCACTCTAATGCAAAATTAAAAGTTGTGACAAGTTGTACTGGAAGGATTGTCAGCTAATATTGGATTTTTATGGGGTAAATTGGTGAAGTGGTGTAATTTTTACACCACTTTTTAATGTTTCTTTTCACCGTGTTGCGATAAATCCAGTCCCATAAATTCTTCCTCGTCAGAAACTCGCATGGTTCTAGCGTAGTTACTAATGAAATAAAGTGCATAGGATCCAACAAAACAAAAAGCCATAACGATTACAAGGGACAATAAGTGGAAAAGAAAGGTTTTGGTTTCGCCAAAAATCAAACCTACATTTTTAGCAAATACACCAGTTAAAATCATACCCACAATCCCACCAACTCCGTGACAAGGAAACACATCCAAGGTGTCATCAATTGACGTTTTAGATTTAACTGTCAAGGCGAGATTGGAAACGATAGCAGTGATAAATCCAATAAGCATTGACGACCCAATACTCACATATCCTGCTGCTGGAGTAATTCCAACCAAACCAACAACTGCACCAATGCAAGCACCCATTGCCGAAGGTTTTCTTCCACGGATTCGATCAAAAAACATCCACGTAAGCATAGCTGTAGCTGAAGCTGTATTTGTGTTCAAAAAAGCCAAAGTTGCAGTTTCGTTAGCCCCTAGAGAAGAACCAGCATTAAAACCAAACCAGCCAAACCAGAGTAGTCCTGTTCCAAGCATCACATATGGAATATTAGCTGCTTCATGGCTCAGATCTTTCCTTGGCCCTAAGTAGATTGAGCCAGCAAGTGCCGCCATTCCAGCAGAAATATGCACGACGGTTCCACCTGCAAAATCTAGCACTCCCCAGTTTCTAAGAAGGCCATCAGGGTGCCAGGTCATGTGGGCAAGAGGTGCGTAGATAAAAAGCGTAAATAGAAACATGAAGATAAGATAAGAAGAAAATTTAACTCGTTCAGCAAACGCCCCGCTTATAAGAGCTGGGGTAATAATCGCAAACTTTAATTGAAATAATGCAAACAAAGCAAAAGGTATAGTGGGAGCAAAATCTGGGTGGGTAAACATTCCGACCCCTCTGAACATAAAGAACGTAAAAGGGTTACCAATAACTCCACCAATAGAATCACCAAAAGCTAGACTGAATCCAACCACAACCCAAGTGACCGAGACCACACCAAGGGCCACCATAGATTGAAGCATGGTTGAAATAATATTTTTCTTTCGAACCATTCCGCCGTAAAAAAAAGATAAACCAGGAGTCATAAGAAGAACGAGGCCTGAAGCAGTAAGTAGCCATGCCGTATCACCGGTATCTATCGGACCACCCACTTTCGCCTGTGGAACCTCGGGAAGGAATGTGGCCAAAAGACCAGCGGCTAAAATTAAGAAAAGATAGAACAAATAGACAAGACGCATAAAAAGCCCCCATACATAGTATCTTACTTATAAGCATACCATATATGGGGAAAATGCAATTACTCGTTTAGTTCAATTCCAACTTTTATTGGTCGTTCGATAGTCAGTCCAAGGGATTTAAAAACATCCACAATTTCTGAAGGCCGAATACTTGCCCCCTGCTTAACGGCGGCAGTAAGAAAAATTCCTGATGTTCGGCAGGGAGAAACTTCATCGATAATTTCAAGAATCTTCTCGTTCAAATTTAGCATTCCGAAATCCAGGTCGATTAACATCGGTCGGATGTCTTTATCTACAAAGACTTCATCTTTTTTAGAATAAGACTGGATGATAATTTGCTCTTGGGCACGAAGTTTATTAACCACATTGGCCATATCATCGCCATTTTGAACCGGAATAAAATATTTAAACGATTTAGCTGAATCTTGAATTGAAGGAGTTTTATTAGTGATCACAGTAATATTTTTGAAGATGATTCCTGGTTCTGAATGTTTTTGAAGAATTGCTAATACTTCAGAAAAATCAGTCCATTCAGTAGGGACTCGGACATCAAAATACTCAGTGAGAGAGCTAATTCCTAAAGTTAAGGCAGGGCCAAATGAAAGCAATGGTCTGAGATTATAACCTTCAGAGTGAAGAGTCTCAAGACTTGATCGCTTAAAAATCCTCTGCATAACTTTTTGTAAATCTAGGTGAGAAATAAAGGTGATTGGGCCGATCTTAGAAAATTCAATTCGGTACTTGGCCCCAACAAACTGATTTCTTTTTTCACGCAATTCAGCGATATCTTTTTTCAAGACTTCAGGCGGAACATATTCCTCATTTTTAATCGCTTTCATTCCTGAAAGAAAATCTCTGCGCTCCTGAACCATTCCCTTAAGATCACAGGCCACTCCACAGTGGTAACAAACAAGCTTTTTCTTATCAATATCAAATGTCTTCTCTAGCGTTTCAAGGTTCGAGTGGTGAACAACCATCCCGTAAACTTTACCACAAGGAGGAGAAAGTCGATTATGAGTAGCTTTTTTCCATTCGATTTCCAAAAATCTTTCAGTCAGACCAACATCAATATGATCCCAGGCCAATTTCCCATTCATGGGAATTGTTCCTAGGAAAAATTCTGTATTAAGACCTGAATCTTCGACACATTTTACCCAAAGATTGTAATTAAAAGTCTCATCCCAACCATCAAAGCGCGCACCTTGGTTCCAAGCATTATAAATAATGTGGGCAACTCGTCTGTCTCCGCGGGCGATGATACCTTCCAGATGGGAGATTTTTGAATAATGCTTTCTGAAATTTAAGCGATATTTTTCTGCAAGATCTTTTAACATGGTTTGCTTACGCTCAATCTCAGGCAACGTAATCATACTCGCCCATTGAAAAGGAGTATGAGGTTTCGGAACAAATGATGAAACCGATATCGTTAGAGTTGGATTTCTTACTCCGCACTCAGTTGCCTTTTTGCGGGCCTTGGCGGCAGTTTCCATTATGGCCATGACGTCTTCATCTTCTTCAGTTGGAAGGCCTATCATGAAATAAAGTTTCATTTTAGTCCAGCCTCGCGAAAATACGCTTACGGCAGTTTTCATGAGATCTTCTTCAGTGACGTTTTTATTTATTACGTCACGCATACGTTGTGAGCCCGCTTCAGGGGCAAACGTAAGGGAAGAATTTTTAACTTCGGCCATTTTATCTAAAATTCTTTCATCTAGCCCGTAGGCGCGAAGTGAAGAAATTCCAAGGGTGGCGTTTTCTTTTGATAATTTATCTAATAATTCAATCACAAGTGGAGTTACAGCAGAATAATCAGCAGTGGAAAGGCAAGTAAGAGAAGCTTCATCAAAGCCTCCATTCTTAAGTCCATCCATCATCATTTTAACTACGTTCTCTGGGCTTCGCTCACGGACTGGACGGTAAATCATCCCCGCCTGACAAAACCGACAACCCTCAGTACAGCCACGAGCAAGCTCAACCGAGAAACGATCGAATATCGCAGTCATATGAGGAATAGGTGATTTTGTTGGAAAAGGATAATTTGCGAGGTTATCAACAAAAAATCTCTCTATTCGATCAGGAATCTCTCCAGCGAATTCTGGCTTGGCCCCAGTGACAACTTCCATCTGAGTCATACTATCAATTGCTGTGTCGTAGAACTTAGGAACATAGATCCCTTTCCACTTAGCAAGCTCGAATAAAATCTGATCACGTTTTAAACCTTGAGCACGTGCCTCTCCAATAAAGTGTGTGATGCGTGCAAATAGTTTTTCTCCATCACCGATAACGACAAAGTCCATAAATGGAGCAAGAGGTTCTGGATGAGTTGCACACGGACCACCACAAATTACGAATGGTTCATTTTCAGTACGGTCTTTGGTCCATATTGAAATCCCACCCAAATCAAGCATGTTTAAAATGTTTGAATAACTCATTTCATACTGAAGAGAAAAACCAACGATATGAAAATCTTTGAGTGGTTTAAAATTTTCAAGACTTACTAAATTTAAATTACGACTTCGGATTTCTTTTTCCATATCAATCCACGGCGCAAAACAACGTTCTGCAAGCATACCAGGATGTTGATTTATTTCGTCGTAGAGAATCTTCATCCCTAAGTGACTCATTCCAATTTCATACGTATCAGGAAAACAAAGTGCTACTCGGGAAAGTGTTTCTTCCCAGTTCTTACGGATAAGAAAATGCTCGCCACCAATATAGCGCGCGGGCTTTTCAACTTTTTCGAGAAATGATGCGTAGGGATTGTGTGAGGCCATTACGGGCTCCTTCATGCAAATTGTTTCTCTCTTAATTACGAGAGGAAGGATTAGAACCTTCTATAGGAAGAAGGCATTTTTTAGCAGAAAGAGTGGTTAATGGGAAGGCTAAAATTAGAACCCTGAAAAGACAGAAAGAACCCAGCGACGATCCTCTTCCTCTCTGAAACCGTCCAAAGAGCGGTCAACAGCGTATGTTGTTAAATCCAGACCAAAAGACCGAGCTCGAACACCGATACCACCGGAACCCCAGCCGTCGCCGTAGCCTAAACGAAGAAATAGCCTACGATTAAAATCTAATTCCATACCTGCGGCCATTCTTCTTTTAACGTCAGTGTCGTAGGAATTATTCGTATCTTTCAAATTTAATTCCATGTGCAAACGAGATTTTTTGGAGATTTGGGGAGTAAGTGAAAAACCAACATCGATCGTTTGTTTAATTTTATCAGGACCACCATTAGAACTCACACCAGACCAATCACTACTGGTAGCATTTCTCAAAACTGCAGAAAAAGTCGGAAGAAGTGCTACCGGAATTGTCAGTTTCGTTCCTGCAGTTACTTGAAGACTTTTACCAGTTTTATAATCCGAATTTGAAATGACAGTAGGAGCAGTCGGGAGAAAACTTTTATAAAGATCACGACGAATCAAATAAACGCCTGAAGCACCGAACTTTAAAACTCCACCAAAAAGCGATCCACTAAGTGACATTACTGGGCCATGATCTCTTCTCTCGGCAATTTCAAATGTATTTAAGGCATTGTTTGGATCAGGATCAAGATCATTGATGGTGGAACGGTTTCTTTGAGAAGCCAAATAGCCTAAAGTTAAACCTCTCACCGTGAAATTTGGAAAAAGATTTACGCGTGAATGAGCAAGTTCGCCTTTATTTTCAGCTAACATTTCCCTCATATTTGTCGGATCGAATGAATCGACGTAGTTTCCTGGAATTTCACTCGCGGCACCAGGTCCTAAAACTTTAAGCAAACCGCTACTACCTTCAAAATGAATATTTCCAATATTAAATTGCGGCTTGCGAACGGTACCCAACCCAGCGGGGTTATAAAATGCTGAACTGGCATCATCAACTTTACAAATGAAGGCATTACCCATCGCAAGTGCTCGAGACGAAGTAACAAATTCTGGAAAGGCATGATCTTCAAAATCTAAGACGGCCCTAGCAGGTGGGGATAAAAAAAGAAGAAAAATTGATAAGGTTAAAAGAACAGTTTTCACTCTTATATTTTAGCCGATTTAGGGCCTCTTCTGAAGAGCGGCAAAAGACACCTTACCAGCTAACGCCAACTGAGTACCCGTAGATGAAATTGGCTATGTCTTTAGTATCTGTCGTCTGAAGTTGTTGATAGCCAAACTCTAGTTTTCCAAAAAAAGATCCGACGTCTGCTTCCAATCCCCCATAAAGGGCCCTGACCTGCGTTTGATACTCCGGTGCTAGGCCATTAATGGTTGCATCAGTTGAGGTTACTTTGCCGGCGAAGCTATAATTGGCGTAAGAAAAAGTTGAGTAGGCGAGAATCATTTCATTGAATCTAAATCCATATAAAAGTAGAAATTCACTACCATTTAATTCAAAGTCGACTGTCGTTCCCCCTTCAGTTTCATATGAGTTACCACCGAAGGCAGCTGAAATCGCCATCTTGTGTCCAGTCCCCTTGCCTGTTCTAGAAGTTCCAAGAAACTGGTATTTTGCCCCGAGAAGAGTATTACCTCCACCTACATGAGTCCAAAATAAATCAATCTGATCCAGTAGTGAGGTTGAAAAGAGAAACCCTGTCCGACTGATAAGCAGATTGTTCACTCCATCATTCACAGAACCATTCGAAAGATCAGCAGTAAGCTGATTACCTGAAGTCATCATGAGTTCAAACTGGCTATTAAAAGCACCCCCTTGAGATTCGGGAGTCATGAAGCGATTAGTTGCAATCAAGTATTTGGTGGCACACCCAATTTGCAGAAACATGAATATGAAGAGCAGAAATCTCATTTAAGTATTTTATATCTATCAGCTTTTTAAATATCCTAAACAATTTTTAGGCCTTTTTTGCCTAGACTTAATGTCGTCTTTTCAATTAGTTGGGTATAAAGATTTCCATTAACTAAATTTTTAGTAAAAGCCGATAAAGAAGATGGGGAGAAGCGTTTAAATGTCCCATTTAATAGGCCTTGTAGGTTTAATATTTTTGTTATTAGGGTGCCAAGTTAAAGAGCAGACGGATGCTGGTATCCTCATTGCCGGTAACGTTCCCACTACGAATGCATTTACTTTGGGCCTGCCGTCCAACGGTAGCTATCAACAAGGCACCAATTTAAACTTTACTCTCACTCACCCATTTGATGTCACAGTCGTAGGAAATCCAAGACTGACTCTCACTGTTGGTGCAACAACGAAGTACGCTGATTACATTTCAGGTTCTGGCACAAAAATACTTACGTTTCGTTACACAGTCGAAGCGGCAATGAATGATACAGATGGAATAGCCGTTGCAACAACTGTCGATTTAAATGGTGGAACAATAACCTTTGATGTCGCTACTGCTGCTTTAACAACTATTTCCGTAGGATCTACGACTAAAATTCTTGTCGATACTACGACTCCTTCAGTATCTAGCACTACCCTTGGAACACAAGGTATTTACAAGCTCGCGCAAAAGGTAAATGTCACAGTTGTGTTTGATGAAAAAGTTGTGGTTACGGGTTCTCCACAAGTTCAAATTAATCTTTCGGGAGTTACCAAAAATGCGACTTATGCTTCAGGAACCGGAACAACCAGTTTAGTTTTCTCATACACAGTCGTGACAACCGACAAAGACCTTGATGGACTTGATTTACTTTCAACAAGTTTGAATAGTGGAACAATAAAAGATGTGGCAGGTAATATTGCAACTTTTGCAGTTACTCCTGGTCCAATGACTGGCATTTATGTTCATGATGTTCCTACCCTTATTACTCCTGTAACAGCGTCTGCAAATAAAACTTATGTGGAGGGAGAAACTATCACATTAACTGCAGTTTTCTCGAGAGCAACAACTGTCACAGGCTCTCCCCGTATTGCTTTAGATATTGGCGGAGTAACTGAATATGCGACTTACCAATCAGGCTCAGGCACAACATCTTTGGTGTTTGATTTTGTAGTTGGTGCAGGAGATGTTGATACAAATGGTATTAGCGTGACTGGAGTTGTTGCACTCAACGGTGGAACTCTCATCGACAGTAATATTGATCCAGTTCTCGCTCTAACATTCACTGCCCCAAGCACAACGTTGGTTAAAGTTGATGGTGTTGCTCCTTCAATAACATCAATTACTCCACCTGCTAATGCAACATACTTAATCTCTCAGCAGATGAATTTCAGTGTTGTTTTTTCAGACACTGTAACTGTAACTGGAACTCCTACGCTCGATTTCGTTGCAGGAGTCACAACTATAAATTCAACTTATATTTCTGGTTCTGGTACAAACACGCTTCTTTTTAGATACACGCCAACTGCAGGAATTGCAGATGCTGACGGTATTGCTTTGAGTGCTGTTAACCTGACTTCGGGTACAATCAAGGATAGTAGTGGAAATGATATTGATGTGACGATTCCAGCGGTTGATACCTCTGCCGTATTAATTGATGCTATTCTTCCAAGCATCATTTCGGTTACGGCCCCTGCAAATACAACTTATCTTGTGGGAACGACCATGGATTTCTCTGTTCTCTTTAGTGCGGCAGTCACTGTTACAGGTACACCAAGCTTGGCCTTTGTGACGTCTGATGGAACAAAGGCTGCGACATATTTGTCAGGTTCAGGTAGTACAACTTTAGTCTTCAGGTACACTGTCGTGAGTAATGATTATGACTATGACGGTATTACCGTTAATTCACCATTAGCTCTGAATGCCGGAACTATTCTAGATTCAAATAGCTATGCCTCAACTCTTACATTTACTCCACCTACTACCACAAGCGTATTAGTTGATGCCTCGCCTGCACTTATTTCGTCTGTTACAATTCCTGTCACTGGAACTTACGGGGATGGGGAACTTTTAAATTTCACAGTAATTTTTACAAAAAACGTGACGATCACTGGAACTCCAAGACTTTCTCTTGATTTAAATGGTTCTCCCGTTTTTGCAAATTATCAGTCTGGTTCAGGTACAAAAAATATTATTTTTAGAAGAACCATTGGCTCTCCAGATGTTGATTCTGACGGAATCGGCCTTAGTTCACCAGTTGGACTTAATAGCGGAACGATTAAGGATTCAAATACCATTAATGCCACACTTACTTTTACTGTGCCAAACACTTCGGGCATTCTTGTGGATTCTCAGGCTCCAACAATTACATTGGTGTCGGCGCCTTCAAGCAATACCTATGTGACGGGACAAAATTTGAACTTCACTGTGGATTATAGTGAAATTGTAAATGTAACAGGAACGCCGAGACTTACTTTAACCATCGGCAGTACGACTCGATATGCGAATTATCTTTCTGGAAGTGGCTCATCCTCTTTGGTGTTTAGACACACTGTTCTGAGTAATGATCTAGACTCAAATGGTATTGCAATGACAGCTTCTCTCGACAATAATTCTGGAACAATTAGAGATGTCTCTTCAAACAATGCAGCAACAACATTAACAGCACCTATTCTAACTGCAGTTCTTGTGGATGCCATTATTCCAACAATCTCTTCAGTGACAGCTCCGGCCAATGCTGTTTATTCAAACTCAGCTGTGATGAACTTTACGGTGAATTACCTGAAGGCTGTCACTGTTGTAGGAACTCCTCGTATCCACTTAGATATCCTTGGCGTTACGAAGTATGCAACCTACGTATCAGGCTCTGGAACCACTGCACTTGTGTTTAGATATACTCCGGCTACAACCGATTTTGACATGAATGGAACGGCCACACAGAATTCAAATGATATTGACTTGAACGCTGGTACCATGAAAGATGTTTTAAATAACAACGCAGATGTTGCTCTTGGATCAATTGACCTAGCTAAAGTTTATGTTAGTTACCCTGGTTTAGGAGCATGGTTTGATGTCGATGATGCAACGAAAATAACCACGGTCTTTTCTACGCCTAATTATCAAACGTCAGATTTCAATGATAAGTCGGGTAATAATCGAAATGCGACTCAAGCAGCTGCCGCAGATAGACCTTATTACTTATCGTCTGGTTTTGGTACGCAAAATAAACCTTATATTCAGAACAACATAACTGATTTTATGAACCTCGCTTCTAACGTTGCAAGCGTTCAACACGTTATTATGATTTTCAGAACACCTGCTACAATCGCAACGGCCCCCATTTTTGCTACAACTGCTGGTATGCTTATGGGAACAACACTCAGCGGAACGGGAGCTCTTAGTTTCAACACAGTTGCAAAATGGAAAATTAATGGTGGCGCACTGAGCGCTACTGCTGCTACTTCAAGTACGGCAAGTACTCTTGTTGCCAATACTTGTTATATTGCTTCAGGAGTTTACACGACAGCTCAAAATCCGACTGTTCAAAGACTAGGATCAACTACTTTTTTAGGTCGATACGCAGAAGTTCTGATCTACACCAGTGCGGTCACATTAACGAACGCTGATCTCACAGTTATTCATTCCTACTTAAATACCAAATACGGCTGCTACTAAAATCTATTCTGTCGCATGAATTGAAGAATTTTTTGTTGAATAATAATTTACGTTTGGGCCAGGATCACGATTTATTGTGAGAGGAAGATCATCAGCGAAATGATCCATTTCCTTTTCTTCAATTTTAATTAATAGATTTTTTTCCTTCTCAAAAAATTTCCGAAAGTTGTTTTTTAAATTACCTAATCTAGTCAGTAATTCATATTGGTTCATGATAAACCTCCTCTAAAAAGTTTTATCTACTTCTATGTAAGCAGCAACGGTGCCACGAGCGATGTGGGGTTAAGATTCTAACTTTATGAGTGAGGCACCAAAGTAATGAGGCAATCAGGCCCATTGCTTTAAGCTTTGTTGAGATAAGTAATAATCATATAAGAAAAATCAATTACTTAGATACTTACGCCTTCTTTTTAAAACAGCCTAAGTGACTAATATTACATGTAGCAAATTCTTACTTTTTTAGTATGGAATTTGTTTAAGAAATACTTAATTAATAACGAAACGTGTTAAAATTGTAAGGCAAAGTATTCACTCCATTTTATGACTAACTTAAGTGGTAAAATTGACTGAAAAGTGGCCCTTATTTTTGGCTGAAAATTACGATGAAAATGTTTTTAAACTTGCTGGCCCTGTTTATCCTTAGCGCGTGTAACGTGAGTAAAGCTCCCGGTGCTGGCGACGTTATCACGCCTGTATCAACATATGTAACAACCATATCAGCAACATCAAATATTGTTGCTAATGGAGTTTCGTCTTCTACTATTTCAATTAACGTCAAAAAGAATGGAGTCGTTTTTGCTGGAGAAACTCCATCAATTTCGTCAACCGGTTTAGGTAATACTTTAGGGGCTTGTTCCGCTACTGATGTCAACGGCGATTCAACTTGTACTTTAAAATCAACGAAAGCAGAAGCGAAGACGATAAAAATTTTAACTCCTGCTGGTGGTGCCATAACCTCAACAATCACGTCCTTTATCGCTGGTACTCCCAATGCTGGAACATCAACAATTACGGCAACAGGACCAACTGTTGCAAATGGAATAGCTTCTGCAACTGTAACGATTACGATGAAGGATGCATTCAGTAATTTAATTTCTGGAATTTCTCCAACATTTTCTGCAACAAACACAGGAACAACTAACACTTATAGCGGGTGTACTCCCACCAACAGTGTCGGGGTTTCAATCTGTACGCTTAAGTCAACAAAAGCCGAAATCAAAGCGTTAAATATTTTAACTCCGGTATCAAATTCTGGTGGAACTGCGACATTCACTGGAGGAGCACCAACTGCTGCGGCCAGTAGTATTTCAGGGACAGGCCCTGTGATCGCCAACGGCACTGCAAGCTCTACAATAACTATTTTGCTTATTGATACATTTGGTAACCCATCAGCTGGTTATACTCCCACGTTTTCCGCCACAGATACTGGAACGAAAAATTCTTATGGAACTTGTTCTGCTTCTAACGTAACTGGTAGTTCTACCTGTACATTAAAATCATTGACTCCAGAAACGAAAACTTTATCGATTGTAACTCCAGTAGCCAAGGTTGGTGGATTTGTTGTTTTTGATCCAACTGGACCAAGTGCACTTACTTCAACAATTACCGGATCAGGACCTGTTACTGCTGATGGTGTATCGACCTCCATAATTACTATCACCATCAACGATGCTGCTAGTAATCCTGTAGAAGGGATGACACCAACTTTTATTGCAACCAATACAGGCCTAAGTAATGCTTACGGATCATGTTCAGTTACAAATGCTTCGGGCATTTCAACTTGTACTCTGTCTTCAATCAAGGCAGAAGTTAAAACACTTTCAATTGCCACTCCTGTTTCAAAATCTGACGGCACTGTGACTTTCAACCCAGGAAGTGTAAGCAATCTCACCACAACTATCGCAGGAACAACTCCTGTAAATGCGGATGGAGTTTCTTCGTCTGCTATTTCAATTATTCTCAATGATATTTTCAGTAACCCAATCTCTGGAATTACACCCATTTTCAATGCTACCGACACGGGGACAACCAATAGCTACGGCGCATGTACCTCTTCAAACGGAAGCGGTCTTTCAGTTTGTACTTTGGCCTCAACAACTGCTGAAGCTAAAACTCTGCAGTTAACTTCACCTACTGCTGTGACCGGCAATGTTGTTACCTTTATTCCATCTGCTCCTGTCGATACCAATTCGAATATTACTGGAACAACGCCAGTTGTTGCTGATGGCGTAGCGACCTCAACCATTACTATTACTTTAAGAGATTTGTTTAATAATCCTGCATCAGGACTAACTCCTACTTTTTATGCCACAGACACTGGTTCCGTAAATAATTATGGATCTTGTTCGGTAACAAATGCTTTAGGGGTTTCAACTTGTACAATGAGTTCACTGGCAGCAGAGACAAAGATTTTGTCTATTGCAACACCAGTTGTTAAAGCTGATGGCACAGTCGTATTTACGGCCGGAGTAGCGGTTGGTGCAAATTCAACCATCACTGGTACAACGCCAACGGTTGCGGATGGTGTGACAACATCAACTGTGACAATTAATCTTAAAGATATAAATAATAATAATGTTTCTGGTCAGACTCCTACTTTCTCAGCGACTGATACGGGGACTAATAATGTTTATACAGCTTGTTCTGTCTCGAGTGCTTCTGGGATTTCGACTTGTACTCTCACGTCTCTCACTGCCGAAACAAAAACTCTCTCGATACTGACTCCTGTTTCAAAATCTGATGGAACAGTTGAGTTCATTGCAGATGTCGCTGCTGCAGTTAACTCCACTATCACAGGAACAACTCCAGTTGTTGCTGATGGCGTGGAAACATCAACCATAACAGTTACCCTTAAAGACATTAATAATAATCCAGTCTCTGGCGAGATTCCAACCTTTGAAGCAACTGACACTGATACAACTAATCTTTATGGACCTTGTTCAGTGACAAATTCTTCGGGTATTTCTACTTGTACACTTGCTTCATTAACTGCCGAGACAAAAACGTTGTCGATTGCGACTCCAGTTGTAAAAGTTGATGGTACCGCCCTGTTCACTGCAGGAGCTGCAATCGCTTTGAATTCAACAATTACAGGAACAACACCGGTTGTTGCTGATGGTGTGGCAACATCAACAGTTACTGTAACCCTTAAAGACGCAGAAAATAACGCCGTCGTTGGAGAGACTCCAACTTTTTCAGCAACAGATACTGGAACAACGAATACTTATGGATCATGTTCGGCTACTGATGCTTCAGGTGTTTCAACATGTACTTTGGCCTCAACTAAAGCAGAATCAAAAACACTTTCAATCGCCACTCCCGTCATCAAGCCGGACGGAGCAGTTATTTTCACCTCTGGAAGTCCAAGTAGTCTGGCAACAACGATTACTGGGACGACCCCAGTAAGTGCAGACGGTATTTCGACTTCTGCTATTTCTATAACAATTAATGACTCCTTTTCTAATCCTGTTTCTGGCGTGACACCCATATTTAATGCAACAAACACCGGAACCACAAATAGTTATGGATCATGTTCTGCTTCAAATGGTAATGGTCTTTCGGTTTGTACTTTGGCTTCAACAAATGCAGAAATTAAAACTCTACAGCTAACTTCACCAGTTTCAGTCACCGGAAGCGCTGTAACCTTCACAGCGACTGGACCTGTTGCTGCTAATTCAACTATCACGGGCACAACTCCAGTTGTGGCAAATGGTAGCGCAACTTCAACCGTTACAATCACGCTTAAAGATGTATTTAATAACGCTGTTGCCGGTCAGACTCCAACTTTCTCAGCAACTGATACAGGAACTAATAACTCATACAGTGCTTGCTCAGCTACTAATGCTTCAGGTATTTCGACTTGTACAATCTCTTCTTTAACAGCTGAAACAAAAACTCTTTCAATTGCAACTCCAGTTATTAAGGCTGACGGAGCAGTAGTTTTCACTGCTGGTTCTCCAGTAGCCGCAAATTCAACAATAACTGGTACTGGTCCTGTTGTGGCCGACGGGATTGCAACATCAGCAGTAACAATCACCTTGATAGACATAAATAACAACGCTGTTTCTGGACAAACTCCTACTTTCTCTGCAACTGATACCGGAACAGCGAATAGTTACGGGTCTTGTTCAGTTACAAATGCTTCAGGTATTGCAACATGTACTCTGAGTTCAGCAATTGCTGAAACTAAAACATTGTCTATATTGACTCCAGTTTCTAAAGCTGATGGAACTGTTGTATTTACTGCAGGTGCAGCTGTTGCGGTAAACTCGACTATTACCGGAACAACCCCAGTTGTTGCTGATGGTGTGGCCACTTCAACAGTGACTGTTACTCTTAAAGATATAACCAACAATGCTGTAGCAGGACAGACACCAACGTTCACTGCTACAGACACTGGAACTACTAATAATTATGGAACTTGTTCAGTCACAAATGCCTCAGGTGTTGCGACCTGTACCTTAGCCTCTAATAATGCAGAAACTAAAACTCTTTCCATAGCAACGCCAGTCATTAAGGCAGATGGAACCGTAGTCTTTACTGCAGGGGCCGCAGTTGCCGTAAACTCAACAATCACAGGAACAACTCCTGTTACAGCTGATGGTGTGGCGACTTCAACCGTAACTGTAACTCTTAAAGACGCAAGTAATAACCCTGTATCTGGCCAGACTCCAACATTTGGTGCCACAGACACCGGAGCAACAAACACATATGGAGCATGTTCAGTCACGAATGCATCAGGTATATCTACATGTACATTGGCGTCGACTAAAGCAGAAACAAAAACTCTTTCAATCGCCACGCCTATCGTCAAAGCAGATGGTTCAGTCACTTTTAATCCAGGAAGTCCAAGTGCCGTGACAACAACCATTGCTGGAACAACTCCGGTGAGTGCGGATGGTATCTCAACTTCTGCAATCTCAATTACTGTTTATGATCTTTTCTCTAACCCGATCGCTGGTGTGACCCCGATTTTTAATGCAACTGATACTGGCACAACAAATAGCTATGGATCATGTTCGGCATCAAATGC
>JBILYY010000045.1:0-21196 GCA_044377495.1 Bacteriovoracaceae bacterium | reverse complement strand
AAAAAGAGCAAGAACGCATAGCTCTTGAAAAAGCAGCCAAGGAAGCTGCCCGTAAATCTCTTGTGGATGCACTTAGCCCGGGCAAAACGTTTTATCTTAAAAAAGAATGGTATAAGGCAATTTTAAAGTTGGAAGAGTTCCTTGCTAGAAAAGGTATTGATGAAGATCTGGTTAAAGAGGCCAGTGACATGCTGGCCGATGCAAAAAATCAGTTGTCGGCGGATCTTGGACCATTAATTGGAAAGGCCAGATCGCTGAAGGAAGGGCAAGATTTAAGAAGTGCTTATGAGGCCTTTCTAGAAATTTTAAAGATAGAACCTACAAATACAGAAGCATTAAATGAAGTGGATGATATTCGATCTTCTTTAGATACAAGATCCAAAAAGATATATCGTGAAGCAATTATTGCAGAATCACTGAGCCTTTTTAGCGATGCCAAAGAAAAGTTTCAAGAAGTTCAACAAATTTCTCCGACCGATAGTGAGTATTATAAAAAGTCGAGTGATAAACTGAAAGATTATTTGGAGTAACACATGCGACTTAAGGCATATGCCGCACAAACTCATCAAGGTCCATATCTTCAGGTAAATGAAGATGGATATGATTTTGATTTTGATAATGACCTTTTTATGGTCCTAGATGGTTTTGGTGGATCAGGGATAGGCGATAGAGCAGTTGAAAAACTTAAAGGGGAAATAAAATCTTTTTATACTCAGCTCTCTGATGATCCAAATGCGACAATGCCGCTTTATTACAATCCTCGAAATTTACTTGAAGGTAACGCGATTTTAAACTCAATGATGAATGCGCACCAAAATCTGCATAAGAGTAATTCTGAAAAGGCTGTAAACCAAAGGGCCGGATCAAGTGTGGTTGTTGCTGTCAGATCAGATAGTCTTCTTGTTTTAGTTGGGGTTGGAAATTGCTGCGCTTATCATTACCGGCAGGGAACTCTTTCAAAAATTATTGTAGAAGATACCCTTAAACATCTGTCTAAAGGTCAGTTTGACAGTCGTTTCCGCACATCACCCATGAATGCCATAGGTATGTACCCTGAGTTAGGCTACCAGATGCGAGAAGTTCGATTACTAGAAGGTGACAAGGTTCTCTTGATGACAGATGGGCTCTATGCCTATTTATCAGAGGAGGAGATTCTTCATCATCTCAATCGAAATGCCCCTGATGCCCAAGAAAGGGTGAATAGTTTACTAAAACTGTCCAATTCTCATGGTAACCTAGACAATCAAACTGCAATGATTCTCGAGTTTTAAGATTTTTTCCATTCCCATACTGCGGCAGCCCACTCTATAATTTTCATATGAATCATAAAGTTCTATTGGCAGACGATAGTCTGACTATTCAAAAAGTTATCAAAATCACTTTGGCCAATCAGCCTTTCGATATCGTTGATTGTGCGACAGATGATGAACTGTTTCTAAAACTTCCCCTGGTGCAACCTGAACTTGTATTTTTGGATTTC
This sequence comes from Bacteriovoracaceae bacterium, assembly GCA_044377495.1. Lineage (GTDB taxonomy): Bacteria > Bdellovibrionota > Bacteriovoracia > Bacteriovoracales > Bacteriovoracaceae > Peredibacter. Next base: position 19,716 of record JBILYY010000045.1, on the reverse strand, counting down.
AATCTTTCTGAAAAATATTCAGGCTATGAGCTAGCATCCAAAATTAAGGCAATGTTTCCTTCTGCGCGTATTTTGCTTTTACTAGGAACGTTCGATTCGATCGATGATGCTGCATTTGAGAAGTGTGGTGCTGCAGATAAAATTGTTAAACCTTTTGATTCAAATAAATTTATTGCAATCTGCAAGAGACTTGTCGACACCGCTCCGTTGGAGAAAATAAAATTTCCTGAATACAATACTGAGGAAGCGGTTGTTACTGATCAAGAGGATCAATGGCAGGTCACTCATACAATTGAACAAAAAATTATTGAAACTCCAGTGATGGCTTCATTCGATGTTAGAAATCATCTTAACCCCCTTGATCAGGAAGTATCTGAATGGGGAATGAGTATTCCAAGTATAATCAATGATGATTCGTCTCATGATATTAAGATTGATCTTCCTCCTGTTATAGGAGAGGTAAAGTCTCTTGATGAGCACAAGAACAAGCTAGTGGCCAAGGCTTCTACTCCGATATCTACCAAAACCGATATCAAATTCCCTGAAAATAATGATTTGGATTACCCAACGATTGAAGAATTAACAGAATCTAAGCCATCACCCGTTGAAGAACCATCTAAATTAAAATCAAAACTGATTTCAATTGAAACCTTCAATAATGGGCCTGAAGTCGAATTCGAAATTGAACACAATATTAGTGCTGTTGATGAGACTGATGTTTCAAGTATCGAGGCCCAGATTAGAGATGAAGTAGAGGAAGATCTTTGGCAGGTTGATGAATTTGAAGAGTTAAAGAAAGAAGTTGCAGCAAAAATGGAAGAAGTAAAAGATAGCTTCCGTTCACCAGTTAAAGATATTGACGAGAATTTATTTAAGTCTCTAGATGAGCATGAAATACAATGGAGTGCTTCTTCTGATCATATTACATTTGAAACTCTTAATCAGCCGGTTAATCGTGTTGTACCAGAAGTGAATATGCAGGAACTCCGCTCAGAAATGGAAGAGTTAATCAAAAAGCATGTAAAAGAATACATGGATGAAATGTTTAAACAAAGTGTCGAAAAGATCTCGTGGGAAATTATCCCTGATCTTGCGGAAAATCTGATTCGACAAGAAATGAGTAAGATCTCTAATAAAATTCTTAACGATTCAAAGTAGACGTAAGCTTCCGTTAAATAAATGGTGAGTACCTTGGGAATTTTCAAGAAGTGCTTCTCCGTAGGGTCCTAAGCCGACGAATTTACCGCATGTCTCCTGGTCACCTTCAGATATATTGACCTGTTGGTTCAAATGAAAGCACGATTTTAGCCAGTCTTTCGACAAATCTTCTGTGTTTGAATATCGATTTGACCTTATGTAGACACTTAATTCTTTGACCCATTCTTGTTTATTTATAGGAAAAGAAGTTTCATAGATTCCACCGAATGAACTTTCGTTTTGAAAAAGATTGAGTCCTATTCCTACATAATAGCGAGCTTCAGAATTTTGAACTAAAACTCCACCACATTTTTTTTCTTCTAGAGTCATTAGATCATTGGGCCATTTCAATCTAATTTCTTTCCCTTTCATTTTGAAAAAATGATGTATGAGAAGAGAAATTTCAAGTGCAGTATAAGTGACCTGTATGTGCGGTCTTATTGTCATAGAAAAACAAAGAGTTCCTGGGGAATCCTGCCAGATGTTGCTGCCTCGTCCACGTCCATTTATCTGATGTTCACAACTTACTGTTAATTCGTCCTGAGCAGATTGCAATAATTGTTCTTTGATAAGATCTTGTGTAGAATCACAGCGCTCAACATGAATAAATTTTTCCATTAGAGGTTCCTATGTCATTAATTACGCGTGACACTCCAAGACCAATTAAGTTTACTACGAACATCAACCCTTATGCCTATGGTTCGGTAATGGCCGAGTTTGGTAATACAAAAGTTCATATTACGGCCTCGGTTCAAGAATCAGTTCCACCATTTCTTAAAGGCAAAGGTCAGGGATGGTTAACCGCAGAGTATGCCATGCTTCCCTCTTCAACTCATACACGGTGTGAACGTGAAAGAAAAGGAGCTTCAGGGCGAACCCAAGAGATTCAACGTCTCATTGGACGAGCTTTGCGTTCGATTGTAGATATGTCCAAGCTAGGTGAGCGAACAATCATGTTAGATTGCGATGTTATTGTTGCCGATGGCGGCACTAGAACAACATCTATTTCTGGCGCCTACATTGCTCTTGAGATGGCCGTTAGACGACTTATGAAAGAAGGCTTGTTAAAACAAAACCCAATAAAAGATGGATTATGTGCAATTTCTATCGGTATCAATAGTAAAAATGAAGTCATCGCTGATCTCAATTATGAAGAAGATTCAAGTTGTGAAACTGATATGAATATCGTGATGACCTCAAGCGGAAAATTTGTCGAAGTTCAGGGAACTGCTGAGAAAGAACCATTTTCCATGGCACATATGACTGACTTATTGGCCTGTGCTCAAACAGCATTAAAAGTGGTTATGAAAGCCCAGCAAGCGACTTTGGATAACTTAAAGTGAAATCTTTTTTACTTGGAACTGGCAACGCTCATAAAGCCCAAGAGTTTAAAGAATTATTTTTTCAAACTCTGACGATTAATGCTGCTCCCAGAACTTTGGAAGTGGACGAGACTGGCAGTACATTCATAGAAAATGCTTTAATTAAGGCCAAGGCATACTTTGAAACTTATAAAGTTCCTGCATTGGCCGATGACTCGGGACTAGTCGTTGAATCTTTACCTGATATTCTAGGGGTACAGTCCGCTCGTTTCGCACCCGAATTTCCTGATTATGGTGATAAATGTCTTAAGCTAATTGAGCTTCTAAATTCGACAAATAAAGATCGCAAGGCCCATTTTGTATGCGTACTCTGCTTTTATCTTGCCCCAGAAGAAATCTATTTTTTTGAGGGGAGAGTTCAAGGAACGATAGGAGATGAGCTCAGAGGGACCAAAGGATTTGGCTACGACCCTATTTTTATTCCAGAGCGAAAAGAGAATGATGGAAAGAGCTTAGCTGAACTACCAGAGTGGAAAATTGAGTTTTCGCACAGGGCCAAGGCAGCTCAAGCGGCTTTAGAGTTCTTTAAAGAAAGCGTGGACAAAACACGCAATAAGACTTAAAAATATTGACTCAAGAAGTTCGGGGTGTAGCGCAGCCTGGTAGCGTATCTGCTTTGGGAGCAGGTGGTCGTTGGTTCGAATCCAATCACCCCGACCACTTTTTTTCATTCATCTAAAGACTCTATTCGATTTTAAGTGAATTTCAATTAAATCCAAAATTTCTGAATCGGCAACTAAGCTTATTTCCAAGGTCTAATTTTAGAGTCTGGTATTAATCGTGAACTTCAACGAAAGATGCTGAACGAATTTTAAAAAGAATAGAACTTAAAGAATAAAAGTCATTCCGGGCGCAACAACTGTCACGTCTAGTTTATCATCACTAACTTTTTTAAATATCAAAACTTGAGATGGGCCGATAACACGTGCGTCTCTGCCTTTAATTAGTAGAGATGTATTTTCGTCTATGCCAATCCCCATTTCTGCTTTTCTGTTAAGGATGAGACCTGCGAGCCTATTGAAGCGACTACGAACAATAAAATGCTGATCAACAATAATAGAAGCTGGTAATAGACCTAACCCTTCAGCAAGCTCGATCTTGGATCCATCTAAAACACTTAAATCACCACTTCCAGTGAGCATGGGATTAGACATGATTGCAGTTCCGGCACTGGTTCCACCAAAGATCACACCATCCTGAAATCTTTTTTTGAAAAGTGAAACGAGTTGATATTCTTTAATGAAAGTCATAAGGACATTCTGATCTCCACCAGTAAAAAAAATGCCTGAGCATTTCTCAATTTGAAGGACCAATTGTTCCAGGTCTTTTGGTGCTAGTTGATGGGGAACAATTTTTAAGTTTCCCTTCGTTTGAGCGGAAAGTTCAGTTTTAACGGCTTCTGCACCTTCGGTTGTTTCAGATGCCCACGGAATTATTAAAATGTCTGCTTTGTCTTTTCCGGCAATGTCTAAAAATGCTTTAATTGCCTCAACCGGTCTTTTTCCTCCACCAATTAAAAGCAAATTAGTATCTGCAATGGAGTAGTTGGAGAGAAAAAGAATACATAAAATTAATTTCACGTTTATTTCCAATGCAATTTAAAGGCTTCAAACGCTTCTCGTGCCCATGATTTTGCAATAGGTGTTCCTAAAGTATTCCAATAATGAATACCATCCCCGCCAGTCTCTGGATACCTGGTTACAAGTATACTTTCAAAAAGAGGGCAGTCATTACCAACGGCTTCTTTAATAAGCCTTAAAACCCTCGGCATTTCAGCACGATAAGTTCTGCTATCGGGGTTAGTGATCCAAAAACATGCTGCGCCAGTCGCCTTTATCTTTGCAATAAATGATCTGATATCTTTTTTTACAAATTCATCACTTGGCATATTTACGTAGTTTCCGCCAAATTCCATAACAACAACTTCGGGTTTAATATCAGCAAGTAAAGTATCCATGATTGGAGTTGGACTTTGAGTGAGTTGAACTTTTGTACCTTTAAGGTCGCGGGAGAAAAATCCACAAGGAGTTTTTTGTCCAGTGATCCACCATTTAGGAATCGACCCACAGCTTGCATACGTGGCAACCTGGTGACCTGCATCTCTTAAATTTTGATCAAGTGCCCATCCAAAAGGTCCTACCGAATGAGAATCACCCACGAAAAGCACGGTGGCGGCTTGTAAGTTGGAGGCCATCAGAAGCAAAAAGATAAATTTTTTCATAGGACTGATACTAACAAAAGAAGACCCCATGGAAAGGGGCCGATGGTAATATCTATAGGGAGTTTGAGTCTAATTAGATGATGTAATTTCAGCAATATAGGTTAGTTTATGGGATTTGAGTATTAACTGAATTGAAGTTAAGGTAATTGCATGGCCAGTTCAGAACATAATATTCCCACCTTAATCGTCCAGATTATACTGGCGATTATCATGCTGGCAGTTGCATTTGAAATTACTACTGCAGATATTAAAGCATTACCAAAAATGTGGAAAAGACTTTTGTTGGGCTATTTGATGCAAATCACCTTTCTTCCAGCATTTATGCTTTTGATGTTGGTGACAATAAATCCAAGCATCAACCTGGTTATGGCCTTCCTTCTTCTCTCTTCCTGTCCGGGAGGAAACCTATCGCAGTTATTCGTTATACGCTCAAAGGGCAATATTGGAATTTCAATGGGTCTTTCATTTTTATCAACCTTATTTTCTCCCATAACTGTCGGTGGAATATTTTATCTTGCCACACATGCTAATTCGGCATGGATTCAAGCTTATAAAAATCTTGAATTACCTTGGGGAAATATTCTTAATACGTTGATAACCTCAATATTTATTCCATTAATTATTGGGATTTGGATGTCATCACAAGCAGGGGCCGGATGGACAAGAACACGAGAACTGATTCAGAAAAGCGTGCCCTGGTTGCTAATTAGTCTGCTGATTGGAGCATGTTGGAGTTTTAGAGAATCTTTGTCCGGAATTGATTCCTTGATGTTGTTAATGGTTATGGGAATCAGTACCGGATGTTTTATTACTGCCTATTTTTTTACTCGATTCATAACCCAGGACTATTCCACAAGTGTAACTATTGCGTGGGAAGTAAGTATCCAGAATTCTGGATTAGGAATGGTTTTAGGTTTAGTTTATTTTGCTCATATTCCAGAAGTGAGCCTTGTCTGCGCACTGTGGGGCATATGGCAGATGGTAATGGGTGTAATTGTGAGCAGTTTAATTGGCAAATTTGTACATAAATATCATATAATGAATTCATGAAATATCCACAGCTTTACGAACATTTTAACCAATGGGCCAAGATTCCAGTTGAACAGTGGGCCAATTTTGAAGAAAAACTGGTCGAAAAATCAGTCAATAAAGGGGAATACCTTCTTCAGGCCGGTGACAAGGCACAAGAATTTGGCATTATTTTAAATGGAATTTTTCGTCTCTATTACACTGAGAAGAACGGCAAAGAACAAATTAAGGCATTTCGAAGAGATGGTGAGTTATTGGGTCCCTATGCTGAAATCCTTTTAAAAATTCCTTCTCGAACATATATTCAAGCAATGGAGAACTCTCGGGTCGTGCTTATTAATAATGATGATTTTCTTCCTCTTTATGAAAAACATCCTTGCTGGATGACAATGGGAAGGCTTGTTGCTGAAAAACATTTTTTGGCCAAAGAACAAAGAGAATTTGAATTTCTCCAGCTGAATGTCATCGATAGATATAAAAAATTCTGTGAAGAGCATGGACCATTGATAGGAAAAATCCCCCAGCATCAAATTGCTTCTTATTTAGGAATTACCCCCGTGGCATTAAGCCGAGTATTATCAAAATCTCGAAAAAAATAGTTTAAATAGCAGAAATGTCCCTATGATCTTCATCTCTTGATGGAGAAAATATCTTTTTAATTCTTTTTCTCAAATATTGCATAACCTCTTTAATAAGTTTTGTGCTCTCCCGAATTGGATGTATTTTCATTGGATTCTCCTCACATTTAGATTGAGCATTTGGCATGCCAATCCTCAAAATCATGAAATACCAGTAATGGATCTTGCGAGGGTGGTCTATTTCCCCTTATTCCTAAATCAAGCGTTGAGTCATTGACTCCTTTGCAAGACTCAGTAAGAGCGAAAATTATAGACAGGCCTAGAATGTTTCGGGATTATAACTCATCATCAAATTTATCTGACTAAAATGGACACAAGATGTGGAAGTTTTCTTTAGAGTTGGTGGTCACACACAAACACTAGACGAGAGGCACCATGAGACTAAACAGGCTCATCATTCAGGGATTTAAATCCTTCAAAGATAAAACAACAATCATTTTTGATGAAGGTATTACAGGGATCGTTGGACCCAACGGTTGCGGTAAATCAAATATCGTAGACGCACTATTTTGGGTTATGGGCGAGCAATCGGCCAAACATCTTCGTGGTACTAGCATGAAAGATTTGATCTTTGCTGGTTCTTCTAAATATACTCCAGCTTCGTTTGCAGAAGTAACACTAGTACTCGATAATATAAATGGTAAGCACATTCATATTAACGGAACTGTTGCCAAGCCAGCTGAGATTCACCTTACTCGTAAGCTTTATCGAAACGGGGACACTGAATACCGTATTAATAACGAGCAAGCTCGCTTGAAAGATATCCATGAAGTGTTCATGGATACTGGTGCGGGTGCAAAATCTTATTCTATTATCGCGCAAGGTGAAATTAACAAGTTAGTTAATGCTAAGCCTGAAGAGCGTCGAGTGATGATTGAGGAAGTTGCGGGGATTACAAAATTCAAGCTTCGCAAACGTGAGTCACTTAAAAAGATTGAAAATACGGAGTCAAATTTGACTCGTCTTGAAGATCTTCAAAATGAAATTTATAAAAATCTTAAGAAGCTTGAACTTCAAGCTGAAAAAGCCGAAAAAGCCAAAACTCTTCGTGAACGAATCCGTAAATATGAATTGATCGTTGAATCGCATCGTATGCATGACTACATTCAAGATTATGTTAATGCTAATGACATGCTTGAAACACGTAACAATGATCATACAAACCTAAGCCTCAGAAAATCTCAGATTGATCTTTTATTGGAAGATGAAAAAATACAAAAGACAGATCTAATCGAGAAAATTGATGTTGCTCAGGACGACTATAATGAGCATTCGCGTGAACTCGCGGCATCTGAGGAAAAAGTTAAGCACCTTAAGAAATCATTGATCGATAAAGAAAAGCATATCGATCGCGCTAACAGCGAAAATGAAGAGCTAAATATTGATATTGAGAAGCGCTCTGAGCGTTTGGAAGCCCTTAATGCTCAATTAGTTGAGCTTGAGTCTAACAACTACGAGCAAATGGATTTTTCGTCTTTAGAGGAAAAAGTAGAGCTTCTTAAAGCTCAAATGTTTGATCTGGAAGAAGAATTGCATGAGAAGCGTCGCAATCTTTCAGCCTCAAAAGAAAAGTTCCACTCACTGGATAACGAAGCTTTCAAAAATTCTTCCAAGCTTGAAGAATATGCCCGTTTACTCCAGGACTACACCTTAGAAATTGAAACATTAGAAAAGAGTACGTCGAATTTCACGGATGACTTAATGAAAGACCGCGCGAAAGTGAAGTCTTCTCAGGCGAAGGTAGAAGAATTACAAATTCTTCTGCCTACTCTCAAGGATGAAGTAGAGTTTCTTAATAGTGAAATGAGAGCGAATGAAATTAAGTTTCGGGAGCTTTCACGTATTGTTATCCAACTCGAATCAAAACGAAATTCACTAATCGAAATTAATAACTCTGCTGATGGCCATCGCGCTGGCGCGGTTAAGCTAGTTAACAAAATTACTGACGGTACAATTGAAGTACTTGGTAAGTTGATTGAATGTGACCCAGAATACGCTGTCGCTGTTGAACAGTTGATCGGTGAATCACTAGATGCTGTACTTGCAACGGCCAATAAAGATGCTTTTGCAAACTACGTAACAGACTTTGATGCTACGGTTGATATGCTTTGGCCTCAAGAGTCAATGATTTCAGTGGAGTCTGTTGGCCGACTTGAAACTCAAGGCTGTCAGGGCATGAGAGCACTGTCTGATATCGTTAGAATTAACAACACTGATTATTCAGATAAACTTTCAAAAATTCTTAACGGATTTTTTGTAGTTGAAAACTTAACAGCTGAACTTGCTTCAAAAATCAATCCTGAGATTCAATTCAAAGGGCTTGTTTCTAAAGACGGTAAGGTTCTGATTAAGAAAGTGGGTAATTCTGTTATCTACGGTATTCGTAATGATTCAAATTCAGAAGCACAGGGGATTGTTCAACGAAATAACCTGATTCAAGAAATGAGTATTGAACTTGAAGCTAAACAAACAGAACTATCTGCTCTAGAAATCACCCTTAAAGAAGTTGAAATCAAACTTGCTGATAAGCGCGTAAGCCTAGAAAGCACGATGAAAGATTTTAATGACATCAATACTGTTTTTGTAGGGACTAAAGCCGCTCTTGAATCTAAAGAAGCTAACCAGTCTTCAAACTCATCTCGTTTACAAATCCTCATCGGTCGTAAGCAAGAAACCTCTAAATCTCGTTTAGATCTGCTTGAATCAGATGAGAGTTTATTGATTGCGAAAGAAAGCTTGGAGAGTGAAGTTAAAGCGCTTTCTTCGGATGTCGCTGATCTTGAATCTCGTTTTCATGAGCTTAAAATTACTTTTGAGAATGAGCGCGATGATATGATGGAGCTCAAAGTTAAGGCCCAAAGCTACCAACAGCAGTTGTCATCTTTGAAATCCCAAGTTGAAGATGTTAATTCTCAAATTGAACGCTACAAAGAAAAACAACAAGCAAATGTTGAGTTACTTGAAACTTATCAGTCTGAAATCGAAAATGCTCACACAGAAGTAGAGACTGTTGAAGCCTCAAACTGTGATATGTCAGAAGTTCTATCCGATAAAGAAACATTTCTAGATCTTTTGAAAGATCAGATTGCCCAAGTCCTTCTCTGTATGCAGGAAAAAGAATCTGAACTCAAAGACATTAACTCTCGTATCAATAAAATTGAAAAAGAGAATGTTGAGCTAGAGCTTAAAACGACTCAGATTATTCTTGAAGAAGAACTCCTGGCAAAAGATGTATTCGAGCGCTACAAGATTGATCTTCGATCGGTCATAATGAAACACCTTGAAATTGTTTCTGATAAAGTTACCGACCTAAAAGATCTCTCTTCTATGTATATGATGGAAACTGAAGATGGTCCTAAGGCGATACTTGTTCAAGAATATGAGTTTGAGAAGCGCTTTCCTGGTCAAATCAAAGAAGCTAAAGAAAAATACAAAGATTATAAAACGGAATTTAATCGTCTCGGTGAAATTAACTGGGCTGCGATTGAAGATTACAACCGTCAAAAACTTCGTTATGACTTTTTGAAAACTCAAGAAGAAGAATTAAAGAAATCTCTTACAGATCTCCAAACTGCGATATCTCATATTGACGAAAAATCGAAGGAACGCTTCAAAGAAGCTTTCTCAGAAGTTAATGAGAGATTCTCGAAAGTATTTCCAATCATCTTTGGTGGTGGTGAAGCAAGACTTGAAATCATTGGTGACCTTGATTCTATCGAATGTGGTGTTGATATTGTGGCGAAGCCTCCTGGCAAGAAAATGACTTCTATCACGCTTATGTCAGGTGGTGAGAAAGCAATGACTGCAGTATCACTCATTTTTTCTATTTTTCTTGTTAAGCCTTCTCCATTCTGTTTATTGGATGAGGTTGATGCTCCTCTTGATGATGCTAACGTAGGTAGATTTGCAGAACTCTTAAGAGAGATGAGTTCGGAGTCTCAGTTTATTTTAATTACTCATAATAAAAAGACCATGGAACTTAACGACACCTTGTATGGCGTTACTATGCAGGAGCCTGGCGTATCCAAGGCCGTTTCTGTTCAGCTCCATTAGTGCTTTGTGGCAGGGGAAAGCGACTTCAGTAAGAGGAAGCCTTCCCCTTTTTTTATCTAGGATCCCCATGAAAATTTTGTTTCTTTCATTAATATTTTCAACCCTGACTTTTGCTAAGGGGTTTGTGCCTGGTTCTTTCTCCGCTAATTTTGAAGAAAGCATCATTTCAATGGCAACTGGTAAAGAAAAGAAGAGCTTTGGAAAAATTGATTATATGTTTCCAGGTCATATTCGTTTTGAAATTATTTCACCTAACCCTTCATCTTTTGTTAGTAACCCAAATAGGAGCTGGTACTACGTGCCTCCGTTTGTTGAAGATGAACAGGGTCAGGTAACAATTCAAAAATCTCAAAAGCTACCCCTGACAAAGTTTTTAGATTCAATTCGTAATGGGATTGAAGGCTCTAAACTATTTACTTATAAGTATTCTGGTAATGACCTTTCACTTACCTTTGTAAAAACGGTTCAAAAAGAATTGACTCTGAAAGAAGTTATATTTCATGCTACGAAAGAAGCTAAGCTAGTTCAAAAGATGAGTGAGTTTGAAAAAATGACTTTGATTTATGCTGATGGAAGAAAAGTGAATCTTAAGTTTTTAGATTTTAAAGAAGACACATCTTTTCCGGCGAAGCATTTTGAATTTACCCCACCGGCCAAGACTAAAATTATTAACGGTTAGTTTTCAATTTGGTGACTAATCTTCTCACCATTTGGTGCTTGGCCAGTAATCGTCATATACTTAACTGACATAAATAAGTTCACGCTCACATCAATTTGAGTTAATTGGATTTCTTGCCCATTTAATTCTAAGAAAGCTTTTGGCTTACAGTTTTCAAGACGAACTCTTATGCTTTTATCTGGAATTTTTGAACCCATCTTTTCCATGGCACCAATAGAAAAGTCAGCTTCAGTTTCTTTCGCATAACTAATTTTAGGTTGGAAGTAACTTGTCTCCTTACTTGTCAAACCTTCCAAATGGCCGTCGTCTTCGCCCATGATCCAATAAGCTGAAACAGTTTTGAGTTTGCACCCCTCGACCACAGCTTTATAATGAAGAACATTTTTAGGATTCATACTCTTTTTGATAACAAAAAGATCTTGAGCAAGTGCTGTCGCAGACAACATAAGTAATGATGAGATTAGTAGTGCTTTCATATTCATCCTTTGTAAGGTTACAAGATGAAAGTCTAGAATGATGTTGAGATAGAATCTTGATTTTTGAAAGAGTTACACGTTTAAACCTAAAAAACCTCTCACTAACCGCGAGTTAGTGAGAGGCTTTTTGGGTAGAACTCATCAACTTGGCTAAATCCCGTAGGCCTTAATTAGGACCGCCAGGCCGAAGATGTTAATCATAAGTGTTAATCCATAAAATCCTAAGTTCATATCACCCGCCTTTTAGCATGCAATGAGAAGTTGAAGATCAGATGTGAGTGCAGTCTCGTTGTCATTTACCTCAGTCAATTGGGAGAGGTACTGATCAAGAACACAATTCACATAAACAGTATTTATTGTTGAAGTGGCTTTCCATGTGCAATTATTAAAGCTGCAATTCTTGAACTTGCACTTACGAATGTGAGAAAATTCAAAGTTGCAATTATCAAAAACACAGTTTTCGAAAGTAACTCCTTGAAACTCTACAGCATAGAAAACACAGTCGGAGAAAACCACTTGCTGGTAGGAGCTCAAATTAATCTTTGAACCTGCAAGAGTTTGAGAGGTTACTACGAGCGAAGCTTAATGCTCATCCTTAATCATTTGGTAGCTTGCTGTTTGATCTTCCTGAGTCATTTCAAGTGTTTTGGTGATCATGGTCCCCTCCGACCTTTGTTTGTTTCCTGTCTGCAATTATATGATATTTGACCGATTGCGTCAAGAAATAAAATTGCATTAAGGAATTTATTTGCAAACCGACAAGGATATCAACGAGGTACGTATGATTAGATTTAATTCTGACTTTCTTGAAAACTTCCTGGCAACCGTGCGTAAGTATATGCAATTGCGGGGAGGATTAACTCAAAAAGACCTATCTGAGATGATGAATGTGGGTATTTCGACCATGAGTCGTTTTCTCAATTTGAAAACTAGTACCGTGGATGAGCAGCTGGTTGCAAATATAATTGCAACACTCAATATTCCTTTGCACGAAATCATTGATGGTGTGGAAGAAGATTCAACCGAGACACTAAAGAGACTCGTGCAGTTTTATAAAGATCAGAAAGTAGCCGAACAGAAGGCAAGTGCGGCCGATGAGCCTCCTGCGATGCAAGCTGAATCGAAAACAAAAACGACAGCAACCATTAATATTGCGGGAAAGAAACATCAGATGCCTTTTGGTGAACATACAGTAGGTCCGGTTAAAACTGAGATAACGATCAGGGAAAAACTAGAGACTCTATCACCAAGACAGAAAGCATATATGAATGATTTTTTAAGCCTTGATGGTAATGACCGCGACTTAGTGGTGGATTTGGGAGACGCGATTTTTCGCTATTTCCGACAAAGGAACGTTGAATTTTAATGATCAGACTGATCCTAAGTTTTATTCTTCTTCAAAGCGCATACGCTGCACCTCTGTCTATTGAGGTGTGGTTTATTTCTGCCCATAAAAAAGCTGAAGTTCAGCAAATGATTAATGAGAGACCTTACGTCCTTCGTTCAATGACGGCAGAACTAAAATGCCAAGAGATGGGAGATTTTTGTTTTGATCCACAGTTTGGATTGTATAAAAAAGATAGCGACAGCACTGACGTTAATATAGATAAAGCTGTAAATGAAAAAACACCGTCCATAAAATCAGGCAATGGCATTGATACCGATCTCATCAATTGTGATCCCAATAATTACTTTGATATTTTTTGTGGTAAGGCCCGTAAAGAAGTCAAAGCGAATTTCAAACTTGATCTTTGGATTGATACCAGTTCATCGATGCGCGAGATGGATTTTTCGGATAAAGAGGGTGGTTGCTTTCGCAAGAGCATGATGAAGCAACTCGATTCGAGTTGCCCCTTCAATCAGAAAGTTAATGTCATGATGTTTGATACGTCGATTAAGCAGGCAGGCTCTATGGATGCACTTTGTAATAATCAAGGTCTCAATGATTCTAAACGAATGATTGATTGGATTGAGCGCTCAGATGCTAAAAAATTGGTGATCGTTACCGATATCTATGAATTTTCTAAAGACTTTGCTGATTATATTGAATCTAAGCATGGAACATTTCGCGGGGATAAAGATCCTATAATGGCCTCGCAACTCTTAGATATGGTTGATGACTTGGCCAAGAGTTGTCGTTAGAATCCTAATATGAGTCTTCAAAAACTTATTCAATGGTCTCAAACAGATTTTACTGATCTTCCCTGGAGAAAGAAGCGCACTATTTATGGAACACTTGTTTCAGAGATTATGCTTCAGCAGACAACAGTAGGAACGGTAAAGAATCACTATGAAAGATTCTTGCAGAAATTTCCGGATCTTGAAAGCCTGGCAACTGCTACTGAGGAAGAAGTTGTCGTAGCATGGAAAGGACTTGGCTATTATCGTCGCGCTCGCAATTTGAAAAAAATCTCGGAATATATTTTTACCCAGTGTCATGGAAAATTTCCGAATACCGCTTCAAAGCTCCAAGAGATTCCTGGTATTGGTCCTTATACATCGAACGCGCTGATTGCTATTGGAACCGATGCTCGTGGTTTAGCAGTTGATGCAAACTTGGAAAGAGTCATTGCTAGGTTATATGGTTTGAAGGTTGAAAAAGGCTTGAAGCTCCAGAAAAAAATCCTTGAACTTTTTAATGAAGATAAAATTTTTTCTAATTTTAAACTTTCCTATCGAGCATTAAACGAAGCTCTGATGGACCTTGGAAGAACTTATTGCCAGGCGAGGAAGGCCAGTTGTGAACTCTGCCCGTTAAAAAGTGACTGCCATGCTTTTAAAGCCAAAAATCAGCTCAGTTTTCCGATGGAGAAGGCAGTTACCCTAAAAAGCACAGAAGTTCATGAGCTTCATCTCTTGCGAATTCTGATAATCAAAAAGAATAAAGTACTGGTTTATAAAAAATCGGACAAAGAATGGTTAACCGGCCAATATGAAGTACCTACGATGGTAGTTTCTTCAACAGACAAAAAATTAAAACAATATCCAAAACTAGAAACGAAAATTGCGCATAAAGATTTAAAGCAATTTAAGACAACGATTACAAAATATAAAATAGTTAACTCGATTCTCGTTACTGAAATGAAAATGCTAAAAGAGATAGGCTTTACCGAAAAAGTAGAGTGGAGAGAGTTCGAGGATGAAAAATCCAACCTCTCCACTGCGAGTTCTAAAGCCATAAGAAAAAACCGAGATCAGGATTAAGCCGGATTCTGTATTAAACTATCATTCCTCTAGGCCATGAGTTACCCCATGGCTCAAGCATCCTACCCGTGAGCTCCTCGAGCAGACTCAACGCTCACCTACATGGACTTGCACCTCGTAGAGTTTACCTGGTTTCACTACGCACGTGAGTTTCCCCACGCCATACATACTTTCTGTTGCACTTGTCCTCGCCTCACGACGGACGGGCATTACCCGCTACGATGCTCTATGGTGTCCGGACTTTCCTCCCGCATTGCTGCCGGCGATAGTCCCCTGATCTCGGTTTAGGGGGCATCATACAAAAGGGGTGATGAGTGGGCAAGGGATCTAAGGGCTTAATATAAGGCAAACAAGGAAAAGAGTTAAGGTCTGTTCTGAATCTACCGATAAATCTGATCAACAGGAGTTATCTGATGAAAAATCTTAGTTTTTTATTTCTCGTTACGGCTTTGGCCCTTGGTGTAGTGGCTTGTGGAAATAAGGACAAAGATAGTGGATCAAGCAACCAATTTTCGAGTGACCCTTATAAAGTTTCAACAATGGAAGGATTTCTCGATACAAACCAACCAGTTGCTTTTGTAGGAAATACGACTTATCAAATTTCTCAAAACTCATATCAGATTATGTCCCAAGCTTTTCAAGTTGCTCAACAGCAAGGAATTCAGCCGGTCATGGTGAATGGTTCACAGAGATTTAGAGCAAAAATTACAGGTTCATTACAAACAGGTTATCAACAGCAAGGTGGATATCAGCAGCAGGGCGGGTATCAGCAAGGTTCACAGACACTTAACGTGACCCAAGCCGTAATTCACCGCTAACTTCCATACGGCAGAAAAATTCTCGAACACTGCGGACAAAGCTTTAACATTTGCTGCATATCAATTTCGGACTCATCAGTCCGAGAAATTTTATAACGACAAAAAAAACAACTGCCATTATCGATTCGGGTAAAAGAACCAACTGCTAGATTCTTTTTCAAGGTACTTTCCAGAATTGCTTTAAAGTTAGGTGGCAATTCTTCTTTGATTAGTTTCATCCTCATGTCGGCTTGAGCTATGCCCGTCTGATTTTCTTGCACTTCACGCGTGACTTCCTCTTCAATTTCTTTAAAAGTATTTTCTAGTCCAGCAAGAAAGGTCTTATTGTCTTCCAGTGATGATTGGATGGCCTCTGTCCTTTCAATATACTCGAAAAGTTTATTTTCAAGATCAGCGGCTTCTTTTTTAAAGGCAGCTATTTTGGCTTCATCTCCTCCAATAGAGCGTAAACGTGATGCCTGTTCTTCGCAGGTATTCATTTTTTTTTCAGTTTCAAAGTAGGACTGCTGTACAGAAAGAAGCTCAGATCTAAGGGTACCCGCTTCGGATAGTTGTTCCAGGCGTTTGTCGCTTAACTTGGATAAGCGGCCTTCCTGCTCTTTTATGACCTTTAAATGACCGGCCTTCATCTTTCCAAGAGAATCAAATTCTTTTAATTTAAAAAACCACTCAGCACTCAATTCAAATCCCCTGGGCTTAAGCGAAGTGTAACCTTTACATGGTTATATTGCAGCGCGTTAGGGCCCGTTGTATAGTTTCATCACTATAAACATCAGTGATTCCACAGAAAATGTGACACTAGCGGAGGATAAATGAAAGTTAAATTTTTCATGCTTACAATGGCTACTTTGGTTACATTATCAGGCCAAGCAAAAGCGGCTTCTGCAAGCATGATGGTGGAAGAATTAGTTCCAGACGCATCAAATATCGAACAGGTACTATTAGAAAATGATCTTCTAAATGCCGACAGCAGAGTTATCGTTAACGATGCGAAACAGAGCTTAGTGGGTGATTGTTTTCGTGATACTTGTGCGGTCTATATCGAAGTTAATAGAACAACCCAACGTGCAACACTTAGAATAAATGGGGAACTTGTTTTTGATAAAACTGGTAATCTTAAAAATGGCGAGCTTCGTGCAACAACTGGCTCGAAAGGTCATGCAACCCCTAGTTTTGACCGTCACCCTGAAGCCCCGCTTCGTGCTTACAAAAAATATAGTTCTTCAAAATATCCAGGTGGTAACTGGGTCGGTCCGGATAAAAAAAGTTACGGGAATATGCCATTTGTGGTCTTTGTTAGAGGTGGGTATGGCGTTCATGGAACAACAGGTACCGAAACTACTGGGAACATTAGTAAACTAGGTACAGTACCTCTTTCACATGGTTGCATTCGCATTCATCCAATAAATGCCATCGCTTTTAACGACGCTGTAACTACTCACGGTGCTGCTGCTACTTGGATTTACGTTCACGATTAATTTTCAATTATTGAAAATATCTTTCAAGGCTCCCAATGGGAGCCTTTTTTATTTCTGTAATATTTACTCGCATTAAGCTTCACTCTCAAAAAACGGGTTAAAATTAACTCATGAAACAACTATTACTTTTGATCTCTGTTTTTTCTTTCTCGGCGTTTGCCCAGACATCAGAATCTTTGGTGTTGGATTTTAAAACCATGTTACCCAAAAGTGGCATATCACCAATTTCGGAACAAACTTTTTGCTATAACCAATCCGGAGTAGTTGAAGGCTACCAAGTTGATAAGTTACAAAGGATCGCTTCTGTAACAAAACTATTATCGACTTTTGCAGCTTCAGAAACTCTCGATTTAAATAAGCGTTTTGAAACCAAGCTATATATTAGTGGTGATAAGCTTCACATTGAAGGATCGAGAGATCCTTATTTTGAAGAAGAAAAGATGATGCTACTTATGAAAGCACTAAATGATTTAGGATATAAATCATTTAAAACAGTAACGTTTGATAAAAATTTTATTTTTTCAGATGTTGCATTACAAAGCCATCAAGACATAACCACGAGTCATACCCGCTTAAGACTTGCCACTTATTTAAATAGCAAAAATGTTAAATTTCTTCGTACGCAATGGTTAACTGCTTATGCTTTCGCGCAAGAAGAAAATGTTGTTCTTGATAAAACAAGAACTCCTTCTATTAATGCTACAACAGTCACATTAAGTGTTGGAAACCCTTTGATCAATTCTCTGCCTTCGATATACATTCATAAATCAAAGCCACTTCATGCCATTCTAAAGTCGATGAACGTGATGTCAAAAAACCTCGTGGCACAAAATGTGTATTTGGAAGCTGGTCGGGTTAAAAAATTCGAAACATTAATGACTGAGAAAGGCATCGACAGTAAATCATACCGGATCTATAACGGAAGTGGCCTACCCGTAAAGACACCGAACTCAAGAACCGACAATCT
The DNA here is from genome assembly GCA_044377495.1 of Bacteriovoracaceae bacterium. Lineage (GTDB taxonomy): Bacteria > Bdellovibrionota > Bacteriovoracia > Bacteriovoracales > Bacteriovoracaceae > Peredibacter. The sequence goes on along the minus strand of JBILYY010000045.1, from coordinate 1,574 downwards.
GGCTTCATGCCGAATGGTCATTAAAATCATTGCACTTTTAAGTGAGAGCGTAAAAAAGCATAATTTGAGTCTTAGCGATATAGTTGCAGTTAATGGTGGAGAGGATTTTGGTTCTTTCAGAGATCGGTTTAAAGACTATCCTGAAACGCATGAGGCAGTTATCTCGAAAACCGGCACACTTATGCATTCTTCAACCTTGGCAGGCGTTTTACTAATAAATGGACAAGTACCTTTTGCGATTTTGAATCACACAACCAACACGTCTAATGCCAAAAAATTTCAAGATAGTTTTGTTTCAAGGTTTTTTTATCACTTAGGTGAAGCCACCCCGATGGATTATTCGAAAATTTCGATTTTTCCATGGGATGGTACTTCTGCTTTATTAGAACTTAGCAACTAATGCTGTAGTGAAAAGTGTGTCAGTTTTGTAAATAACCCCAGGTGCCGGTGAATTATCATTTCTAACAAGTACTCCTGATTTGAGAGAAAAAGTACTGTTAAGGACTGCTGAAAGAGAAAGCTCAGTATTTAATTGCCAGTCTTTATTCGTTGTAAAGTTCGGCAGATATTCTAACCAATATTTTGTAGAAAAACTTGCGTTCCATTTATTTTCCCATTCAATGTAGGCACGACCATAACTACTATAAGCAGCAGAATCATCAAGTCGATTTTCATGCATATAGCGATAGCCTAGCTCTGAGAAAAACTTGGTCATGTCTGAATCAATGAAACGATACTTTCCGCCCAAGTCAGAGACGAGTCGCTTTTCTATTCCTGTGAACTTGTCTTTTTCGAATAATTCACCAATGAATAATCCAAAATGATTTGATAATTGTCTTTCATAGCGAAGTCCACCCATGAAATAGAGGGCTGTCTCGGCTCCATTCGTTTTGGCATTAAGGTATCTTGCCTTAAGGCCAACAACGTTAGAATCCCACTTGTAATCATTTAACTGCTTTGCAGTATAGGTTTGGGTTTTAGTGTTGCCGTTTACTCCTGCAATCCCTAGTTCAGATTCATTTGTGAGCTGGGCTTGAGCAATTAAACTCGTACATAAAAAAATAATAAAAAATACAAATTTCATACATCTCCTAAAATACAATAAAATGAACTTTATACTCGTAAGTCTTACCTTTTCTGTCAATAAAGATTGGTTGTGTTGTCTTTATAAAACATAAGGGTCAAAATATTAAGGATTGATTACATTCACAAAGGCTTTTCATGATTCTCTGGTTTATGGCCACTATCCTTATGATTTCTGCGTCATTTGCCGAAGTTGGTAAAATTTCAAAATTGCTCGTCCCTGGCAGTGCTTATATTTCCAGGAATCAAGAGAAAATTACTCTTGCTCAAGATACTCTTCTTGAAAAAGGTGATGAACTTTTCACTATGGATAGTGTTGTGGTGGTTTATCTCTATCCAACAACACAAATGAGTCTTTCAAAATATACGCAAATCAAGATAACTGAAAGCCTAATTGAGGGTAGTGGTGATAAAGAAAAGAGCTTCTCAATAATTAATTTCGTCAAAGGACTTGTTCGTCTTCAGGTAACTAAAGATGAAAATCTTGAAAT
>JBILYY010000162.1:0-7388 GCA_044377495.1 Bacteriovoracaceae bacterium | reverse complement strand
TTTGATATGACAATTCTTTTACAACTGTAGGCCAAAAGGACAGGCGAAATTAGAACTATATTGGACATACAAGGTCGGCCCAAAAAGGACCAACTCATATGAAGGCTAAAAGTCCTAAGCTGCTTGAAGTCCTCTTCGAAGTAAAAAAAGCTGGAAAAGCCGATGGGGCCAAGGCTGAAGGTTTAGCCGACGATATCTCTATTCTCCTGGGGAAGGGGTCTATTTTTAAGTAGTTTTTACCGGTCTATTTCATAACTGAACTGTCTTCTCTCATTCTCACTCATTGATTCCCTGCCGGGCCTAAGAGCATTAAGATGCTGAAAAAGGAGGCACATATGAGAAAAATTTCTTGGAAATATTCAAAACCGGCGACATCTTACAATTAATCTTCAAGGGCCCTTAACTGGGCCCCTTTTTTTTTTGGGACTTTTATGAAAAACTTAAATGCTTATACTTTTGAACCAGCTCTCAATATAAATTCAATCATGCCTCCTAAGCTAGTAACACCATCTCTTGAGATTAATGAATTGAATCTTAAGCGCATCATCTTTAAATCCATGGATGGCCATTCAGGATATGGATGGGACTTAGAGACAGCCTTGTCTGTTGCTGATCTCTACCGTGCCTTTCTTTTTCTTTGTAAGTCATATCCTGATCAGATTATTGTTCCAACTCGTGAGGTAGATGATTTCTGGCATTTGCATATTTTAGATACTAGGAACTATATCTCTGACTGTGATAATGTTTTTGGACACTATCTTCATCATTTCCCTTATGCAGGCCTTAAAGGAACTAATGTCACTCATGAAGAAGAGGAAGTATTTCTGTATGAGACAGTGAAGTTAATTGAAAGACATTTTCCAGAGCTAGTATAACGATGAACTCATCAATTAGATTATTACTTTCGGCTGCAATTGGAACCTTTGGTGCAAGTTTATTTTGGACGGGTTTTCCCGTTTACTTTACTTCAGTGTCCAATCAAAACTGGTCTTTAAGTGGCGTCTATAGTTTAGCGACTTTTGGAACTCTGCTTTGCACTTTATTGGGTGGGATCTGGGGGGATAAAGGAAACTATAAGAAGTTGGCGGTGAGAAGTCATTTCATCAGTATGATTCTTATCTTAGTGATCCTGGCGCTTACGACTCTACAGCAAACTGAGTATTTACTGCTGGCCCTGCCGTTTCTGTATTTCAATTTTTCATTGGGATATATTTCTGAATCTGTATGGTTACTCAAGGCATCTCGGTCAGAGAATCTTAAAAATCGAATTATTGAAAGAACAATGGTTGCCTTAATTTCTAAATTACTTGGGTTCTCATTAGGTCCATGGGTCTTTTTAGAATTTGGGAAGAGCAGTTTATTTATTTGTTTTGGCGCTTTTGCCATCACATGTGTGACTCAATATTTTCTTATGAAGAATGATCCATTCGTTGAAGAATTGGAATTTTCAAAAGAGAAGGTTTCTTTAAAAAACTCAATTATTCAGCTTAAGCCTTTCTTTTCATCTCCTTCATTTGTATTCACTGCTTTTCTAACAGGCCTTTTATCTATTCCTTTAAATCCCTTGTTTGTGAGTCATCTATCAAAGATGGGTTCAACTCAAGACATTTCTATGTTTTGGCTGTTCGCCGGTCTGTCTGGATTTACTGCAACTTTGGTCATGCGCAAGACAAAGGTTCTTGATCATGGGATGTGGTTCAAAGTGTTAACAATTTCCATGTGTGGATTCTTATTCCTGATTTTTAATAACCAGCGTCCATTATTTGTTATTGTTTTTGCTTCTGCCTATGTTTTCTCGTCAATATACTTCTCTGCCAAAACTCAGATTGTGACTACGCAACTGACAAAAAAAGAAAATTTAGGCTCAAGTTTTGGCCTAGTGAACTTCTTTATCGATTCAGGAGTTTTTATTGGCATGCTCTTGGGCACTGGCTCATCGCTCATTCCGCTCATGTGGATCCCGGTCATTCTAAGCGTTTTGCTTGTATTAAGATGGGTCGCATTTAATCACTACGTGAAACTGGCAAGATCAGTATAAATTAGTTCGGATTATTTGAAGCAACAAGAAGGCTCAGATGACTATAAAAGGACAGGCGAAATTAGAACGACATAAGACATACAAGAATTCTAGGGCCATCTCTTATAATTGTTTGATGAGAATCTTGAACCAACTTGCTTCAATTTACTTAATCTTCTTATTTAAGAGAGAAAAGGTCATAAAACTAATGTGTGAACAGCTGACAAAATTCAATAAAACAGTTGTAGAATAAGTTCAAATCATCCTAAAATCATCACATGAATATATTTTTAATCTCTAGCCTTCTCTTTTTATCGGCCTGTGCCACGATGAAACCTTCTGACTGTAATTATGAGTATGGATATGCTCAAGGTGTGAATTCCGCCAAATCAAATCTGCCTTTGTATACTAATCTTGATCGAGAAGGTGTTTGCTCAGAGGAAGGAAAAAAAGAACTTCTTAAAGGAAACCGTGAAGGCTACAACTTTGTTCTCGCTTCAAAACCAAGCACAACCAACATCACTCTGAATAACGAAACCAATAGTTACGGTTCAAGCCCCAGAGTAAAAAAAGAATGTCTTGAAGCTTACGGTAAAAAAGTCTGCGGTTACCACTGTAAGAGTGCTTATGGTGTTGTAAAATGCGCTCCAAAATCTGACATGGATTGCGTTGCTGCCTATGGAAATATCGAGTGCGGATATAATTGTATTGCTCAACATGGCCAAATTACCTGCGATAAATAACAATATTTATTCCTTAAGTGAGACCGAAGTTCATCCGATTCCCCTAGAGTTCTTGTATCTCTAATGTAGTTCTAATTTCGCCTGTCCTTCAAAGAAAGTTAAAAAAGAAACCTTAATAATTATTATTTGATCGTAACTGGAATGATGAGTGTTTCTTGTTTTGAATCTTGCTCGTAAGTGACACGTATCTGCCAAGTTCCCTTCATTACAAAATACGCTTTTGTAATATCGAATTGCCCTGGAGCAACCTGAGTAATCTTTAAGGGTGACGATCCGTGTCCATGACTACCCATTTGCATCCAAAGATCTGCTTTCACAAAGCTCACTTCTTTTTGATCAGAAGATTCTAAAATAAGGAGAAATCTGGCCTCTTGGTTGGCAATAAATGGCGAATCAGTATGATAGACAGCGCAAACTTTTGTCACTTGAGAGCAGGTGCCTTCGTTATTGATATTTGCAAAAGATAGAAAGCGAAGAGTTAATAACGCGACACAGAATACAGATTTCATAGAAACCTCCAAATAAATAGGACTATAGCAGGTATTTTATACTTTTATTAGCAACAAATTGTTGCACCCAAAAGAGAGAGAAAAAGGATATAACCTCCTAATGAAAATGCTGCTCTTTTTACTGATCGCTTTGACCACTCAGAGCTTTGCACAGTCTCTACCACCAATCCATGCAATGGATCTTGGAACTGGTGAAACAAAAGATCACCAATGGAAAGATGCCAAGAAAGGAACGGTCGTTGTTTTTCTTTCAAACTTATGCCCTTGCTCCAACGCACACATCAACCATTTAGTGGAACTCTCAAAAGAGTTTCCCGATATAAAATTCATCGGCATCCATTCAAATACCAATGAAAGTCCTAACGCTAGCAAAGAATACTTTAAATCAAAGAATCTCCCTTTTCCTGTTTTTCAGGACAACTCTACTGAATGGGCGGATCGACTAAAGGCCTATCGTACACCCCATGCATTTCTCATCAATCCAGAGGGATCACTGGCCTATCAAGGTGGGGTTACGTCCTCTGCCGATCCAGAACAAGCGGATAGTTTTTATCTCAAAGTCACATTGAAGAAATTTATCGCAGGTGAAAAAATTGAAAGTTCAAGAACAAGAGTTCTAGGGTGCAAAATTGCGAGAAAATAAATTGTCCCCACTTTTTATCCTGATACTGATCTTGTTCGCTTCTTGCGCGAAACCTCATTACGTTAGTGGGCTAGAAGGAAAAATAGATGGCATTACTGGTGAATGTGGGTTCTTATTCTCGACCGAAGATGTTTGCCTTAAAACCGAATGGGTTCAGAAGCCCTCTGAAAGTACTTACGGAGAAATGAATTTAAGTTTTGTTGATCGAAATGATCAGACCAGGTTTATCGATCCGGTAAATGATCTCTCCATTGTTCTCTGGATGCCAAGCATGGGGCATGGATCATCCCCAGTCAAAATCGAAAGAACGAATGTCGGCCGATACAAAGCAAGTGAGATATTTTTTATCATGCCAGGCCCTTGGGATATTCGTTATCAATTAAAAGATGGGTCTAATGTTGTCGAAGAGAAAATTCAGAAAATTACTATTTAGCCTAAGCTTATTCATGGTTATTGGAAAAAGTTTTGGCGCCCCTTGCTGTGGTTCCGGTTTTACCATTCCATCGATTATCACCAGTGATGACAAAGCTCAAATGGCACTAACCTACACCTACTCACGGATTCATGCAGACGTGTTTACAAATGGTGATTGGAGACGTCGGGAAGAAAAGGACATAACTGAAACCTACAAAATTGAAGGTGCTCATGTCTTCAAGGACCTCTATCAATTTGGTATCTCTGTCCCCTATCAACAACGAACAAGAGAAGGCGCCCAAGCGGATAGTTCAGCTGGTCTTGGAGATATCTCCCTTCAGTTAGGATATGAGTACCTGCCAGACTGGGATTACAATCCATACCGCCCGAAAGGTATTGGATATTTGTCTCTCATTCTTCCTACAGGCAAGTCCATCTATGAGTCAGAAGATGGAAGTGGCATAGATGCAAGAGGGAGAGGATTTTGGGGTTTAGGGGCCGGAACTGTTTTAACAAAAAGTTGGGAACATTGGGATGCCAATTTCAACATCGAAGGACATTACTCATTTCCAAAAGAAGTTTCAAACGACACGACGAAGGGAACAGTCAAACCAAGCTATGGCGGTAGTATGGCCGTAGGAACAGGATATAACTGGGAGAGCATTCGCCTGGGCGGTCTGATCAATTGGTTTTACGAGGCACCAATTGATGTGACTGGAACAACACCTTCAGAAGGGACTCTCAAGCGTTATGCATCCGGTTCATTGCTTGCGAGCTATCTTTTTAAAACGAATGAAAGTATTGTCCTGAGTTATTCAGATCAAACATTGTTTGGATCACCACTCAACTCTTCATTATCAAAATCAATTACTCTTTTTTTTCAGAAACGTTGGCAGCGTTAGGAACACTAGCGATTACCCAACTAAAGATTTCATTAATATCCTCTGGTATTCATAAGAGATGGCCCTTCGTAGGACACTTCTTAGATAATTTTAAATGTTCTTAAAAAAGACTAAGTTAAGTTTGAGATTTTCTTGTTCATCACTTTAAACCAAAGTGGCGGGATCAAAGATAAGAGAATCATCCCAGGATAGCCAGTCGGCATCTGGGGGCTGGCATCAAAGTGCTGCAAGAGTTGATATTTTCTCGAAACATTGGCATGGTGATCAGAGTGCCTGGATAAATCAAATAAGATGGCCCTGGATAAAGGATTATCTGCGTTCCAGGAATGCTCAGGACGTACTTTTTCAAAGCGACCCGGCGAAGTTTCTTTTCTCGAAAGACCATAGTGCTCAATGTAATTCACTGACTCAAGTAGAATAATACCGATTAAGGCACTCGCCAAAAATCCCCACATGGCAAAACTTCCCCAAATCAAAAAGATGGCAAGTGTGAGAGCCGCTTGAATAAAAAGGGCGAGGAGCATTTGCTTTCGGTCAATCTTTAAGGCCGAAAGAAAACTGTCTTTAATAGAACGAAACCAAAAGGTATAGAGCACTTCATTGAGACGTGAGCTCTCAGGATCATGAGGCGTAGAAACATTCTTATGATGACCTTTATTGTGCTCTATAAAAAAATGCCAATAAAAAGAGCTGCTCAAAAGCATTTTCGCCATCGTCTGCTCAAGAAAATTATTCCGGTGACCCAACTCGTGAGCGACATTTATCCCAAGGACTCCACAACCAATGCCCATGGCCGAGACCAGACCAATGACTTCGTATGGCCCAAGAGAGTGATGACTAAGTATCGAGCAAAAATAAATAAGCAGACCATATTGCAGAGGAACCATTAACCAGAGTATCCCATCAAAGTACTTGTCAGACTTCCAGAGGACTTCTTCCTCGGGGGAAAGGTTCGAATTGAAGACTGGCAAAACAAGCTCTAAGAGAGGCAGAAAAACGAACGTATAACCTAAGGCCAGATAACTCCACCAACCTTTCAAGTAGAAAGAAAGAAAAATGGAAAGTGGTATAGTAAAAGCTAACAAATAAAAGGATCGTTTCATTATAATGATTAGACCACAATAGTAATAAGAACAGGACTCCAAATGAAATACTTGCCCTCCTCGCTTTAAACAAAGAGACTAAAGCCTACTCGTGACTAGAGACAAATCGATTGTACGGCAGTTTCAAACGCTCTTTGAATATCTATTATTTGGCAAAATAGCCTCAATTAACCCTACATCAAAAAGCATAAATCCCCCCTTCTTAGCAATCGGCTGATTATTTACTGAATTCTCTTAGTTAAGAGCCTCGATTTCAAGAATTCAAACATATTTCATGGGTAAAGCCTCGGCCATTTTATATTCGGATTCCGAATAAATTATTCCGTTTCCGAATATTCACTTCCGAAAAACACCTTAACCTTTTGAAATGACGTATTAGTCGCTCGGCGCAACTGTTGCTTTAGTCTCTATCATTAGCAACAAAGGATGGCCCCCATGATAACAAAACAGACACCTTACCTACTCGCATTTTCAGGCCCTGATCTGACTCAAAAATCTGAAATTGAAGAGCTTTCATTGAATTCAAACGTGAGAGAGTCGATGACTCGCTTACCCTCTTTCGTTCAACCACTGCTTACCTGGATTACTGGAAGAGCAGCCAAAGGACAAAAACGTAGTACTCACACTCCTTACTATCATCTTGCGACTTCTCTTCTTTCTCTTATTTCTGGTTGGTTTTTAATTTATATCGGTGAAATGTTTCTCACATTCATCGGAATGATTCTCGTGACTGGCGCCATGAGAAAATTGCAAATCGTAATTGTTCATCACTGTTCACACTCAAATTTTTTCACGAGGAAAAGTAAGGGCAATGGAATTCTAGGTAACATCATTAGCTTTACGCTCTTTATTGAACCTTTTAAGTCATACAAAAAATCACACAGTCTTGATCATCACTTTGGTAAACACATGACTAAAGATGATCCAACAGTCAGCTTTCTTTTTGATCGCTGCAAATTAGTTCCAGGAATGTCAGTGGAAGAATCTAAAATTCAACTCCTTAAAAGTCTTTTATCTCCAAGCTATTACCTAGAAGGTGTTATTGGACGTTTGAAAG
>JBILYY010000044.1:0-21444 GCA_044377495.1 Bacteriovoracaceae bacterium | reverse complement strand
CTGGAACACGCTCTTTAATTGCTTCAGGAAATGTTCCTGCTTCATACACTGATGCCACTGTTACAGATGGAACAACTTACTACTACACCGTCAGAGCAATCAATGGATCAGATTCTGCTGATTCTTCGGAAATAGCAGTCCAATCAATTTCAAATTTTGCTTTCACTTCGGCCACCACCGCTTCTTCTGCAAGTATCGATCTGGTATGGGCTTCAGCCAGTGGTGCCGCAACTTATGATGTTAGATATGGAACTGTGTCGGGTACTTATGGCAGTTCTGTTACTAGCGTGACCTCACCTTATACATTAACTGGTCTGAATGCTGGAACAACTTATTATTTTTCAGTCCGAGCTAAAAATGCTGTTGGCTCTGGAACAAATTATGATTCTTCAGAATTAAATGCCAAGACATCTCCAAGTGCTGCCTCTGGTCTATTAGCAGCAGCAACAACGGGACAAATTGCTCTCTCGTGGACAGCAACATCGGGTGCAACAAATTATAATATCTATCGGGGAACTTCTTCAGGTACATATACTCAAATTGCATCGGCAAATGTCGCTACAACATATACCGATTCAACAGTTGCCAACGGCACTCAATATTACTATGTGGTTCGTGGTTATAACGGAAATGAATCTGCAAACTCAAACGAAGCAACTGGTAAATCAATTGCTGCCTTTACCATTACTTCAACGACGGCCCCAACGACATCAACAATCCAAGTGACATGGCCTGCAGTTTCTGGAGCTACTACTTATGATGTTAGATACGGTACGGCCACTGGATCATATTCAACCACTGTGACTAGTCAGACTTCTCCATACACAATTTCAGGTTTAACTGGTGGAACAAGTTATTATATAGTGGTTCGTGCTGTGAATGCCACTGGTTCTGGATCAACTGCTACCAGTGCTGAAGTTTCTCAAGTCACTCCACTTGGTGCACCAACAGGTCTTGCTGCCACATCAACTCCAGGCAGCGTTGCCTTAACTTGGAGTGCAGTTGCAGGAGCAACCAATTACAAAATTTATCGCGGTACTGTTTCCGGAACGTATTCATCACTTGCAACTGGCAACGCTCCTACTTCCTACACAGATGCAACCGCTGTAAACGGCACTACTTATTTCTATGTCGTCAAAGCATTCAATGGTGCTGATTCGGTCAACTCTAATGAAGTCACAACTCAACCGATTGCAAACTTCGCAATTGCTTCGACTTCTTCACCCTCTTCAACTTCAGTGCAGGTCACTTGGTCAGCACCTACTGGTGGAGCTACTTATGACGTTCGTTATGGAACGGCCACTGGTTCATACACAACCACAGTTTCCGGTCAGACTTCGCCTTACACGATTACTGGATTAACTGCTGGAACAACTTACTACCTCGCCATAAGAGCAAATAATGCAATAGGAACTGGAACGTCCGTTACATCATCAGAAAGCACTCAGCTTACTGCCCTTGGTGCTCCGACAGGTTTTGTAGCAAGTGCAACTCCTGGACAAGTTGGACTTAACTGGAACGCCATGGGTGGTGCTTCAAGTTATAAAGTTTATCGAGGAACCTCTTCAGGTGTTAGATCGCTTCTGGCTTCAGGTGTTGCAGGTGCCGCTTACGTAGATACCACTGTTACTAACGGAACAACTTATTACTACACTGTTAGAGCTTTCAACGGAACAGATTCGGCAGACTCTTCTGAAATTGCCGTTCAATCAATTAGTACTTTTAGCTTAACCGCTGCCACTGCAGCTTCCGCTACTTCGATAAACCTGACATGGGGAAGTGCCACAGGTGCTGCGACATATTATGTTCGTTACGGAACTTCTACAGGAGTTTATCTTGGAACTGTTACTGGTGCGACGTCCCCTTACACATTAACAGGACTGACTTCTGGCACAACCTATTTCATCTCAATCCAGGCAAGGAACACGATCGGCGCTGGCACTCTTTATAACTCAAATGAATTAAACGCTAAGACCGCAGTCGGTGTGCCCACTGGTCTTGCGGTAGTTGCAACTCCTGGGAATGCAGCACTTTCATGGACGACTGTCTCAGGTGCTACAAACTATAACATTTACCGTGGAACCGTTTCAGGAACTTATTCTCAAATTGCTTCGGCCGTTGGGGCAACATCGTACAATGACAATACAGTGGTTAATGGAACGACTTATTATTATATGGTTCGAGCTTATAACGGTATCGAATCAGCAAACTCAGGTGAAGCTTCAGTCCAAACAATTTCTGTTTTCAGCTTAACCGCTGCCACTGCAACATCAGCTTCAACCATTGATGTCACTTGGGGAAGTGCTACAGGAGCAGCGACCTATGATGTTCGATATGGAACTTCATCAGGAAATTATTCAACGACTCTCACTGGTTTAACTTCGCCGTATACTCTGACCGGTTTATCAGCGGCGACACCATACTACATCGTCATCCGCGCTAATAATGCTGTCGGGTCCGGCACAAGTTATACGAGTAACGAAATGACTGCAACAACTTCAACCATCGCGCCAACAACTCTTGTTGCCAATGCGATAACCGGACAAGTGAACTTGACTTGGTCAGCATCTGCAGGTGCAGCAACATACCGAGTTTACCGTGGAACAGTATCTGGCACATATGTTCAAATTGCTACAGGTATCGCGGTAACAAACTATTCAGATACGACTGTTGCCACCGGAACAAGTTATTATTATGTTGTTCGTGGTTATAACGGATCAGAATCTGCCAACTCGAATGAAGCAATGGCCGCTACCGTTGGAGCATTTTCAATTTCTTCAACTACACCTCTCTCTACTACGAGTATTCAAGTTGCTTGGGGAGCTGCTTCCGGCGCCACTGACTACGATGTCCGCTATGGCACATCTACTACAAGCTACACAACGACTGTTGCGAGTGTAACATCACCTTATACAATGACAGGTCTTACTGCAGGACAAACCTATTACATTATTGTCCGTGCCCGAAACACAATCGGTGGTGGTTCTACTGCCAATACCTCTGAGGTTTCACAAATAACTCCGGCCCTCGCTCCTACAGCTCTCGTCGCAACCGGTGGTGCTGGCCAAATTAGTTTAAGCTGGACTGCGGCTGCAGGTGCAAGCACATATAAAATTATGAGAGGTACAGTTTCTGGAACCTACGCACAAATTGCTTCAGGAGTCTCGGGTACAAGCTATACTGATTCAACAGCGGCAAACGGAACAACTTATTATTATGCAGTGAAATCTTTTAACGGCGCTGACTCCGTAGCCTCAAGTGAAGTCTTTAAACAACCAATCGCTGCTCCTTCTATCAGTAGCATCAATGGTAATTCTACAACCACTCTCCTAGTCACTTGGGGAGCCGCAACTGGTTCGACTTCTTTTGATTTAAAATACGGAACAACCTCTGGCTCGTACTCCACAACTGTTACTGGGGCCACTTCTCCTTACTCAATAACCGGCCTAACAACCGGAGTAGCTTACTACATTCAAATCGTTGCTAAAAATACCATTGGTGGTGGAACATCAGTGAATAGCACTGAATCCAGTGGTGCACCAAACTCAGCTCCAGTTTTATCTTCAATCTCTGCTCAAAGTATGGAAGCTGACTCAGCTTTCGGAGTCGCATTCACTCTTAGTGATAACAACCACATCTTAAGTTGTGCTGGCGCGATGTCGGCCACTTCATCTAATACGGCCGTCCTTCTGAATGCAGGAATTGTATTTAGTGGAACACTTCCAAACTGTACCGCCACCGTCACGCCGGTCGCATCCCAAACAGGAGCAACCACTATTACGATAACTGCAACTGATGGCATAAGCCCAGTCTCACAAAATTTTGTGATGACAGTCACCCCTTGTACCGTTGCCTATATCCAGTGGGAGACTCAGCCAACAGGCATGGCAGCAGGTAATTTGTTTGGAGCAACACCAAGAGTAAGTTTAAGAAAGGCCAATGCCGCTCTATGTATGTCAAATTCAGCGGCCGTCACTCTTGATGTCGAAGCTGATAACTCTAACCAGGGTGATGCAGAGATTACGGGAACCGCCACTGTCACTCCATCTGGTGGTTATGCGCTCTTTAGTGGTGCCACTATGCAAAGGGCCGGTACGGCATTTACTATCAATGCCACCCAAGAAGGTGTTGCTTCACCGGACAGTAATACTTTCAACGTAACAGCTCTTGCGATCAATAAACTTATGTGGGACCAGATACCTTTATCATCTCCTACAAGCGCAACCATCTTACCAAGTCCAACCGTACGAACAACAGACGTATATGGTAACTGGGTCTCATCTAATCAATCTATTGTTCTTTCACTCCAAGACAATACGGAAGGCGCTACCTTGAGTGGAACGTTGACGAAGACAGCGGTCGGTGGTGTTGCGACTTTCTCCAATCTAAAAGTCACAGTCTCAGGTAGCTATTATGTCCGAGCAACCACCGCCACATATGGCACTGTTAATTCACCGTTCTTTGATATTCTCTCAATTACACCCGTCAATACTGTGTCTTCAATTGAAATGCTTCAGGGCCCTTACTTTGGTGTCGTTGGATCTTCTTCCGTTTCAAAACGCAGTCAAATTCAACTAGGAACAAACTTTGTGGATGGAACGACGGCATATAAGTGGAAAGTCGTAGCGACAAATACCTCAGCTACAACAGCGGCTTCTATAACTCTAAGAGCAGGGACATCAACTAAGAACACTATTAGTGTGCCTGCAAATACGCTCGTCCCCACTCTTTTCACATCTACTATATCTAACGCTAACATTACGTCCACGAGCACTTGGGTAATGAGGCCAGCGGCTACCACACTTAAAATCCATAGTGCCAAAATCGTTACGACTCAAACTGGAGCAACTAAAACTCAGCAATACATTCCATTGACTTCAATAAACGTTTCCGCCACTACGGCATACTTATCAACCAATAGCACTACCGCAACCCAACCCAGTGCCATTAACTTTCCAACTTTTGATTGGGATCCTGCTGAATGGAATCGTATTGACTCAGCTCTGTTGTGGGTTGCCTACCAATCAACTGTATCAGGTACAAGCACTTGCGTAACCTTGTGGAACAAAACCACCAACGCACAAATAGGTGGGGAATTCTGCGGAACGACCACAACTGAAACCACCGGCAGTAAGAGCATCTTAGCAAGTGAATTGCCTACCTCTGCCGCAGAAATTGAAGTACGCTTCCGCACAACAAATGCGGCAAATGCTGTAAGATTATTTAAGGCAGGACTATTTATCAATCAGGTAAGTATTGTAAAAACAATTGCAGTCCAACAAGTAGCAGGAGCTGCTTCTCCGCTCAATACAACTTCAAATTTCGTGGATTACCGCTCTACCAGTTATGCCAACCAGTTTGGAACAGCTACAGTGAACCAATACGTCTCTTGCCGTGCCAATGCGACCACCAGCGGTTCAGGTAGCTTTATCTTTAAAGATCATGGAACAAATACTTCTGGTACAACCGGTACCACGATCTCCGCATCTACCAATATCTTTTCAACACAATCAAGCTTCACAACACTTGAAGCCGGTGCGATTGCCACCACTGATGCCAATAACGTGTATATGAACTTCGCATTTACTTCAGGTAACTTTGATCTTTCTAACTGTCTCTTTACCACTAAGACTGCTTACTAAACGCCAAGACTACTTTATACATTTGATAAGGTCTTCGAAGTATACCTGTTTGGCAGGCCGTGGGTACCAAGTGAGTGCGAGCGGGTCTTCTAGAGAACGAGACCGATTTTAAGCGCAATCAACTTGCCCGACTCTACATAAGGCCTTGCTAGTGCCTCAGTCAGTGTTCCAAACCCAACGCCGGACTGAATTAATTTGATGAGCATATCGTTATTATTCGCAAAAATCCGTTGTCGTCCAATATATTTGTCCTGGCAGAATTCTTTAAGATAGCACATGGTTATTTGATCCGACTCATAAAAATCAACCATCCGCCCGGTCTCCAGGATGTTAGACAACTTACGCCCCTTCCAGCTTGCTGGACCAAGCAAAAAATATTTTTGTGGTCTCATAAACTTGCTATCCATTTCGTTGGAGCCTCGCGGGAGAATATAGAACTTTTTGCGTTTTGAATCGGCCAGAGGTATCGTTAATACTGGTTACAATTTTCTGGATGCATAAGGAGACAAATATGAAAAAAGAACATCGCTTAATTCTTGCATATTTCATTTTAACAATTCAAACAACTCTAGCTGCCGCTACTAATTGTCCAAAACCTTCTGTGGCGGAAGGCCCGATTGAGGGACATATGGATTATAGTATTGGTAAGCTTCAGCGGGTTGAAAGTAGTATGGACATTTTTTGGTGCTCACCAATTATTTTAAAAGGGAAGCCGGTAATGTGGGTTGAAAACTTTATTAAAGTGGGAAATAGTTTCTATGGTTTTCAATGCAAGCTTGATGATAAATCCCAACAGGAATCGAACGCAGATCTGTCTACTGAGTTATCAGAATTCTTACTTAAAAAAAGTGGGGATGTTGGCATTCTCAAACTTAATCTTCCGGGCTTTGGTATGCTTGCCAATCCGAGCTTCTGTGGACATCTATTGGCTTATTGGGGAATAGAAAGGTTGAAAGAAGGCTATCTTTTGCATGGGATGGTCTATGACTTCGAGAAGGCCAAAGTGCTTGATAAAAAAGTCGTTGGTAAAGACGATGCGGCGACAGGAAATAGATCGTATTACGCGCAACCAGTATTTGATATGAGTCGAAAAAAAGTAACATTTCCTTCAAACGAAATATCAACTCATATTAAGGGACTGAGCATTCAGCTACCGTGAACTTTTTATTTCAGAATACGACAGGCCCCTAATAGTATTTTAAAGAGAGGTTTCATTTATAATTAAAACTCGTACTGAGGTTGCAAGAACGAATTCTCAATGGGGAAATACCACACCTATTAAGCAGCACTCCTGGTTCACCTAAAAAGGATTTCAGTTCCATTCAAGAAAATTAATTTCAAGTTATGCATAACTGTCATGGGCTTCGCAGTTGGTGTTTTTTTAAAAAAAAATTACAAAAAGAGCCCTCTTTTTTTGTAAATTTTCTTATTTTCAATCATTAAATTCGAAAAATGAGATCAAAAACTTGGTCCTCAAATCATCCAAAAACCTCATTTTTTCTCCTTTTTTTCTCAAAAACTTTAAATTTATTTTTTTATAAAACTTGAATTTATTTTTTTCGAAAAACTTTAGCGGTATTTTTTTTATTTTTTTATACTTTTTTTAAGAATCCTTTAGATTGCAAAACATTTAGACACTTTGACTCTGGTTTCTAATGCATTTTCGTCCACTTTCTAAACACTCTTTATATTAAATAATATTAGTAACTTGGAACCTTCCGCTCGGGCATTTTTAACGCTTTTCGCTCAGGCTTATCCCCTATCATTCCGATAAGTTACCAACGCTCAAATCATGGTTTGAATTGGGTTAACGATTTCATGGTAGAAAAAAAGTATCGGCAAATACTTTTTAATGCGTATCAACACGAACATTTCTGCTCTTCGCGCACAGCGCTCGATGACAGAACATTCAAAACAAATCGAAAGCTCGACGGGAAAAATTTCCTCGGGCTCTCGAGTGCGCAATGCTTCTGATGATGCTGCTTCACTTTCAATTGGTAACAAACAAAAAACAAGTCTGAGATCTCAACACCAAGCGATTCGAAATGCTAACGATGCTGTCGCTCAATTTCAAGTTGCTGAAGGGGCAATGAATGAAATTGGTAATATGCTTATTCGCTTGAAAGAACTCTCTCTACAGGCCGCCAGTGGCCATTTACAAGACTCTGATCGCGGTATGCTTAACACTGAATACATGGGTCTTAGAAGAGAAATTGAGCGCGTGGCGCAGTCTACACGTTACATGAATAATAATCTACTTCAGGATAAATCAGGTGATACTCGCGATTTCATGATCGGTATCAACAACGATAAAGATTCAAAATTAAGCTACGATGGAAAAGAACTGGCAGTCTCAGAATTTAGTTTGGGTCTAGTTGACTCCAACATCGAAAACGCTGAAGAAGCACGCGTAAACCTAGGCCATATCGACAAAGCAATAGAAACACTATCAGCGAAGAGAGCGAAGGCCGGCTCTTACCAGAATCGCATTCAGTCTGCGATAGCTAACCTAGAGACTAAGAACTTAAACGAAACAGAATCAATGTCTAAAGTAATGGATGCCGACATGGCATATGAAACAGCTGAAAGAATGAAGTCTGAAGGTAAATTTATGGCAGCGACTTCAGTGATGGCACAAGCGGCCCAGTTTAGTGCATTGGCATTAAAACTATTTAAAGATTAATTAGCTTTGAAATAAACCCAGTCGCTTAATCACAAATATAAAAACCGTAAATCCAATAATCATCACAAAGAATTTTTTAAAGTTTCCAATCAGACGTACATAATCATCCTGGGCAAGATCACCCTTGATATTATGCTGATCTAGAATTGCGATAACCCTTTCCACTGTATTATCTGCAATGACAAAGACGTCGCCCTTGAGTGAATGAATTGAAATGGCCATCTTCGGGTGCAGCAGCTTGTAGGTCTTTATATCAGAATATAAAACTGCGTGATTAAAAAATGGCAGCCCTCTATTATAAACAAAACCTTTCTCCATGAAGCGAACACCTCTAATCAAACCATAATAGATCGCAGGGATGAGAATGAGGCAAAAAAAGACGATGAACTCATGAGGATACCTGTAATGATAATCAATCACATCAAGAACCTTGAAACGACCATCCGCCTGAAAGTTCTCATAGGTGAATGTTTGGAGATAAAAATCATTAAAGAAAAAAATCACTATTGCGACAATTCCTAGTCTAAAGAAGTTCAGCATGGACGTCTTATAAAGTTTCTTCCCAAGCATTAAAAGTCCTCGTTGTGAGGCTCTATGCCTTGAGCATAGCGAACGAGATCAATCACTTCACGTGCACAGCCCTTGCCACTCTCTTTAATTGTGACGTAATCAACAGCTTCCTTAACCTCATCAGAGCAATTCGGAACGGTCGCTGCGAAACCTGCCTTCCTTAAAAGAGGCATATCAAAAAGCTCATCCCCCATATAAAGGATTTCTTCTGAAGTAACATTATAGCGAGTAAGCAAATCTAAAAAAGCTGAACGCTTATCTTCGTTTCCTGCGTAACAAAAATCTAGCCCTAATTGATCAACGCGTTTTTTTACAGAAACACTGTTCCCGCCTGTAATGACTCCTACTTTAAGTCCCGCTTTCATGAGAACTTTCATTCCGTAGCCATCATAAATGCAAAACGTGCGATTAAATCCTACTTCTTCACTGGCCCACCAGACATGCGAATCAGTAAGTATGCCATCCAAGTCGAAACAAACGACTTTGATTTTTTTAAGTTTTTCTTCAAAGCGCTTGGCCGTTGCTCTTAAACTCATTCTTCCACCGCTCTTCTAATTTTTAATAATTTTTCAACAATACTCTTCACCTGATCAAGTGGGAGAGCTGTCGCTGAGTCTGACAATGCCTTATCTGGATTAGGATGACATTCCATGAAAATACCGTCGGCACCTGCTGCCACTGCTGCCTTAGCGAGAACTAAAATCTGCTCACGCTTGCCACCTGTCGCTGTTCCAAGCCCACCAGGGCGCTGAACACAGTGAGTAGCATCATGAATTGCTCTCACACCAAATGACTTCATGATCTGAAAAGAGGCCATGTCTACCACAAGGTTATTGTAACCAAATGATGAACCACGCTCGGTTAAAAGAATCTTATTTTTTGGTAGAAAGTGCGAAGCCTTATCTACAATGTTTTTAGTTTCTTCCGGAGACAAAAACTGACCTTTCTTAATCTTTAATTCACGATCATATTTTTTGCAAGCTTCAGCACCTGCAAAGATCATATCCGTCTGTCGGCACAGGAATGCTGGAACTTGCAAGACGTTTACATATTTTGCGACTATTTCTGCTTGCTCCGGAGAATGAAAATCAGTCAGCGTAGGCAGACCAAATTCCTTGTTGATCATAGTCAAGATCTTAAGACCTTCATCTATTCCAGGTCCACGGTATGATGTGAAAGAAGAACGATTCGCTTTATCAAAGCTTCCTTTAAAATGAAGAGTTATTTCATTTTTAAAAGGCTCAAGATCTTTTACGATTCTTTCTGCAATCTGCTTAGCAAGATCTTCGCTTTCAATCACGCAAGGGCCAATATAGAAGTCCATTTTTTTCATACAAATTCCTTTAGAGTTTTCCACTTGCTTTCACAAATGAAGCAAAAAGTGGATGAGGCGTAAATGGTCTCGACTTAAATTCCGGGTGATACTGACAAGCAATGAAAAAAGGATGATCATTCAATTCAATGACTTCAACTAGATTTAATTTCGGATTGAGTCCAGAAACCACGAGACCTTTTTCAGTTAATTTTGAAACGTATTCATTATTTACTTCTAGACGATGGCGATGTCTTTCAGAGATTTTATGTGCTCCGTATACTTTATGGGCAAGACTTCCTTCCTTTAATTCACAATCATAGGCCCCGAGTCTCATGCTCGCGCCTTTGGCACCATCTTTACTTTGGCCATGCATGTAATGAACAACGAAGTTACCTTTATCAGTGAATTCAGTAGATGTAGCGTCTTTTATTCCCACTACATTTCGCGCAAATTCGATAATCGACAATTGTAAACCAAGACAAATACCAAAAAATGGTTTTTTGTTTTCGCGAGCGTACTGGATGGCCTTAATCTTTCCTTCCGTTCCACGGGCACCAAAACCACCGGGAACTAAAATGCCTTCCACCGATTTTAAGAGATCAGTGTTAGCACCTTTTTCTAAATCTTCGGCATCAATATAAATAAGATTTAACTTCACTTGATTTTCAATCGCCGCATGCCTTAAGGCCTCATCTAATGACTTATAAGATTCAATCAACTCAGTATATTTTCCTACAATTCCAATATTAACCACTTTTAGTGGATTTTCTGCGTTGTAAATAACCTTGTTTATATCGGCCATGTTCGGCTCAGTCGCCCACATGCCTAAAAGTGTCGTAATTCTTTTATCCAGTCCCTGCTCATGAAACGAACGAGGCACTTTATAAATCAGATCAAGATCAATCGATTGAAAGACGTTCTCTTTAGGAACGTTACAAAACAATGAAATCTTATCCAAAATCGATTTCTCAATTTCACGGTCCGCACGACAGATAATAATATTTGGAAACAATCCAATAGTTCTTAATTCTTTGACTGAGTGTTGAGCTGGTTTTGATTTCAACTCTCCTGCAGCAGCAATATAAGGAACTAAAACCAAATGAACAAATAGGACATTCTCTGTCCCCACATCGCCAGCGAACTGACGAATAGCTTCCATAAAAGGCAATGATTCAATATCACCAACCGTTCCGCCAATCTCGCCAATCAACAAATCGCATTTTTCCGCTGCCACATGAATACGACGTTTAATTTCATCCGTAATATGAGGAACAACTTGAACAGTTTTTCCTAAATACTTTCCTTCACGTTCATTCTCAATAACCTGAAGATAAACTTTACCCGTGGTAAAGTTATTTTCACGAGTCAGAGTCAAAGTAGTAAAGCGTTCATAGTGACCCAAATCCAGATCTGTCTCTGCTCCATCATCTGTGACATAAACTTCACCGTGTTGGGTGGGACTCATCGTTCCAGGATCAACGTTAATGTATGGATCCATCTTCAACATATTAATTTTAATTCCACGATGCTCAAGCAAACACCCGATGCTGGCAGCTGCCAGGCCTTTGCCGAGTGAACTTGCAACCCCACCTGTTATAAAGATGTACTTTTTCTTACTCACTTAGTGCCCCTTCTACTTTTTTAATATCATCCGGAACATCCACTCCAATTAATTTTTGGGTGGTGAGTATCGCTCCCAGAGAATAACCGTTCTCCAGTGCACGTAATTGCTCTAATTTTTCAAGATCTTCCAGTTTCGACACTGGCAGCTTCACAAATGCCAAAAGTGCTTCAGGTCGGTAGCTATAAACCCCAATGTGATGATACCAACTAAAATCTTGTCCCCCATCCCGGTCATAAGGCAGAGATTGGCGTGAGAAATACATACATTGTTTTGTTTTCTCAGACCAAATCGCCTTAACCACATTCGGATTTTTAAAATCGTCCTCACTGCTTTTGCGTTCACGCAAAAGAGTGGTGATGGGATATGAACTGCTTAAATGAAACGCCGCTAGTTCTTTTAAGATTTCACCATTCAGTAGTGGCTCGTCACCTTGAACATTAATCACAAGATCGGCTTTTGCATCTTGAAAAAATCTTTGATAGGCCAAAGCAATTCTTTCTGAACCTGAAGGAACATCATCATTCACACGAAGAACAACTCCAGAAAAAGATTTTACATGAGCTTCAATTTCATCATTATCAGTGACCACTGCTGTTTTAAAGCCTGCTTTTTTACAGTTGGTATAAACTCTTTCGATCATCGAGCGACCAGCGATTTTAGCGAGTGGTTTCCCCGGGAATCTTGAAGACCCGAAACGTGCTGGAATAAGAACAACTACAGATGTCATAGGTATTTGGCCTGAAAATTTAATTGACCCCTCAAACTACACAAAATCTCCAATTACGACAACCATTTGAGAGCTGATTTTGAACTTTGCGTTAACACGGCCTCGTGCTAAACTTTAAATATGAAGCTTATTATAACTGTCATTCTTTTGGCGTTTAGTAGTCTGGGAATTGCCCAGAATGAATATCTGATGCAAGATGCCATCACTAAACCGTCCCTCAGCTTACGCTGTAAAGAACTACTCAATGATAGAGCTGAGAAAGTAGTGGTCCAACAGCGCCTAAATGCGCTCTTACAGCGTAGCCAGGATTTAATTAAGAAAAGTCCAAAAGCAAGAACCACCATGCACAGTCGACTACTCTCTAATCAGGTAAGAATTAAAAACGAACTCCATATTACTGCCTTAAATATTGAAACTATGGAAGAGAACGTTGTCCGATCAGGCTGTCCCGGTATTTCTCTTTAATAACTGATTTTACTTCTCGGATTTATTGATGTTAAATCTTTTCCGCACACACATTCTTTGCGGGAGATGAGCTTTGTTAAAAGCCGTTTTAATCTCATTTATTTTATTAACTCAGGCATATGCCCAAGATGACGACTTAGCTTTTCTTGAATCTTCATTTCAAGCTGATACTGATGCTGCTCCTACTAACACTCGAGTTAAAAAATCCCGCTGGAGTATTAAGAGATCTGATCCAGGCAGAGAATCTGACAAGGATAAAGAAGGTCGTCCTTTAGATCTTAGATCAGTTCTTGAAGAAGGATTCAGAAGAAACCCACTTGAAAAAATCCGGGTTCAGCAGCGTGAGCAGATTGAACTTCTAAAAACTGATGTATTTCAAAAGTTTTGGTATCCTACGATCGGACTCGAACTACAGAGTTCTAATCACAGAGTTGACCGCTTTCATGATTCCAGCCAAAATTCTGCCGGAATGGGAGCTCAAAAAGCTCCGACAGGAAGCCTTGGTTTAGTCATCGATGAATACACTGTTTTCAACTGGGGTAGAGATTACCTACAGTACTTAAACGAGAAACAAGTCCTTACCCGTGGCAATCAACAAATAAATGAAGCCCACAGGCGTCTAAAATTCTCACTCATCAATCAATACTTTAATTTAATACGTTACAAAGAAATTCTTCGTATTAAACAAGAACAACTGCGCCAGACATCTTTCATTCACCGCTTGGCTCGAGAGAAATTACAACTTCGAAAAATCAAAACTCAGGAGTATTACCAGACTCGCTCTGAATACCTAAGATCCCAGACTGAATATCAACAATCACTATTTGAAGTCGGTCTTGAAGAAGAGAAGATGGCCAACCTTTTGGGTGATGAATACCGTGGCTCGTACAGATCTGCCGAACAACTTAAATATGTAAGTATTAATACGACGATGGAACAGTCACTAAAGGCGTCCCAAGAATCAAGTCAGCCATACCGGGACGCTAAAGTTTCCTACGATGTGGCCTCTAGAACTTATGAAAAGACACTTAAAGAGAATCTTCCCCTGCCAAAATTTGCACTAAACTTTGGAACATATCGCACAGGCTTTGATCCTTCAGGGACTTCTTGGAATTATCAAACCTCGGACAATAGTCGTAACATCGAACTAGTTGCTTCAATTGACATGCGCTGGACGATCTTGGGTGAGGGCGGATTCTTCAATGCTCGAGAAAACCAACAAGCTTATCTTTCAAAACGAATTAGTGAGATTAGTTTCTTTAACACCCGCCGTGAGCTTGAAGTCAAGGTTCGTACTATTTATAAGACCGTTCGTTTTTTAGAGCAAAAAGTTGAGATTGCTCAATTCCAACACAAAAATGCTCAAAGTAACTATGACTCTGCTTTAGACAATTATATTGCTGGCAATACCACTTACGCTGATATCAAACTCGGTATCGATAACCTCGTCAATTCCCATATCAACTCTGAGAATGTGAAATTTGATCACTTGGTGAAAAAGCTTGAGTTGGCCGACTTTATGGGTTTAGAAGATCTCCCTGGTGAGAACTTCGAAACATTGGCGACAAGGTAACCTATGAAATACTTATTACTTATTATTTTATTTTCTCAAAGTGCTTTTGCCATAGGCCCTCTCGATCTTAGTTATGAAGAAAGAAATCCTGAAACTGAGGATGTTCTAATTAAACGTCCTGAGAAGTTTCTGAGAAACGAAAGCATGATGTATGATCTGAACACCGATCTCGGAATTAGAGATCAAAGAAAGTACACAGGAAAAGACAAGAACAGATTCGCAGTGGCCGGGCACGTGTCGGGAGACTATGAACGCATCAACTACATTCTCGGACTTGAATTTAATTACATGCGCCGAACTGAAAAATATAACCAGATCTGGTACGGTGTACAACTTTTCCAACATCGCACCTTCTTTAATGCAATCACTCAGAACCAAGTAGCTCAGACCGGTGATAATCCGAATGATGAATCTAAATATCAACGGCCCAATAATTCCTTGAATCATCTTGCTGGCCTCGGAGCTGGTGTTGGTTACCGCTTTAAATTACTTACAGAATTCTACCCGACAGAAGATGTTTTTGAGACTGTCGATGTGTTTGCAAACTACCTGACCATGGATGAAACATATATTGACCAAAAATATGCTGGCTATGGCCTCTCAACCAATTATGGTATTCATAAACGAACTAGTACTAAATATTTTTATGGTGGCAAAGCATCTTACAATATTGGGTACGTAACGAGAGATGCTATTGGTACAGAAAGTAAGGGTGATAGATCATTCTCGATTGGATGGTTCTCATTAGCTTTTGAGATGGGCTTTTTTTATTAGCTTTATTTGAGTTCGGTAATTACGTAATCTTGACCTGAAAATAAACTTTGCTCATTTTTAACATAAGCCTTGGCCTCTTCAACTGTACCAAACAACCCAAGACTTACCCGGTACCACGTCCCCTTGTTGTCAAGTGTTGTCTCATTAATGATCGGACTATAGCCTCTCACAGTAAAACCTTCAGCAAATTGCTTCGCCTCCTCAACTGTTGGATATGATCCTAATTGAATTGTATATTTTCCACTAATGGCACTTGAGGCCTGTGGCTCAACACTTTTATTTGGCTCCGCTTTATCTTTTTCTTTATCTTCAGTTGAAAACTTTTCAAGCTCATCAGATAAACGATTCTTCGATTCATCCATTAATTTTTTTAGTTTCTCTTCGTCAGTGAGCTTTGAATCTTCTTCAACTGTTTTTTCAACGTCTTCTTCTATACTAGATTTCAGTTCAACCGTTTTTTGATCCTCTGGTTTAATTCCAGATTCCTCCATGGCCAACTTCTTACCGAGTTGTATACCGATGGTAAAGCTTGTGATGATGAGAACCACCACAAACAAAAGGATGAGAATGATCTCTTTTTTTTCAAATACGATAACTTTGTTATTTTCTTCCATATCATTATTTTAGGGTCTTACGTCATTTTGAGCAAAACATTTCAAATCCGAACAAACTACTCGGTTTTTGTGCCTTTTTACTGAAAAAGACGCTCCTTCCACATAAAACCCCCTCAGCCACAAGGAGGCAAAAATGAAAAAGCTATTTAGGAACCAGAAAGGACAGGGAATCATGGAGTACGTCATCATCTCAAGTCTTATTGGGATTTGCTGCTTGACCGTTGTTAAGCAGTTTGGGGACGTCATCCAAAATCGAATTGAAGGGATGAAGCAGAAGATAACGAAAGAAATCACGATTACCTCAACCAAAAAATGAACTTCCTTGCCTGGGCACTTGCCCTCACTTTATTGGTAGCAGTCATGATCGAGGCAGTGGCCTTTCACCAGGCTACTGTTTGCCGGCAAAATGCTTGGCTAAAGGGTACTGAATTACAAACCAGTACCCTTCTCTATCATCCAAAAGACTACGCCCAAGCGGTAGATGCGAGTTGCAAATTGCACGTAATCCTTAAGCACAAGAGGGTTACCTGGAGACGCTTACCTAACTTAAGTAAGCATGCTTTCAACTTACCTCTTAGTGGCAAAATATGAGGAATCAAAAAGGTGAAGCCATTCTCTTTTGTGTCCTGATTCTAGTCGCTCTTAGCGGTCTGTTAACTCTATGTAGTCTGGAACTTCAGCATCACTTTAGTTCAATGAAAAAGCGCACCACACTTTTTCTCTGTGTAAAAGAAACCAAAGGTGAATTGAATCTTTATCTGAAGTCGATGGGTCGCTTGAACTGGCTTTTACAAAATGTTTCTCGTGCCCAAATGATAGCGGTCTTTTATCCCCCACTTTGGCCGGTTGTTGGAAATGCTGAAAAGTTAAAAAAAGTTGCTAAGGGTCTGCAGGCCAGTGAACTTGGACTCTACTTTGTGAAATTAAATAGTCTGAAAGCACGTGGCTGCCCGATAGATCCCCAAATGCTTCTTAATCCCTACCAACTTGGTTCAGACTTCGGATTTAAAAGGAGAATGGATGGTTCGGCCATTATTAGGAGAAAAAAATGGACCTATTATTTTTTAAGCAGGCCCTATCTGCTAACACTGAAAATCGATGCTTCCAGTATCGAAACCATAGTACCAAAGCCAACCTACCAGGCCGAGGAGAAAGGGGCGATATTGTCCTCCCTTTTGTCCTCACGCTAATGGCCTCTAGCTTATTATTTCTTGGGCTTTTTTTACTTAACAAACTTTATGAGCATAGAACAAAGGACCACTTAAATGATTTCCAAAATCGCTGGCAATATCTTGAAAAAAGATACAAAGACTAAAGTCTGGTGGATGAAACTTGCTATCGCCATTGTCCTTTCAAATATCTTTTTTTTCGCTTTATTTTCCGGAAGTGAAACAAAAGTAGACGCAGTCTCGTCTATTCCAGAAGGATGGGTAGAAATACAGGTACGTGCAGAATTACTCACTCCATTTCAATCTGGAAAAAAGGTTCTTCTTCTTCAGCGTAGTGCCCGGAAAAGGGTGGAGGCCATGTTAGAAACATCTCCATTAGAACCTGAGGGACGATTTACGGTTTTGGTTAAAGAAACTGAAGTAGAGTCCCTCTTAAAATACGACAGCTGGGAAATCGTGCCGTTCCTAAAAACGCTCACCTTTGCTCCACTCTCTAGAGGATTAGATCATGAAATTCGTTATTAGCTTTATTGCGTTGGTAACAATTGCCAGCACTGCCAAGGCAGCTCCTACTCCCATCAAGGTCTTTTATGAAGACGAACCATCCCGTGCCCAAATTGTAAAAGACATCTTTACTGGAACTTATCAAATTCCAGAGGATCTTATTTCTCTAGGAGAAGTCACAAATTGTGATGAATTAGATGAGAGAGGAAAGTTAGATCTCTGCTTAAAAAAAAACGGAGACCTTTTAATAGTCTCCGTTGATCGTTCATTTGTTTCTGAATCACTTAAAATATTTCAGGCCCCATAGGAGCACTTATGAATTACTTAGTAGGCTTTGCAGCTTTCTCAGCTTTAGGTGCCTTAGCAGCTTTTGCTACAACAGCTTTTGGAGCTTTTTCAGCTTTAGGTGCTTTAACTTTAAACTCTTTTACTTTTTTAGCACTAGGTGCTTTTAAAACTGCAACATGTGCAACAGCTTTAACTACTTTAGGTGCGCCATTTTCATGGACAGCAAACTTAGGAGTTGTACCTTTATTGCGGTTGGCAGCTTTTCTTTTTGCTCCCATAGCTCTGTGGTGTGCCTTACGACGGTTTTCTGTTACTGCGGTTCTTGAAGCCATAAATATCTCCTCGAGGAATAATCTAAATATTTCAAATTTGAAGCTCCTCAATCTAACCAGATGCCTCCTTATTGTCAAAGTCTTCTTCCTGTTGCCGACTGCGTCATTTGCTCAAGTCCCCCTATCAGATGTCATTTTGGCCAAAGGAGAACAAAAAGAACTCAGTTTTCAGAGTCTAAAGAACTTTTCCGTGGGTAATCCAGAAGTCATTTCCTATAAATTTATCCCTAAAACCGGAAAACTTCTCCTGAAAGGCAAGAAGGTGGGATTTACGGATCTGGTTGTTTGGAACAAAACTGGCAAAGAAGTCATTAGTATCTATGTTCTTTCAAAACAAAAATTCCTCAAAACTTTCCAGCTGGCCGACGCCCTGAAGAACCTAAATCTCACTATCGATATCAAGGGTCCAATCATGACCGCATCTGGTGTTCTAAGTGATTTTTCAGATTATCTCTATTTGCAAAAGATCAAAGGACAATTTCAAGATCAGGTATTTTTCAAGATTACTCTTGATCCAAAGCTAAGAAACCACATCATCGGCCAGATTTATAAAAAGCTTTATGGAAACGGATTTTCGTCAGTAACCTGTCAGGCGGACTGGTTAGATATCCTGTGTTTCTACGAAGGAGAAACAAATGCAGATTTTCTAAAACAAATGGCCAGCTTTTACCGTGTTTCTTTTATTAAGCAAGACTCGCGACTTCGTCACAAGAACTATCGTTTAAAATTAAAACTCGTTCAACTGGAAAGAATGGATGGAAAAGAAATTCATCTTGGTTTAGATAAACTTCAGGCAACTGTTTCAGATCTTTTCGTGAACGGAATAAGGAAACTAATTGATAATAACGCTGTCTTTCTTCAGAAATCACAAATGGATCTTTCTTCACTCGCAGAGCCCGAACTCGTGGTCAATTTAAATTCTCCACAACTGATCGAAATTGGCTCACAGATTCCCTATCAAAACATCGGCGTTCAGGGATCAGCTGTTATAGCTCCCATTGATTGGAGATTTGCAGGCCTGAAAATCAAAACTAAAATTACAGAATCTTATGGAAAACTTCTTTTGGAATACGAAACTGAATTCTCTCGCCCTGTTGATCAGGCGATCAGTGGCAGTAAAGAAATATCATCTGCTCTCCTGGAAATAGGTGTGCCAATGAAAATCTTTCAAATTGGCTTTCAAACAACCGGTAAAGACCGCAAAGGTATCCCTCTACTTTCCGAAATTCCTATTTTGAAACATCTCTTTGAGTCCAAGAGCGACACAAAGACTTATAAACAAATTTATGGATATGTTGTTCTTGAGGCGGTGGAATAATGTTAAGTCTATTTAAAGATGCTGAGATTCCACTTCATCGTGAAGAAGCACTCACGCAAGCAAGACGGCTGTTGGTCTCCTCATTAAACAAGGGCATGATTCCTTCTTGGGATCAGTTTTACCAAGAACTGCCAGTTTTGAACGCTGCTGAAGACTTAGAATCAATAAAAGAAAATTTCATGCGTTTGACTCAATGGCCATTTCTAGAAGACATGCTCAATTTAGATGCGACAGAATTTTTCTTTCATTCGTTTGATAAATCTCAACGTTTGACATTCAAAGGAGAAAAGATAGATCTTCCAGTCGCTCTTCACT
Organism: Bacteriovoracaceae bacterium; assembly: GCA_044377495.1. Lineage (GTDB taxonomy): Bacteria > Bdellovibrionota > Bacteriovoracia > Bacteriovoracales > Bacteriovoracaceae > Peredibacter. Next base: position 1,531 of record JBILYY010000044.1, on the reverse strand, counting down.
CTGAAGACTGGCAGTTATGGCTTGAAATTATATCAATTAAATATAAACAAAACTGGAACGTACAAAATCCTTTCTGCAGTTTCTTCGGGGAATTGTTTGGTAAGAGTTATCGATTTAGTATGATTCACGGGTCCACTTCTCCAAGTGGCATCTCAAAACTAGTGCTTCGCTGCTTATCTAAAAAGGCCCACAATATATTATCCTTTGGTGAAACTGAAGCTTTGGTTGATTTAGTTAAAAATAAAAAAAACGTGCTTATTGCCGGTTCAACAGGTTCGGGAAAAACCTCTCTTCTAACCAGTCTTCTTGATTTTGTGAATCAAGATGAACATTTAGTGGTTTTAGAAGATACTTATGAAATCATTTCAGAACACCCTCACCAGACGCGTTTTCTATCTGGCGATTCGGCCCAAACATCCTTAAGGTCTTATCTTGCCTACTCACTGCGATTAAGCCCGGATCGAATTATTCTGGGAGAAATGCGCTCTCATGAAGTTGTTCCTTTTCTAATGGCCATGAACACTGGACATAAAGGCCTGATGGGAACTCTTCATGCATCAAGTGCAATTGATGCCTTAAACCGAGTAGCACTTCTGTTTACGCTTTATGCAGGTGAGGCCAACCTTGCCTTCGAAAAAGTCATGGAACTCATTTGTCGAAATTTAGAATATGTCGTTTTTATGGAGAACAAAAAAGTCATAGAGATCATTAAGATAATGGGTTCAGATAAAGGGATTCCTTTCTATGAAGATGTTTTAAATAAAGGACAACAAAGTTCGATTTTCTAAACGTTAGAAATAAATAGCACCGGAAAAAGATAATTCTCGCAGAAGGAAAAAGTTATAATTCACACCAAGGAGGATGTGCTTACCAAAGGAACGCTGAATCCCGCCAAACGTTTCATTTTGACTCGGTTGATTCACAAGTTCTCCATTGATGACCTTTAAGGCCTGCGTGGTTTCATTTCGAAGCGCCAAATTGAACAGAAATTGACCGACAGACAAAGAACTCGAATACAGACGTACAACCGAATTATCGTCATACAAATGATACTTAGTCGTGATAATTCCAGCATCAAGAGCGAGGTTTTTAATTCGAGTTCCCACTGAATAACTTTGTACTGTGAATGTTTCACTATAAGTTTCCTGACCATTGAATAATGTATAAGGAAAACCTGTTGTAGCATCAATATTATTTGAAGATTTGAGCAAAAGATCATCCTGATAAACCGAAGCACCTAAATAGAGCGGACCAAGTCTGCTTGAGATACCCGCCCCGGTATTTATTTTTTTAAGCTCTGAATGGCGCTTTAACAAAAGTCCTATATCCAAAGAAAAATTTTTCCTGCTGAATAGCTTTCCGCCAAGTGCCAGATTAAGTTTTTTAGACTTATACTGATGCTTATCCTGATTTCGTTCCAAAACAACATTATCAAGTTCAATCACCCGATTGCCGAAAAAACTATTTTCAAGACTCTGATTTATAAGAGCACCACCTAGCTTGCCAGTTCCAGATGCCACGTTAAAATTAA
>JBILYY010000189.1:0-5454 GCA_044377495.1 Bacteriovoracaceae bacterium | reverse complement strand
CACATTGGCCTTGAACAGTGCCGGAGGGGCTCCGAATTAAGGGCCACTAAGACCATTCTTGTTGGCCAAATGCGCGTAAGACCCTGTAAGTTCTACGTGACTACTGGTGTCAAAAGTCGACTTGATATAGAAAGGCGCAACTTAAACAAGGAGAATTCTTTATGAAAAAACTTATTACATTGATTGCTCTTACATTGTCGGTTGGGGCTTTTGCTCAGGAAACGGTTTACCTTACTAATAGTAATGTATCGGTAAATAGCTCTTCAGCTACTTTAGTACGTACAGCATCTACTCCAGCGAAAGTTGAAGTAACTTTCCAAGTCCCTATGGCCAACTCTTACTGTGCAGAACCACGTACTGAATACGTTCGTCGTACATGCCACAGAACAGAGACTATTTATCAAACTAGAACTGTATGTAGAGATGTTTCTACTGCTCCAAACTCAACCCCTAATGGAAACACAGGTCCTAACTACAACCCACCTAGTCAAACACGTAGAGTATGTACTGAACAAAGAGTTAACGTTGGAACTCGTCAAATTGCTTACGACTGTTCATACACAAACAGCTACTGTGCTCGTTACGGTACAGACGTACAAACAGAGTCTGATAAAGTAAAAATTAAATTTGATCTTCCTAAGCTTGGTGGATCAGAAGAAGAAACATTTGTTGTAAGTGCGAGACAACGTGCTCAAGATGGTTCAAATGTTGAGTACGACATTAATCCTACAAAGGAAGGACAAACTGTTAAGAAGAAAGGAATTTTTGGTTACGATTCTTATGTAATTGAAGAATAATCTAGATTATAGACCGAGGGCCCGCAAGGGTCCTCTTTTATTTCCAGCTCTTGCACTTAATTGCCTAAACTTTTAACACCTCAGTCTTTTTTTCAATTCAAAGCTTAAATTAGCCCAGATCGCTGTAAATTACCTTTATGAAATTATTCATGGCCGGACTCATTTGTCATATTTTGAGTCTTTTTACATCTACTGCTTATGCCCAGCAAATCGTGGAATTGCGAGGACACTATTTTGAAATCACTGGTATTGAAGCAAATCTAATTAGGACAAAAGACACTCCGTCGCAGGTTCACATACGGTTCAAACGGCAAAAACAGGGCGGAGATTGCAAACAAGAAGGAATAAAAGAAGAAATCGTTACAGATGGATTTTCATGCGGTTTTACTGAAATTAAAAGAGCATTGAACCCGTTAGACAACTGCGAAGTTCGTGATCCTCAAACTAATGGGTGTCTTATTGCCCAACCTAGAAGAGCACCAATCTACAAGCGAATACCAAAAGCATGTTTATTTAGAACCCACTACTGTGCAGTTTTCTCAGGTGAGGTTCAGTACATTGAAGATGATATAATTTTAGATTTTTCGAAACTACGAAAACCTGAAAATGATTTTGAGGAAATGTATTATCTGCTGGTAGCCCCTAAGTCCTCAAGAAGCAATAATCTTAAATTTATTCTCGTACCAAAAAAAACGATAGAAGAAAATGTATATAGAGTAGAGCTCGTTAAGTCTTTTGATAAAAAAATAATAATACACAACGAAGATAAAAAAAATGACCGTTAAAATGAAATATTTCTTAACAATAATCATACTTTCAATGGCAAACAATTTATATGCAAGCCTATACCAATGCTCAAGCGCTGATGCAAAACCAACAAAAAAAGAAAATAACATAACAAATATTTCAACAGCATATACAGACCCTGTGTGGTTCAACAAAGATCAAAATTTAAGTATCAATAATAAAATACCATTTCTGATATATTATGCGATTGATTCCTTAGAACCATTTATGCAAGCAACCGTAAAATTTGAAATCAGTAAATTGATTGAAAGTTGCCAAAGAAGCTCTCACGTAAATTTCGTTGCCTTTGTAAATTCGGTTTTTGCTGAAAAAAACGAATTCATCTATTGCAAGTCTAAAGTACTAAGACATTTTGACATAGCGGCAAACAAGGAGTTCAACAGCCGCTTAATTTTGAAGAAGAATTTCATTTCCAATGGCGATCATTTAAAAGATGACCTCGGACCTATGAAATACTTAGTAAAGTACAATGCCGCGACCAACAAAACATTTGGAAGATTCCCCCTCGCTCATCCTGATTTTTTGTACGAAATGGTAAATCTGATCCTTTCTGAAAACTTTTTCCCTTCTGAAAAATATTCTCCAATTTTGAATCTAAAATCTCATGGAAATTCAGATGTCGTACTTTCGGGTCTTCATGATTGTCAAAGTGCTGCGAAAGAAAAATCACAAAACATAGAGCTAAAAAACAAGTTGAACAAGAAAGATCTTAAAACATTTAATCACTTCATTACCAGTACGGATCTTCCAAAAAGCAATGATCAAATTGACAATGTCCTTAAGCAAATGTTGCTAGGTTCAATTTTAAAAGAAACTTCAGCAGGTGGAGAATCAAACTTAGGGAAAGAATCAAACCTAGGGAAAGAATCAAACCTAGGGAAAGAATCAAACCTAGGGAAAGAATCAAACCTGAATTTTTCAACATCTGGGCTAGGTGAGTCCATTTTTACACTTGGTGCGAACGATGGCCTTGGAGCAGACTTTTCTTTTGGCGTATTTCATTTAGGGTTGAATAAAGTTCTTAAAGACCTCTTCAATAATGAAAATCAGAGAGTATTAGCTTTCTTGATGCTAGAATCCTGCGACTCTAAAAGAGAAATTGGTTTTCACCACTCACATCTTAATAATATTTTAGGCCTATATTCGGCCAATAATTCATTATGGTATAGAAACCTAGATTGGTGGGAAATACTAAATGACTCAGAGAGCGACCACGAGAAGACTTTAAAATTAATTCACGAATATACTAGATCTATCCCAAACATTATTACAGAGTATAAATAAAAATGATCTCCTTATACGTTATTTTGGCTTCATTTATTTTAAATTTCTCTGCGAATGCGAACGAAGCATTCATGATTCCGTGCTTAAGTGACTATGGCCAAGATCGACCGACCCAAGGAAATATTAGTTGGCTTAAACATAGCCTCTTTAAAACAAAAGACTGCAAAAGAATCACAGAAAAAATGTCTCAATTCAAAAGCTTTAGTCAGTTCATTCCTCCAGACAATGTAACAAAAAAACAAAATCTATTCTCATGGACAGATGATTTTCCATTCTTATATGGGATTTATTTCTCAAATAAGATAATTGAAAGAAGAGATTCAGCTTCAACTTGGAATATCTTCTCAAAACTAGAGCTATATCGTGGATTCAAAAACTTAATTCACATGTCCTATACGAAAGAATATAAATTGTTTGAATTTTACTCCATTTGCAAAGTACTCAAGTTGTTTCCATCTTTAAAAATAATTACGATTGAACAAGAACTATTAAATGACACTGTTAGTGATCAATGCCTTGCGAACTCTAGTATTGATGGTGTGATTATAAGAGGCCCATTTTCCGGTTTCAAGAAACGACCGTCTGCACGCATTATCGGCTTTGAGGATTACCAAGCAAGCTTTGATGAAATAGATTCTTATGAAGAGTTGAGATATTTAGGAATTCCGAATTATCCATCAATCGGTAACATCGAATCTCTCTCACTCAAAATTAATCTTACACATCTTAGTTTAAATACAAATCGTTTAAAAGGGATTACACATCTAGGGAAATTATTTAATCTTGCATATCTAAGCCTTACTTGTCTTAACATTGCAAATCAGCCAGAAGCGAATTGTCTGGATGACTCTTTTATAAAAGACCCATCTTTTATTTCAAGACTTAGTTTCTTAAGGTATTTAAATTTGAGTTATAACAAATTGGAAATTTTTCCATACTACTCAAATTTAATCTATCTAGAGTCCATACAGCTTAGAGGAAATTTTATAAAAGAAATCCCTGACATATCAAAGCTCAAAGGTTTAAAAGAGCTAGACATGGCCGACAATCAAATTGAAAACATCCAATCACTAAAAGACTTACCATCACTAGAATATCTTGACTTGTCTTCCAACAAAATCAGTGAATTCTATGCATTAAACGGAATTGAGACACTACGGTTTCTAAATATCAGTAATAATATTTTTCAAAAAGAAAAGCTTACTTTGAATCCAATGAAAAAATTAGTCGCACTCAACCTTAATGGTTCTTCAACTGATAATAAGCTGGATGGCATTATCGATTTTTACATTTTCGATTATCTCGAGGACGAGGTTTCAGAAGATGACAAAATTAAAATTGAAAAAATCATAAATCCAAAATGGTTAAATCAAGACAGAAAATCTTTTCTTTCCAGTTCTATCAAAATCAGCCCAAGCTTCAACGTAAAATTCCTAACTATACGAAACAATAGCTTTGAAGAAATTCCGAATTTATCTATATTAAAAAAGACTACATATCTAGACATTGAAAACAATAACATCGAACACTTTAATGAAAAAAACCTACCACCGAACTTAATTGTATTAGATAGTTCAGAAAACAATATTACTGCATTCCCAGAACTTTCCAAACTTTCCAAACTAAAGAAGGTTGACCTAACAGGAAACAGGATAAGTTCAATCGATAAAATTATTAACTTACCCAATAAAGAGACCCATATATATCTTGGGGACAATCAAATATCGAATATCGCTCCTTTAAATGTGCCTGGAAAGACTACGAATCTGAAACTTGAATTAGATGGAAATCCAATTTTAGCATGCCCAAAATCTTACTATTACAACTCCGATGTGAAATTACATTGCATGAAACTTTTTGGGCAGAAAGAGTTTTACATTCAAATGACTAAATAAGATTTCTAACTTCATAATCTTTTTTTGACAAAACTAGAAACTGAGAATCATCAAGCTGAGCGCTAGACATTAAGAAGATAGGAAGATTTAATCCTGATTTTATAATTTCATTTGCTACATCTAATCCGGTCATTCCTTCTCCTTCAAGATAGTAATCCAATACACAAACATGAATATCTTTACTCATATTAATGTATGACAATGCATCTTGAGGAGTCTGAAACCAAATAATATTGTGTGTTCCATGAAACATCTTCCAAGCTATTGCTATCAACTTACTATCCTCCAGCAACAAAATCCTAGGTCGCCTCCTATTCGTTTCATCCAATATCTTATTAAAATCCAATAGTCCTATCGGTTTTCTAATATGCGTCAAATCTAATCCATCAAGATTTACCTCTTCGCGGCCACTATGCAGAAAAGCACTTGTTTTCAAAGGTGCCAAAAATTCTTCAAAGAAGTCGACACCCGTTTTATGTGATCCTAAATCATAATCAATCAAATGAAGGTCAAAGCGCTTGCTCTTTATTAAACGAGCAGCTTCATCATAATCACTAACAAATGTAATTTCTATTTCATACTTAACTTTCTTAGCAAGGTCTTTTAAATATTCATGTACATACTTATCATAAGTATGTACATGAATATTTAAAAGACCTTGCTAAGAAAGT
>JBILYY010000043.1:0-21987 GCA_044377495.1 Bacteriovoracaceae bacterium | reverse complement strand
TACGAAGCAGATCATCCCCGAAATTAAAGAAATTGATAAAAAGAAAACGAAAATAATTGGAATTGAAAGTGGGGTTGAATACATCCCACCTAAGCTGATTGTTTCTAAAGCTGATACCTTTGGAGCTGCATTAAGTGGCGCATTTACACGCACGTGGGACGGCATCGTTAAAACGTTCAATGGTTACAAAAAACTAATCACTCGAGAAGTTTCTCTGAATAATATCGGCGGCCCTCTCGCAATTGGGAAAGTTGCCTCTGATTCTTTTAATATCAGCCTATCTATGTTTTTCAGATTGATGGCGATCATATCTATTAATCTTGGCGTGATTAACCTATTCCCTATTCCAGTGCTTGATGGTGGCCATATAATGTTTCTTCTCTTTGAAGTTGTTAATCGGGGCCCACTGTCGCGAAGGAAAATTGAAATCTCTCAGCGGGTCGGTGTCTCGTTGCTTTTTCTTTTAATTTTTGTGGCACTTTTTAACGACATCTCAAGATTGTTTTAAATTTGGCTAAATTATTTATTGATTCAACTTATGATATCTCTATTGGAATCCTTGACGATAATCTTGGCTGGCTAAAATTTGACAAGTTTTATGGGCAAAAAGCCTCTGCCATTATTCAAACGGAAACTCATAATTCACTTAAATCTGTGGGCCTAAAGATTACTGATCTTTCTTCAGTCATTACTACCGCCGGACCAGGATTTTACACAGGCTTAAGGCTTTCCGAAGGATTTGCGGATGTGCTTATTTTTTCAGGTTTTACCCATAACTCTTTTTTAACTTATAGCATTCCTGTTTTGGCCGGAGTTCAATCTGGAACCTGGATGACCAAGGCATACCGTGGAGAATACTTTTTCCATTTTTGGAGTGGAACTGAATCACGTAACGAACTAGTTTCTTCAAAGGACTTGGAAGCTTTTCTTAAGACCGTTGATAAATCCTCTTTTTACATTCACTCTAGCTCCGCTATTGATGATTTTTCGCGTAATCTCTTACAAGATTTCTCTACCACAGATGATTTACTCAAATCTAAATCAGAAATTATATTTGCATCGATTCTCAAGTCTTCAACCAAAGTGGACTCATTTTATTTCAGGGCACCTGAAGATGAATTTAAAGTGAGTATATGAAACGCTTTACATTTTTGCCTACTGAGCTAGTTTGTGGTCTTTTACTTTTATGGATATACGCTCTTTGGAACTGGTCTTTTGCCCCTAAAGTATTAACCAGTATTTTATTCATTTTTATCTTTTATATTTTTAGAAGGTCTTCCATCCCTTTCAGGGATACTGCAAAACTTGATGGAGAAATTTTTCTTTCACCTATCCATGGTGTTGTTGAATCAATTCGTAGGGATGCAACGACATGGGATGAAGTTGCTGTGACTCATGAAATTCGAATCACTATCGGTCCATTTTCTGAAAAGGGCCTTTATCTTCCTACTGCCGGCGAAGTGAGTTTTCTAAAGGCCAATCGCGGTAAGAAAATTCCACGGAACTCAGAATCTCAAGACTTTTATTTACCAGTTTCAGAACTCTCTCATACCGACTTTATACTTAGTTCAAAGAACCAAACTAAATCATTAATGCGTTTTATAGATTGCACATATGGTCATCGACCTTCTATCTGGTTGAAATCTGGGGATCGCGGAAGAGGTGCAGCGTGTTTTGGATTTTACCCTTTCGGTGGAACTTTAATAATTTATCTTCCACAAAATAGCGATATATTGGTATTTGAAAAAGAGCGCGTGGTTCCTGGGCAGACAGTTATTGCAGCTTTTAAAGATGTTAAATAAGGATTTAATTCATGTTGATTGAGAATCGTCGTTGGGCCTTTTTTTTACCTAATACTTTTACCGCATTAAATATGGCATGTGGCTTCGCCGCTATTCTTAATGGTTTTCAGGGAGAGTTTTACAAGGCCTGCATGTTTATTGTTCTAGGCGCAGTTTTTGATATGGTCGACGGCCGTGTGGCACGAATGACTAACACTCAATCTGCCTTTGGTGAACAATTTGATTCCATGAGTGATTTAGTTTCTTTTGGTGTTACTCCAGCGATTGTTTATTATTTTCGTTTTTTAACTGAAGCTGGAAGACCTGGCATGGTTGCTGCTTTCTTTTTCATGCTGTGCGGAGCTTTAAGACTGGCACGTTTCAACGCTAACATTGATAAAAATAAATCTGATTACTTCCAAGGTTTACCTATACCTGGAGGAGCAACTGCCGTTGTTGCGATGATTTTAGTTTCACTTGGCCTTCCAGAAATTATCAACTATAAGCCGCTTACTGTTGGTTACTTAATTTTTTATGCTGTTCTTATGATTTCTAATATTCCTTTTCCGAGTTTCAAGAAATCTGAATGGGCCAAGAAACATAAAAAACAAGGCTTGATGATAATTTTTATGATTCTTGCCAGCCTATTTATTTATGAAGAAGTTATGATTCCGGTAATTATCACTCTTTATGTAGTTGTTTCTCTTCTCTACTTCCTCACTCACCGTAAAAGATTTGAGGGTATTTTTGAATGGCAGGAAGAGCCTGAAACCGAAGAAAAGTGATTCACCACTATCAAATAATTATTCAGTATAAAGGTACTCGTTATCTCGGCTGGCAGATACAACCTGAGTCTATGGGTCTTACTGTACAAGGCGAGCTCAACAAGGCCTTAACTCAGATCTCTAAAGCGAAAGCTCAAAGCATGGGGTCTGGACGAACAGACACAGGGGTACACGCTCTTGGTCAGGTGGTTAAAGTTTCAATTGAATTAGAAATTGATCCCGAAAAACTCATAAAAGCTCTCAATGGAAATTTGCCTGAAGATATTCGGGTGATTTACGCAAAGAATTCTGATTCTGAATTTCATCCTACTGTTAACGCCACTTCAAAAGAGTATCACTATCGTTTTACTTGTACTCGTCAGCCGACTGCTCTTCAAAATGATCTGATTGGTAATTATGCATTTGAACTTGATATGGGAAAAATGCGTAAGGCGTGTCAGGTTTTAGTTGGAGAACACGATTTTGCGAATCATTTTTGCCAGGGAACCGATGTATCAAGTACTGTTCGAACAATCTTTGAATGTGAAATCTTGGAAGTTCCACAGAATGAATGGGGAATGCTGCCGGCACATTATGTTTTCAGAATTGTGGGAAATGGTTTCCTGAAACAAATGGTAAGACTCTTAATGGGCGCCATTTGGAACGTTGGGCGAAGCAAAATTTCTCTCGAAGATTTCGCCTCTTCACTTACTTCAAGTCCAACTGAGCGTATGGGAGCAACTGCACCACCCCAAGGGCTCTATATGGTTCGCGTCAATTACTGATTTCTCTCTCAATAAATTGACTTTTTTCCGTATTATGTTACAAAAAACCACTCGAAATTTATCCAATTATCAAAGAGAGATGCCATGTCTTACACCCTTCAAACTGTTAACGACTGTACTAAGAAATTTGTCTTCAATTTTGAGAAAGTAGATCTTTCTAAAGAAATTAAAGCCGCCGTATTGGCCAAGCAAGCTGATTCGAATCTTAAAGGTTTCCGTAAAGGTAAAGCACCTCTTGAGATGGTTCAAAAAATGTTTGGACCACAAATTGAAAACGATGCTCTTCACCGCTTTATTTCTAATGAATATTTTGAAGCTGTTAAAAAAGAAAATATTCGTGCTGTTGGTTACCCACAATTCGGCAATACTAAATATGAATCAGGACAGACTGTTGCGTTTGAAGCAACGGTTGAAGTTATACCTGAATTTGAATTAAAAGATTTTTCAAAATATACATTCAAGAAAGAATCAGAAGTTGTGACAGAGGAAGACTTTGAAACATTGAAGAAAAACTATCTTGCTCCTAAAGCTGAAGTAACTGAAGTTAAAGATGTTGCTCATAAGCTTGCTAAAGGTGATTTCGCAGTTTTCAACTTTGAAGGTGAAAAAGCCGATGGTACCAAGCCAGAGAATATGAAAGCTCAGGAATATATGCTTGAAATCGGTTCAGGCCAATTCATTCCAGGATTTGAGGATGGTATGATCGGTCTTAAAAAAGGCGAGAAAAAAGACATTAAAGTCACTTTTCCTGCTGATTATCACGAGGAAGATCTTAAAAGTGCACCAGTTATTTTTCATGTTGAACTTCTTGAAATAAAAACTAAAAACTTTCCAGAGTTTACTGACGAACTAGCGAAAGAGTTTGGCTTTGAATCAGTTGCTGACTTTAATGCCAAAAATAAAGAAAGAATGAAAGCTCAGAAAAAGCGCGAAGTTCAAACGAAACTTCAGCAGGCAATTCTTGAGAAATTAATTGAAGAAAATAAGTTTGAAGTTCCTGTGGCCCTTATTGAGGACCAAAAAGTGGGCGTTAAGCAAGATCTTACTAAGACACTCAAGCAGCAAGGGTTTAATGACCAAATGATTGGTCTGTATTTCGAGCGTTGGAATGACGATGTTACCAATAAAGCTGCTTTCCAAGTTCGTTCTGGTCTAATCCTTGATAAGCTAGGAAAGAAATATAATATCGAAGCAAATGAATCAGATCTAGATGCTAAAATTGATGAAATGGTTGCTCAGTCCGAGATGAAAAAAGAAGAGATCTCAAAGTTCTATAAATCTAACGAGAACATCAAGCGCAATCTAATGTACGCTATCCGCGAAGAAAAAACTTTTGCTGCTCTTGAAAAAGAAATGAAAGTTTCTTAATACTATTTTTACTGCTCCTCCTCCTGGGGGAGCATTTTTCCCACCACACACCTCTAATCAACTCCCTTTTACATTTTCCATCACTAAAATAAACAGTCTCCCCAGCTTCATTCGGAACAATTTTTATGACATTTCCCCTTGGAACATAATCATATTTTCCAAAACTTGGAATTTTATCGAGATCCTGATTTAGAGTCGAAGTAAGTAAAAGCATGGCAAGTAGCAGGGATTTTTGCTTTCGAAAATAGAACAGTCCAAAGCATAAAAGTACTCCCATGTTTATTTCCCAAGTTGGAACTAGCTGAGTTAGGTGAGCAGAGATTTCAACCAGTTTTTGAAGGCCAGTGAGTATTTTCAAACCAACTTGAATTTGCCAAGAGCAAAGAGGGAAGGCCAATAAGAATAGAAGTGGCATTGCAGCGCCAAAAGCAACGTTTAAAAGCGGAGAGAGAATCATGACAAGAGGTGATATGTGATTTCCATTAAAGTAAGCAATTAGGCATTGGGCAAAAAAGAACCACAGAAATAAAAACCCAGACTTAGAATAGATGATTCCCAAGAAGAGGAAGCTATAGCAAAAGCTTAGAGGTGCATCAGTAAAAGAACCAAATAACATATCCATCAGTAATGCTACGATGAATCCAGTTTTCTGGCCCAGCAGGTTTTGATTCACTTTAATGAGCACCATTCTTTTTAATGCACCCTGGCCCACCATTGAAAAAATTCCGGCACCCACAAATATTAGAATCCAAAGCTGCCAGATTCTGCTTTTAATCAACTTCATAAAAGGCAACATAACTGCGGATAGGTGAAACCCAGATGGCGTAAATAGATGATTAAGACCCAAGATTTGGTATTGGTTTTTAATCCATTTCGATACTGGTGCTGATCTGCCGGTAAGCATGGATTCCCAGAGTTCTAATAACTCCAAGTTTTGAGGAGACGCCATATTTTTAGCTGTTTCGAAGCGAAGTAGCTTGAAAGTTTTCTGCCCTTTAAAATAAGGATAAAACTGCTTTTGCTCCTCCATTTTTAAAAGGCCCAAGAGGATAAATGAGATTAATACAATACTAATAGTCCAGGTTACTTTCATATGTTGGTTTCAAGCAATTCTTGAACCAAAGTTAAAATGAGTAACCGACAGTAATTAAAAAGAATATAGCCCGGGGCGGCAGCGGAATTCCTTGCACCATCGGCCGAAAATCGGTACAAAACGTGTATGAGCGATTTTACTCTTACAAGTCTCTATCCTCAGATAAGAAGTTGGTTAGATGAAGACGATCTAACTCGCAATTTTCATTACACACGAACCCTAAGTGGTTCAGACGTGAAACTGTATCTAAAAATTAAATCCCCAATTGTTTTGGCCGGTACTGATTATTTCGTGGCGACATTCTCAGCTCTTGGGGCGAAGTCTTCTCATTTTGATTTTTTTAAGCACTGGGATGGAAAAGAATTTCAAGCTGGGGAAGTAATAGAATTTCCTGAAGCGCTTCCCTTCAACGTGGCCGTGACAGGTGAGAGACTTGCTCTAAACCTTCTTCAGCATGCGAGCTCTATTGCAACGTGGACTAAAAAGCATGTACACCTTGCCAACAACAAAAACATAAAGCTTCTTGATACGCGCAAAACGACCCCAGGTCTTCGGTCACTTGAAAAATACGCTGTGAGAGTAGGTGGTGGATACAACCACCGATTAGGGCAGACCGATACATGGATGATTAAAGATAATCACAAATCGTGTATGGGTGGACTTGAGGGAGCATTTGAATTTTTTCAGCAGCAAGGTGCTTTTTATAACTCCATCATTGCTGAGATTCATGATTTGGATGAGCTTAAAGTTGCTCAGAGATTGGGCCTTAGGCATGTGATGCTTGACAACTTTTCGCACGATCTTATCAGAGAAGCGATTAAAATGAAGTGGCAAGGTGTGACCTACGAAGTTTCAGGTGGAGTTAAACTAGAAAATCTAGAAAGTTATTTAATTGATGGTGTAGATGCCATTAGTCTTGGTTCGCTTATTTACTCTGCTCCGCGGGTTGATATTTCCTTAAAGTTCAAACCACTATGAAGGACTTTAATACCGATGTTCTAATTGTAGGTTCGGGGATTGCGGGTCTTGCAGCAGCGATCAAGCTAGCGGAAAAGAAATTAAATATTACTATTGTGACTCGAGAAAAACGGCCAGAGATAACGAATACTTTTTGGGCACAGGGTGGAATTATTTATAGTCCCAAAGATCTGAACGATCAAGAAGACTTAATGAAAGATATTATTAAGGCTTCTGCTTTTACTTCGAACATTGAAGCTGCAAAGATTCTGTCTACTCGTTCCGCCGAAATCATTGATGAGATATTGATTCATAAATCCCATACAGATTTTGCTAAAGACGCTGAGGGTGAGCTACTTTTCACTAAAGAAGCTGCTCACTCACGTGATAGAATTATTTATAATGGAGATATGACCGGTAAAGCGATTCAAATCTCTCTTTTGAATTACCTAAATGATGAAAAACGTTTTCCGAATGTTAAATTTTTAACGAGCCACACGGCGATCGATCTTATCACTCCTAATCACCATGGTGTTGCGATCACTCAACGCTATGAAGAGAACCAAGTTCTTGGCGCTTATATCCTGGATCAAAATAAAAAAGAAGTTCGTAAAGTTCTAGCAAAAGTTACCATTCTTGCCACCGGAGGAATTGGAGCTTTATATCTTCACCATTCAAATGCTGAAGGAGCTCGTGGAGATGGTCATGCCATGGCCCATAGGGCGGGTGCGTACGTAACAAATATGGAATTTATTCAGTTTCATCCGACCACATTTTATAACCGATCTTCACATCGTCGATTTTTGGTTTCAGAAGCAATTCGTGGCGAGGGTGGGAGATTACTCAATTCTAAAGGGGAAGCCTTCATGAAGAAATATCATGAAGATGCGGAGCTGGCACCACGCGATGTTGTCTCTCGCGCCATTTTGGAAGAGATGATTGCTGAAAAAGAAGATTGTGTTTATCTCGATATCACTCAGAAGGATGAAGCCTATCTTAAGAATCGTTTTCCAACGATTCATGCCTACTGCCTAGAAAATAAAATTGATATGGCGAAGGAACCAATTCCTGTTGTTCCAGCTGCTCACTACACTTGTGGTGGTGTGAAAACTGATCTTAAGGGCCGCACAAATCTGAAGCGTTTGTATGCAGTCGGAGAAGTCGCTTGTACAGGGCTTCATGGTGCGAATCGTTTGGCATCAACCTCGCTTTTAGAGGGATTAACTTGGGGTTATATAGCAGCTGAAGATATCATCGCAAGTCTTTCGACTTTGAGTAATTATGAAGCAGATCAAATTAAAGACTGGAAGCAGTCACATGAAGAGATTGATCTGGCGCTTATCGCTCAGGACCAGATGACGCTGAAGCAGACAATGTGGAACTATGTGGGACTATCTCGTTCTAAAAATCGCCTGGCACGTGCGCGAGCGATGTTTATTGAACTTCAGGACGAAATATCAAAATTCTATAAGCATGCTCAGCCACATGATGAACTTATTGGACTTAGAAATGGCGTAGAAGTTGCTTTTATGGTGTTAAATGCTTCACTTCGAAATAAAGAGTCAGTCGGTTGCTTCTATCTTAAAGATTAATTACATCGTTGGTTTGAAATAAGAATTTCCCAATAGGGCAAGATTGCGTTTGATGAAGTTGCGTCGTCTAAGGACAAAGTTAGTTGGGCGTTTAGGATTCCACTTGCGTGGATTTGGAAGAATGGCCGCAAAAAGCTGCGCTTCACCCTGTGCTAATTCCATTGCAGGTTTATTAAAGTAGTATTGAGCTGCTGCCTCGGCTCCGTAAATACCTGGACCAAGTTCGATAACATTTAAATAAACTTCCAGAATTCTTCTCTTGTCCCATATATTTTCAATGAGAAACGTGAAGTAGGCCTCAAAGCCTTTCCTGACATATGTGCGAGAAGGGTAGAGGAAAACGTTCTTTGCTGTTTGTTGTGAAATAGTCGAAGCTCCCATTTTAACTTTTCGTCTTTTGTTGGAATCAATCGCTTTGGCGATTGCTTCGAAGTCAAAACCAGAATGAATGAGAAATTTTGGATCTTCTGAGGCAATAACAGCTTTTCTTAAATGAGGAGAAATTTCCTCCAAGCTTACCCAGTCTTTTTGTACGGCGACCCACTTACCATCGAGAGCATATTCTCCTGTTCGTAAAAAGACTAAAGGAGTGAAATAAACTGGCAACCATTTAAGCGCCACAACTGTCATGATGGTTGAAATAAAAAAAGCACAAGTCGACCAGAAGATAACTTTTTTTATCTTTGGAATTGATCTGACCGTTTTGGCGAAACCTTTTCTGATGTAACCCATATCTAAATACTCATTTCAAAAAAGTGTGAAGTCTTAACTTTTCTGAAGCCTTCTTGTTCGTAAAAACTATGTGCCCTATTCCTGAGTGTATTGCAATTGAGGTAGATTGTATGCACCCCGTACCTTCTTGCCCATTCTATTGCACTTTTTACAAGTTCATGTGCAATACCAACTTTGCGAACAATTAACGTTTTGATTTCGATTTTTGCAGGTTCAATTACAATGCCCCTACCAGAGATTGATTCGAATAGCGCGTTCGGCATGCGCATACTCAATGGAACTTTCCATGTCAGGTGATTCTAGCCAGATTTTTCTCGACGACCAGATAAGGAGGTAAAAAAGAAAGTAGGGTAGAGTAGCCTCAAAAGCCTGCCTTTGCGGTGCGTTGTGTGGCGTTTTTACACGGTTTTGCCTCTCGTGGGGGGTGGTTTCCTAGACTTTCCCATCAGTATCCTCTAAAAACGGCTATTAAATTAGATCTTAAATTTGCAGGTGTGTATGAATCTTGAGCCAAGAAAATTCCAAGAGAAATCGCTTTATTTTACTTCATTAGGTTGTTCAAAAAACTTAGTGGATTCACAAGTGATGTTGGGCCACTTAAATCTTGATGGATATTCAATCGCTCAGACTCCTGAAGAAGCAGAAGTTATTATAGTAAATACTTGTTCATTTGTTGAAGCAGCTAAAGTCGAATCAATTGAAACTGTTCTTGGTCTTGCCAATTATAAAACAGAAGGAAATTGTAAGGCCTTAGTGATGTCTGGCTGTATGGCGCAACGATATTCAAATGAACTTGAAGGTGAAATGCCAGAAGTTGATATGTTCATCGGTACTGGTGAATATCACAAGATTGTTCCCCTCCTTCGTGCACTGGAAGAGGGAAAACTGGAAAAAAAATCATTTGTAGAAATTCCTCGCTATATTCATACTGAATTTGACCCACGTTTGAATACGTCTCCATTTTATATGGCATGGTTGAAAATCTCTGAGGGTTGTAACCGCAACTGTACATTTTGTATTATACCGACTCTTCGTGGAAAACTTCGTTCACGAACAGTTGATTCATTGGTTAAAGAAGCAGAGCAATTAGTTGCCACGGGAGTCAGAGAGTTAAATCTTATTTCTCAAGACTTTTCTGACTATGCAGTTGATCTTGAGGGCGGTGGTAAGAAAGACGGCAAAAACCCAATGATCTATGAGCTTCTTTCGCGCCTAGAGCAGGTTAAGGGTGTTGATTGGGTTCGCGTATTCTACTTCTATCCAGACGATTTGACTGAAGACGTAATGGATTTGATGGCAAAATCGACGAAAATTACAAAATACTTAGACATGCCTGTTCAGCATTTTGCGGATGGGGTTCTGAAGCGAATGAATCGCCGGGTAACCGAAGAAGTGATTCATGAGAAGATCAAAATCTTGAGAGAGAAAATACCTGGAATAGTTTTAAGAACGTCAATAATTGTTGGATTTCCGGGTGAGACAGAAGAAGACTTTCAGGCACTCCTTAACGGAGTAAAAAAAGCTCGTTTTAACCACCTTGGAGTATTTAAATATTCAGACGAAGAGGGTACTCCAGCGGTACGTTTAAAAAATAAAATATCCCAAAATGTAATCGATGAACGATTTGAACTTCTTTATGAAGCTCAGAAAGAAATTGCTCGCGAATTGAATCAGGAATACCTCGGAAAAATAATAGATGTTCTTGTTGAAGGCGTTCATGAAGAAACCAATTTGCTGCTTCAGGGCCGTCATGCCGGTCAAGCTCCAGATATTGATGGCAAAGTTATTATCAATGATGGTTTCGCAAAAACGGGTGATATCGTTAAAGTCGAAATTACTGATGTGCTAGATTACGACTTGGTTGGAAGAATTATTACTGTTTGATGATGAACATAAAATCAATAGCTGTAATATTGGTACTCACTGTAATAACTTTTTTCTGGGTGTCGTCTAAGGACGACGAAGTTTTCATTGCACCAAGAACGAGCAGTCGAAAGCTTTTTTTAGGTCCCCGAAAGAAATCACTTACCAGTCTTACGGTGGGGCAACCCTTAAAAAATCCAGATAGTTGTGAAGTCGTTAATTTGCAACTTGGGAATATTGATTTTAATATCCCTGTAATCGATTGGGTAGAAAGGCTTACACTTAGTGATCTTGAAAAATGCGCACGATCTGAATTCAAAGATAGAGTCGTTTCTATAAAAATAAATTGCTTCGAAAAACTAGATGAACAGATATGTACTCAACAAGCAGTTTTTTTACGGGCCATTTTAAGGGTGCGAGGAGTTACTGATGCTGAAGATCAGGACCTTTTAGCTGATCTTGTTATTAGTGAGTTCGCTGGGAATACGCCTGATTTTCATAAACTTGAGAAATACTCAGAAAAATTAATGAGTATAGACCCAAATCAAGCCTCCTATCAGAAATTGTGGGTGTCCTCAAAGGTAATCTCAAGAATGGAAGATAGTAAGTCTCCTACTGATCTTGCTGACGAACTTGCAGAAAGAGTTGATGGAGAGGTTTGGAATGACCCTGAAATGCAGGGACTGAAAATGGCCGTTTCCACAGGGCTTTTGCCGGACAACGTAGAGGAATATGCCCGAGGATATTTAACAAAAAAAAGTGATCCACGGATGCATGAAGTTTTAGGTTGGGCACTCTGGAGGCAAAATCGCTACGCAGAAGCCGTTCATGAGCTCCAAAAGGCAATCGATCTTAGCCCTAATGATAAGTGGCTTAAAAATCAAATGGATAAAGTTTCATCAGGAGACGCCAACACCGAGACATATCAGGCAAGGATATCGTTAGGAATTAATCTTCAAGATTTGTACAATTAGCATATCTATGAAAGTTGCATTACTGTTGCCGCTTGCTGAGCATGCGGAACTTAAAGATGTTCACTGCCGATAGCGACTACTACGATGCGCCAGAGATTGATACTAAAGTGTTACTGATCTTTTAGAATGGCTTTGCGAGCATTCAACTTAATTTCAAGATCTGAAATTTCATCCTGCAGTTTTGGATGTTTTGTTTCATGCAATTTATAATGAAGAAGACCATAGGCCTGCTTATCTTTTAAATCTTTTGTGAGAAGCTTGGTTTCCATTTGAGCAATACTGAGTTCAACTTCACGGACATGTGCAGTTAGTTCTTTAAATCGCAAATCCATTTGGTGATGTAAGTCATTTATTAGAGCTGCAGTTTGCGTCACAACTGCATGAACAATAATATCATCTTCAATTTTTTTCTTGTTTCCAAATATACGACTAAGCATGGATTAAACCTCTTACTCACATCATAGACGATGAACCTGATTGACCCTATCGGGGCAAGAATCTCCTAGTGGATGGTCTAGGTAATTGCGGTAAGATTATATGTATATTTAAGGAGTTATCGTGAATAAATTGATCGTGATAGTCGGATTATTTTTTAGTCTTTCTGTATTGGCACAAGAAGTGAAACTAGAATCGGAATGGAAGACCAAGGGACGAGAGATTGTTTCTTCAATTGCTGGTCCAGTATGGGGCGCAAAACTGTTTGGACCAATCCCTCAGCCACCGATAGTAGAGGCCAAATTGCCTGAGATTCCGAAGGAAGTTAAAAAGGGTACAGATGTTGCCAGCTATACGAAATTAAAAAAGGATCCGACTGAATATGATCGTTTACCCAATGATCGTAAACGTCAGTTTGATTATAAGTTTCTGCAAGAACTTTTTCAGGTAACACGTAAAACGGAGGCAAGAGAAGAAGACCTTGCTACCTGGCTCAATACTCTGGACCAAGGTGGTTCTAGAGAAGGAATTTATCAGGCACTTGTTCTGGATGAGGTTTATGCCTCTCTAGAAAACAGAGAAGAGAAACCATCAAATAGACTTCTTGATTTCAGTTTAAAGTTCAGTCAACGATTTTTTAATCAGACATTTACGAAAGAATCTCTTGGTAAATTAAATCTATATTCCATTAAGCGTATCTTTACTGAAAAAGGTTTAGATTTAATGGAGAACTATGAAGTGAATAAACTTGAAGATTTATATCAATGGTACGCTGTGTGTTCATCTGAGTTGGCAAAAGATTACGATATGCTCTTAAGATCTCCGGTTCGCAAAGATCCTCGCCTTGAATTCCATTTGAAGTGGGCCGAGAGTATGCCAGTTCAACATATTAAGTCTGAGTTTATCATTAAACTACATACGGTTATGAACGGACTTCAGCTTTTGGAATAGTCTTAGTAAAAGAATGGATGCTCAATTTCACAAATGGCAAATAGTAACCGCTCAACTCCCAAAGCAATGCCAGCGGAAGGTGGATAACCTTTTTCCATCGTAGCGTAAAAGTTTTGGGGTTCTGGCAGCTCATACTTGTAAATTTTCTTTTTAATTAATTTCTGTTCATTAAAACGCTTTTTTTGTTCAACCGGATCAGTAAGCTCATTGAAGCAATTACAAAGCTCAACTCCATTAACATAAACTTCAAAACGCTCGCATACTCTTAGGTCACTTGCTTTTAAGGTTGAAAGAGCACTTAATGGGGCAGGAAATTCATAAACCATTAAAAAAGGAATTTTAGCGATCTTTGGTTCAATTTTGTTAAGATACAAGAGGAAAAAGTAATCATCCCATTCACATTCTGAAACAGGCACTGGAACATCAGGGTAGCTTTTTAAAAGATTTTTAATAGATGCTGTATCCAAATAGTTTAAAATATCAATGCCAAGATATTCCTGGAAAAGCTCTTGCATCGTTTTCTTAATAATTTTTTTATCTTTAAGTTCTTTTCGGATAGGTAGTTTCGAACTCAGGCAAAAATTAATTAGCCCTTCCACATCACTCATAATTTTTTCATAGCGCTCATGCTTGCGATACCATTCAAGCATAATGAACTGACTGCGATGAATTGGTGATTCAGGTTCATCTCGAAAACAATAGGAGAGTGAAAAGAGTTTATCTATGTTCTCAGTTGGATCTGCGAGTAACTCTTTCAAGCAAAATTCTGGTGAAGTATGCAGAAATTTGGGGATAACTTTATTTTTTACAACTGAATGCAACTGAAATGGGTGGATATGAACTTCCATACCCGGATTTTCCACCGCAGGAGGCGTCAAAACATCCAAAAAACCTTGTTGGCCAAAGAAGTTTCGAATAAGCTGAATCAGCTCAAACTGGTAACGTAAACGCATGGATTTTCACCGTATAAAAAATGTTCTTTTTCAGCATACTCTGATGGATTCCGAGTGGAAAGGAGCCGTGCTTTTTTTATGTAACGAAGAGCATGTTTTTCTCATAAAAAGAGCGGAAGGTATGCCGACTCATGGTGGGCAAATGGCCTTTGTGGGTGGGCACAAAAAAGATTCTGAAAATGATCCATGGGAAGTTGCTCAAAGAGAATTTGAAGAAGAAACGGGACACAATCGAAATTGCATTGAATATTTCGGATGCCTTCCGGTTGTTATGACGGCCAGGATGCAACCAATTATACCAGTGGTAGCAAAACTTAATATGTCGACGGCCCAGTTTTTAGAAGAAGTTGTAAGTAATGGCGAGTGGGATGATATTTTGGCCTATCCTTGGGACGAACTTAAAAAGGAAGAAAGCTGGGAGTACGCTTGGCGCCATGGTCAAGGAAGTAGTGCTGTTATGTTTCATCCAATAAAATCTGGAACCTATTTACCTCTCATTAATAATTCCAAGACCCATCTGTTGTGGGGCGCCACTGGTCACATGATTTGGAATTTCTTGAAGCTTTACTTTAATGCCTGATGTGGTTAATAATTCGTGCCACTTTAGGGGAAAATAAATGCAATACGTTCTTATTCTTGCCGGACTTGTTCTTCTCGCGCTCATTCTTTTTTTTGTTTTTAAAAAAAAACCAAAACTTGAAAAACCACTTATTGAACAAAAAGAAATTACCCCGATTGCACCACGACCTGAAGTGGTTGCGGCGCCTAAGATTTCTTGGACTGATCGGCTTTCGATGGGCCTTGAAAAATCTCGCTCCGAAGTATGGGGAAAAATAGGGAATCTTTTTTCAGGTGGAACACCATCTCTGGATGAAATCGAAGAAATTTTATACACCGCCGACATACCAACTGGTCTTGTACAGGAACTTCTTTCTAAGCTTGATAAACACGGCAAAGGCAAATCAGCTGATGATATCCAGCAATTAGTTTATGGATTCATGAAAGATAAAATGGAACCGATTCAGCACAACATTCATAAAGATGTTTTTACTTTTGATAGTGCCGTAAAGAAAACCCGAGTGTTTATGATCGTGGGTGTAAATGGTGCTGGTAAAACGACGACGATTGGAAAACTTGCGACAAAACTAAAATCACAAGGGGCCAAAGTTATTGTTGGTGCCTGCGATACCTTCAGAGCAGCAGCAGTTGATCAACTACAGATTTGGTGTGATCGGGCCGGCGTTGATATGGTTCGCGCCAAAGATGGTGCTGATCCAAGCGGCGTTGCTTATGACACAGTTGCTAAGGCATTTAGTGAAGGCTACGATTATTGTTTAATTGATACTGCCGGAAGACTTCATACCAACCAGAATCTGATGGATGAGCTGACTAAAACCAAAAGGGTCATGAGCAAGATTGATGCGGATGCTCCTCAGGAAGTTCTTCTCGTATTGGATGCGATTACTGGGCAAAATGCTTTGAAACAAGCTCAGGAATTTAACAAGGCCCTTCAACTCACTGGAATTATATTTACCAAGTGTGATGGGTCGGCCAAGGCCGGGAGTGCCGTGGGAATTGTTGATCATCTGAAAGTACCTATTACCTATATCGGAGTAGGCGAATCAGTAGATGATTTGCAGCTCTTTGATCTTGAACTTTATCTCAAAATTTTAGTTGGTCTCGAGTCGAGATAAGTTCATGAAATGACAAAGTTCTTATACGTGACTTCGTTGACTTTTATTGGGTTGTAACCTACCTTATTCTAATGACCCAATTGAGTCAGGACATTGAGTATAATGTATTAGGTTGTAAGGTTCGGGTGCGCCCGGATCAAAACGATAGTCACAATGCTAAGGCAGTGGTGGATTTGATTAATGCTGAAATTCAGCAACTCAAAATCAGTCGACCTCAGCTTCGAGATACAGACGTTGCAGTTTTAGTTGCTTTAAAAGTAGCGACTGAAAAAATGCAGCTTAAAGATGAATACAAAGCAAACATCTTTAAACTGGAAGAATCTCTCGAAACTGCGCTACAGGCATTGAACGTTGAAACGAATTAAGTGTGGGAAAAAATATTCTTCGAAGTGAACTGCTAAGAAGTTTAAATGCTCTTTCAAGTGATAAGATTCAGGACTTAAGTTTTTCCGTTACAAATCAGATCATCAAACTCCTAACAATGTTTCCTGAACTTACGTCGCAAATTGGCGCTGGTTATTTGCCTATGAAGGCAGAGATCGCTCCGGTTTATCAGGAATTGCTTCGTGCTGTTCCCTTGACTCTGGCCTATCCGATAGCTTCGGGTGATGCCATGAGTTTCGCGATTCCAAACGGGATGCCTCGTGGCGAAATTTGGCTCGAAAAGCCTTACCACGAAGTGACTCCGGATTGGCTTTTCATACCAGGGGTAGGTTTTAGTCTGGATGGAAAAAGATTAGGTAGAGGGAAAGGTTATTATGACCGTTACCTTGAAAACTCTAAGGCACTGAAAATGGGAATTGCCTGGACTGAGCAACTAAATGACAAAATACCTGTGGAAAGTCACGACTGCCACATGGACTTTATAATAACTGATAAATTTTGCTGGGACGTAAAACAGCAAGTTAAGTTTTAAGGGGATAACGAATGAATCCAATGATGATGGCCATAATTGGTGTGGTAGCAGGAGCAGTGATTACTTTCATTGCACTTAATATCAAAAACGCTGCGGCTCAAAAATTAAATGAAAATGGAGCTCAAGATATTTTAAAGAAAGCTCAAGGCGAAGCTGAGGAAGTTCGCAAGAAAGCTCAGAACGATGCTAAAAATATTGTTCGCGAAGAGCGCAACCAAGTTGATCATGAACTAGAAAAAAAGAAAAAACATCTTACTGATTTTGAGCGTGGACTGACTAAAAAAGAAGTTGCCCTCGAGCAGAAGACTGAACAGACCCAGAAAGAAGCTGACAGAGTTAAAGCGAAAGAAACTGAGATTGATTCAAGAGTTGTAAAACTTGATACTGAGATTAAAAAGAACTTAGATATTCAGTTAGAGCTCGGTGGCAAACTTGAGCAGGTTTCTGGTTTAACTAAAGATCAAGCTAAGGCTGAGTTGATTGCCTCTGTTGAAGAAGAAGCTAAAGTTGATGCAGCTAAAAAAGTTAAACGCATTGAAGAAGAGGCAAATGAAGAAGCTGAGAAGCGTGCAAAGAGAATTGTAGGAATTGCAATTCAACGTTTTGCTGGCGAATATGTGGCCGAACAAACTATCTCATCTGTAGAAATTGCGGATGATGGTGTTAAGGGCCGTTTGATTGGTCGTGAAGGTCGTAACATTCGCGCTTTCGAGCAGATTTGTGGAGTGGATTTAATTATTGATGATACTCCAGGAATTGTAACGATTTCTTCATTCAACGTAGTACGTAAAGAAATTTCTCGTATGACTATTGAACGTCTGATTGCTGATGGACGAATACATCCAGCTAAAATTGAAGAATTTTATGAAAAATGTAAGCACGAGTTTGAATCTCGTCTTCGTGAACTTGGTGAAAAAGCTCAGATGGAAATTGGTGTACACGGAATGCACCCGGAAATTTTAAAATTAATTGGTGCCCTCAATTGGCGTACTTCTTATACTCAAAACCAGTATCAGCATGCTTTAGAAACTTCGTTTCTTGCTGGTAACATGGCCGCTGAACTTGGTCTTAACGTTAAGCAAGCTCGTCGTGCAGGTTTGATTCACGATATCGGAAAAGTTCTTGATGCTTCAGCTGAAGGTTCGCACGCTGTAATCGGTGCCGACTTTGCTAAGAAATACGGAGAGTCTCCGGACATCGTTCACGCTATTCGTGCTCACCATGATGATGAAAAACCTGAATCAATCCTTGCTCACTTAGTTGCTGCCGGTGATGCTCTTTCTGGAGCTCGTCCTGGTGCTCGTAAAGCATTGAAAGAATCTTATGTTTCTCGTCTTACTGATATTGAAAAAATTGTTAATAGCTTTGAAGGTGTTCATAGATCTTATGCTATTTCGGCTGGACGCGAAGTACGCGTATTGGTTGAGAATGAAAAAGTATCTGATGAACAAACAATTATGCTTTCACGTGATATCGCCCGCAAAATTGAGCAGGAAATGTCTTACCCTGGAACGATTAAAGTTTCAGTTATTCGTGAAACACGTGCTGTAGGTATTGCTAAATAATTCAACTCTGAGGAGAAATCATGGAAAAGTGTGCACTGGTCACTGGTTCCTCCTCAGGTCTTGGTCTTGAAATTACCAAATCTCTAATTGAATCAGGTTATACCGTCTTTGGCGGATCCCGTTCGGGCACAGAGTTTGAACACGAAAATTTTTACGACGTAGAACTCGACATTACTTCAGAAGAGTCAGTCGAAGAATTTTTTGAAACAATCAGAGAGTACACTTCAAAACTACATTTAATTGTGAATAATGCGGGCATCTGTGAGATGTCTCCGTTGTCTGAAACAACACTTGAACAGTTCGAATCTCATCTCGCTACCAATACAGTTGGGCCATTTTTATTGTTTAAGCATATTGAATCTTTCCTTATTAAAAATGAAACTCATATTATCTCGATCCTTTCGACAGCAGCTCAATATGGCTATCCCAATGTGAGTGCCTACAACG
Organism: Bacteriovoracaceae bacterium; assembly: GCA_044377495.1. GTDB lineage: Bacteria > Bdellovibrionota > Bacteriovoracia > Bacteriovoracales > Bacteriovoracaceae > Peredibacter. The sequence goes on along the minus strand of JBILYY010000043.1, from coordinate 3,117 downwards.
CTTCTAAGTTTGGCCAGCTTGGTTTAATTGAGAGTCTTAAAAAAGAATGGGTTGAGCACAAGATCCGTTTCACTAATTTGTTACCTGGAGCGATAGATACTCCGCTCTGGGATAAAATGGGTTCAAAGTTTTCGCGTAGTAAGATGCTTGGTATTTCTGATTTTATGACCGTATTTCAATTTGTTGTGAATGCGCCGTCGACAATACAGTTCCCAGAGCTAACCTTTCTGCACCGTGAAGGATTTTTAGAATGAATGGTTTTTTTATTTCTAAAAGAAAAACGTTTGAACTTGGGGTCCTCCTCCTCTTGGATGGGGTTTTATTTTTTGTTTTAGATAATTGGGACTTCGTGATCCTCTTCTCATTAGGGTTTATTTGGAATTGGGTTGCTTCTCAGGAAAAAGATATAATCATAGAAAATAATCGCAGGTATCGATTTTCAACTCTTAAGACGGTTTTTAATTTACAGAATTTAATCTTAAAACCATTAACGAAGGCACCCGAAGCAGTAAAGTTTATCGCTCGTCTTTTACCTGCGGGAATATTTTGGTCTGGCGTGATTGTTTTCAATGAAAGTCCAATGCCTTGGTGGGCAGTCTTTATCGGGAGCCTCGTTCTTGAATTAATAATTCTTGAAACTAAAATATTTGCTCCGAAACAATCATCTCTGTGAAACTGGTTCCTGTTGCCTTGGCAGTATTTTATGAAAAGCAGGGCGATTCTTTAAAGATATGGGTTCAAACGAGAGAAGATGATGGCCCCTATCATGGTCTTCTGGAGTTCCCAGGTGGTGGAATTGAGCCTGGGGAAACTCCTCTTGAAGCGGCTATCAGGGAAGTTGCAGAGGAAGTTGGAATTGCCATTCTGCCTGCGGACGGCAAATTTATGGGCACCTATCATAATGAGTTTCCTAATAAATCAATTCTTCTGTACGTTTTTTTATTTCCTGATTATCCGGCCCTCGTTGGCAAAGGTCAGTGGCTGACAATAGGGCAAGCTGAGCTTAGTTCATGCTTTAAGGGATTAATTCCTCCTCCTAATCATAAAATCATCGACGATCTATTTTTAGCACTGCTATCTTGATACCTATATGACAAATAGTGTAACTCAAATCATCACTCATAGTTTTCTTCTTGCTCTGGCATTCGGAACTCAGCTGTTGGCACCAGTCGTTGCCACAAGACTAACAGGAGTTGGGTTTTATAAACTTGGTACCAGCATCGTTCTTACCTCATTGGTTTTAGTACTAGGGGTCGCCTATTTTATGCAGCCAGCTCTCGATTCCGTTAGTTACCTATGTTATTTGATCTTAATCCTAACCAACGTTATAACCTTTGCTTTCCACAAAGATGAAAAAAACTGGGTCATGTGGTCCCTGTATGTGATTCAGATTTGTACATTCGTTTTACTTGTTTTTCATACTTATTTAGCAACTCCTTCATGGATTATGTTTTTCTTCTTTTCCTCTCTGTTGTTAGGGATTAGTAACTTTTCCATGATCTTGGGGCATTATTATTTGGTGGTCCCGAAGCTAAGCGAAGAGCCACTGATCTACTGTTTATATATCTTTTGGATCGTTTTATTTCTAAAACTAATGGCGTCTTTAACAGTTATTTTCACGACTGCTGCACCTTTCCTGGAAGAGGGAACTCAACTTGGCGATGGCTATACTTTTAACTGGTTATTCATCTCTATGCGCTACTTATGGGGATATGCCGCTCCTCTTATATTAAGTTTTTTTACCTTCAAATTATGCAAGCTTAGATCCCTTCAAAGTGCGACAGGTGTCCTTTACATCGTGGAGTTTTTTGTTATTGTTGGGGAACTGGTCTCAGTTTATTTAATGGCAAAGCATGGTTTAGCTCTATGATGTCGGTACAAATTACTTGCACGAATTGTGGTTCAAGCGTTGAGGTTCATCCTGATCAACAAGCACATAAAGTTAATTGTGAAATTTGTAAGCATACAATGGAAGTGAAATTTAATACTGAACATGAGCAGGGAATTCTTAAAGAATGCCCTGTTTGTTCGAGACAAGATTTTTACAAACAGAAAGATTTCAACCGAGTTATCGGTGTGGCACTCTTTGTAATCGCTGCGATACTTTCCATTTGGACGTATGGTCTAAGTTTGGTTGTGTTGTATTTAGTTGATCTCTTTTTATTTCGAAAACTGGCCATGGTTGCCATTTGTTACAAGTGCCGTACCAATTTTAGAAATCTAGCTAACATGTCAGAAATTCGAGATTATGATCACGAAATGAACGATCGCATCGTCTATTCTGACCATGATTTTAAGGGAAAGCCGCTATCTCATTAATATAATTAAGCTAATTAAAAGTTCCATGGCGAGGTTTTGGTCTTTTAAACCAATTGTGCTACAATATCCCTGTATTTTTAGTTATTTAACAGGAGTCTCTTTTTATCGAACCCCCGGCCGTATTTCATAGGTTTAATCCTTTTTTAAAATCACATTTTTCATCTCTAATCAACACTAGGTATATATGAGTTCTGATCAAGAAATATTGATCTTAGTTAGTTCATTGTGTTTGTCCGCTTTCTTTTCAGGTTCTGAAGCTGCTTTGCTATCACTTCCGCATGAGAAGGCCAAGCAGATCGCTGAAGAGTCAGGGCTAGATACTTGGGCCATGAAGCACTGGCTTTCAAAACCGAATGATATTCTTACTACAATTTTAGTTGGTAACAACTTTGTTAATATTTTAATCGCAGCCCTCTCTACCTCTATTGCTCAAAGGTTTCTGAAAAATGATGCTCTTGCAATCAGTGTAGGGATTACGACAGTTATGATTTTGTTATTTGGCGAAATCGCTCCCAAAATGTTTGGTCGAGGCAAATCAGAAAAAATTGCTCCTGTTTGTGTTGTAATTTTAATGGGCTTTTATTATGCCCTTTATCCTGTTGTTAAAATGTTCATGCTGATCATTAAATTAGTCTTAGGTGAAAACGCGAATGTTAGAAGCCGCGCCGTAACTAAAGATGACATTGAAAGTATGGTTGAAATGGCCGAAGAAGAAAGAACAATTGATTCAAAACAAATTGATCTGTTAACTTCAATTCTTGAATTTCCTTCCATTAAAGTTAAAGACATAATGGTCCC
>JBILYY010000042.1:0-22012 GCA_044377495.1 Bacteriovoracaceae bacterium | reverse complement strand
ATGGAAGCCGCTCAAAGGGCGAAACAGAAAGTCATCATTGAATACGTTGATCTCGATCCTGTTCTTTCGATTGATAAGGCCAAAGCTGTTAAATCTTTTATAGGTGACAAGCGAAAAATAGAACGCGGTCACGTAAACGAAGAGATGAAGAAAGCGCCTCATCAAATAAAGGGACAAATTCTTATTCAAGGCCATGACCACTTCTACCTTGAGAGCCAAGTGACAATTGCTTATCCGCTGGAAGATGGGCAAGTTGAAATACACTCATCTACTCAACATCCTACTGAAACTCAGCACGTAGTGGCACACGCACTTGGAATTCCTGATATGGATGTGGTTTGTCAGGTTAAGCGCATGGGTGGAGGCTTTGGCGGTAAAGAATCTCAGTCCGCCCCTTTTGCGGCAATGGCGGCACTTGCTGCAAGAAAATTAAAACGCCCCGTTCGCCTTTGTCTGACTAAAGATGATGACATGATCATGACGGGCAAACGAAACCCATTTGAAAATATTTATCATGTTGGGTTTGATGATCAAGGCCGGATCTTAGCACTGGATATAGAGCTTTATTCAGATGGTGGTGCTTACGCCGATCTTTCGACCTCAATTATGGAACGAGCGATGCTCCACTCAGATAGCTCCTATTTTATTCCAAACATGCGAGTGACGGGTCAAGTCTGCAAAACACATCACCATCCACATACTGCCTTCAGAGGATTTGGTGGACCAAAAGGTGTCGCGACAACTGAAAAAATCATAGAAGAAATTGCTCACAAATTAGGGCTCGATGCTTTGGAAGTCAGAAAGATTAATCTTTACTCTGATTTGAATAACCGCAACGTGACTCATTTTGGTCAATTAGTAAAAAATAATTGCCTTGAGCGCCTTCATAGTGAACTTGAAAAAAATTGTGACTATAAAAATCGCAGATCTGAAATCAAAAAGTACAACCAGGAAAACCATGATTTGGTTCGGGGGATGTCACTGACTTCGGTGAAGTTTGGTATTTCATTTACCACTCGTTTTTTAAATCAGGCGAATGCACTGGTAATTATTCATAATGACGGGACACTACAGATTGCAACGGGCGCAACGGAAATGGGCCAAGGTGTGAATGCCAGGATTTCTCAGATGGTTACCTCCGAGCTGGGCCTTAAGCGTGATGCCGCTCGGGTTATGCCGACGAGAACTGATAAGAACGCTAACACTTCGCCCACTGCGGCTTCTTCAGGGACAGATTTGAACGGTGCTGCTGCTTTGCTGGCCGTTAGAAAAATAAAAAAACGTCTGAGTGAACTTGCTCTTCGCTTACTTGATGTACCAAAAGAAAAATGGGCGTCTAAAACTGCCGGTCTAGGCACTCAAGAAGAGATTGTGCTCGCAACTCCCAATCTTGACGTCAATGATCCTAATGAAGGCGCCGACTGGAATTCGGGCAAGGCAACTTACTTTGATATTCAGTTTGAAGATGGTTGGGTATTTCATCCAGATCACCTTAACAAAAAAATTGAATTTAAATATCTAGTTCTCGAAGCATATTTAAATCGAATTTCACTTAGTGATTATTCTTTCTACCGCATTCCGGGAATTGAGTTTAATAAACTTACCGGTCATGGCGATGCTTTCCTCTATTTCACTCAAGGAACGGCCTGCACGGAAGTTTCTCTGAATAAAGATACCGGAGAGGTTAAGGTTCTGCGTACAGATATTCTTATGGACCTAGGACGTCCTGTGAATCACGATCTCGATATAGGCCAAATCTCAGGGGCATATGTTCAAGGTCTAGGTTGGGTTACGACAGAAAATCTTTTCTACAATGATCAGGGTTATCTACTTTCCCACGCTCCCAGCACTTATAAAATTCCAAATGTTCAGGATACTCCCCGCACCTTTAACATTGAGCTCTTAGAAAACGATGAGAATTTTATGAACGTGCGAGGAACCAAAGCAGTAGGTGAACCTCCCCTGCTTTTGGCCATCAGTGCTTGGACGGCGATCAATAATGCACTCACATATCTTCCTCGGTACAAAAATAGTTATCCAGAAATTAAAATACCAGCGACGAGTGAGCGTATTTTAAGGGCCATCTCCCCTGAAAAATTTCAGGTGTGGGAGCCATGAAACTTTGGAAAGAATGTTTTGACTTAAATGAGAAGGGTGAATCATTTGTGGTTGTTACCATGACTGAAGCTCGAGGCTCATCTCCTCAGGACCCAGGTGCCAAGATTATTGTAACCAAAAATGGTCTCTATGCTGGCACGGTTGGTGGCGGCAAAGTTGAAATGGCGGCAATTAAGAAAGGCCAATCTATTCTGGAAAGCTCAGCTCAGCTTCCACCTGAGCTTCTAACTTGGAATTTACAAAAAGACATAGGAATGTCGTGTGGAGGAGAAGTCTCCTTTTTATTTGAACACTTCATGTCCACTCATTGGCCAATTGTTATTTACGGTGCAGGACATGTGGCCCAGGCCCTAACTCGCCTTTTGAGTAAACTTAACTGTCACGTGACCTGTGTGGACTCACGCGAAGAATGGACCGCGAAGCTTGAAGGTGTAAACGTACTTCTTCACCCAAACCCTAAAGATACAGTTAGTAGTTTTAATCCTAAAAGTTATTTTATATGTATGACGATGGGCCATGCGCATGATGTACCTATTTTGCTTGAGGTTGCCAAACACGCGCCTGACGCGCCCTATATTGGAGTCATAGGCTCTGATGTTAAAGGGATCAAAATAAAAAGAGAACTAACTGAATTAGGTGTCGGAAAATCTTTTATCGAGAAACTACGCGTTCCAATGGGACTGCCCATAGGATCCAATCACCCCTATGAAATTGCGATAAGTATTGCAGCTGAACTTCTCCAAGTTAGAGACCAATAACTCTTTCATTAAGTTATAAACTATTCATTAATCATTTAGATGCATTATCCCTTGGGTCACAGGCACCCTGCTTTTGAGTTGTTTTTTCAACCAGGAGTAAAAAATGAAACGATTACTTTTTTTTATCTTTGTCTTGTCTATCTTTAGCTCAACAATGAGTTGGGGCATGCAGACAACAACAACCATCGAAACAAAAGCTACCTATAAAGACATAAAGCGAACGTTTGGAATACTCCCAACCTTTTTAAGAAAATATCCGGAAGCTGGAATCTCGGGCGCATGGTTGGACATGAAAGGTCTTCAGCTAAACCCTATGTCCACCTTACCAGGAAAATATAAGGAACTCATTGGACTTGCCATAGCTGCCCAAGTGCCTTGTCGCTTCTGCGCTTATTTTCACACTGAAGCAGCAAAATTAAATAAGGCAACCCCTTTGGAAATCAATGAAGCCATTGCAGTGGCGGCAAGCAGCCGCCGTTGGAGTACATTTTTGACGGGTGTTCAAATTGACGTAGGAGAATTTAGAAGCGAGATAGACAAAATGTTAATGTTTCAGAATAAGCACAAAAATCTTCAGGCGATGGAAATTGAACCTAGCCTAGAGGATGTTAAAATTACGACCCCCGGTGATGTCTATAAAGATGTTAAGGCACAGATGGGATTTGTTCCAAATTTTATCGAACAATATCCCAAGATCAGTATCGTTGGTGCCTGGAAAGAAATAAAAGGAATTGAGATGAACTCCGAATCTGCGATCCCTGGAAAATACAAAAACCTAATCGGACTTGCCGTATCTGCCCAAATCCCGTGTCAGTACTGTGTCTATTACCATACCCAGTCGGCCATCATGCAAGGAGCAACCAAAGAAGAGCTAGCCGAGACCGCGGCTTTGGCAGGAACTGTCCGCACTTGGAGTACAGTTCTTAATGGTCAAATGACAGATGAAAAGCTATTTCGCGATGAAGTGGAACAGATTATGAAATTTCTGAAGACTAAAATGAGCAAGGAAGTGGGCCTATCAAATTAAATCAAAATAATGAAATTAGGTGACGCGGGGAAGTTGGGAACTTATAATTATTGAACTACAATGAAAGTAAATCAGGCTCGCCTCATCTTTCTTTTTATCACCGTAACTCTCGATATGATTGGCGTGGGACTAATTATTCCCTCACTACCCAACGTCGTGCGACGTTTTATAGCAGATGAACACTTAGTCTCAGAATATTTCGGCTACTTTGTATCAGTGTATGCACTTATGCAATTTGTGGCATCACCTCTACTTGGATCACTCTCTGATCTGTATGGCCGGCGCCCAGTGCTTCTTACTTCTATTCTTATGGCCGCAATCGATTATCTTTTTATGGCCTTTGCTCCAAGTCTTCCCCTTCTTTTTATTGGAAGAATGATTTCTGGACTGACTGGTGCAAGTGTCACCGTTTGTATGGCCTATGTGGCAGACATTTCCACCGATGATAATCGATCCTCAAACTATGGTCTGATTGGTGCAGCTTTTGGTTTGGGTTTTATTATTGGACCGGCACTTGGTGGATTTCTTAGTGCTTATGGCCCTGAGGCGCCATTTCTTGCGGCAGCTTTTTTAAATATTTTGAATTTTCTCTTTGGTGTTTTTGTTCTACCAGAGTCTTTCCCCAAAGAAAAACGGAGGGCCATGGATTTAAAAAGGCTTAATCCCCTTATATCGCTAAAACAAATCTTTAAATCCCCTATAATTCTCGCATTTGCTTTCGCTTATTTTTTAATCCAATTAGCTGGGCTGACTCATCCGTCAATTTGGACATTGTATACTCAACATCGTTTCAACTGGAGCACGACTCAAGTTGGTATTTCCTTAACCTTGGTTGGCCTATTAATGGCAATTTCTCAGGGATGGTTCACGCGGATTGTGATTCCAATATTAGGGGAACATAAAACTGTTATGTACTGCGCCTTCGGAAATATTATCGCTTTTTCACTTTATGCTTTAGCTTATGAAGGTTGGATCATTTATCTCGTATTGATTTTTTCTGCCATTTTTTTTGTTGGGCAACCAGCACTTCAGTCAATCGCAACAAAACTCGTTCCTTCAAACGAACAGGGTGAATTTCAAGGATCACTTGTGGGTCTCACTAGCCTTGCCTCAATTATCAACCCACTCATAATAACGCAATTATTTGCTCATTTCACTGACAAGAAAGGCATGTACCTACCCGGGGCACCTTATTTTTTTGCTGCATTAATTAGTTTAATTGCATGGCTAGTTATTATAAGAGGGCAGAAAATCGCAACTCCAACAAAACAATTCTTATCATAATTCGAACTTACCAAATCACTGAAACGAAGCATCTAACTTCAATTTCACATCATCCTTTACACCAATGAAGAGAAACTTTTTTACTATAATATCAAAATCACTTAGTTTCATATTCCACTTAGAATTCATTCTTAAAACTTCGCCATCCTTGCCTTTGGTCACGGTAATTGGCATGGTTATCGTGAATTTTTTCCCATGAATGACCCATTGTACTTTTGCTTCATTTTCTCCCACCTTAAGAACAGAAAATAAGGTTGCACTGATCTCTGGGTACTTAATTGAATTTGGCCCGGTAGTAGGCAGTTTATCTTCATCATTACATACATGGGCCTTTGGGAAATTTGAGACTAGATAGTCGAGTCCTAGGGACTCACGCATATGGCACTCAAGTTCCGATTTTTGGGACTTGATATTGGAAATTGCCATTTTGAGTTCACCACTTTTGATTTCACTAGTTGTTGGATCCCACTCAACTTTGCCACTCATACCTTCAGCTTGAAGCAAATGTTCTCCCATGGTGTAAGCAATCTCTATTGAAACATGGGATTTTTCTGAAGGCGCTATGATGGCCGCTAAAGAGCTGAAAGAATAAAATAGAAAGTAGAGGGAATATTTTTTCATAAGTGATCTCCAGTTTTTTCAGCATAATACGCCATACTATAATATTAAAAAGTGCCCGTATTGTCACAGGATGGGCCGTACACATAATTGACAGTCCTATTCCTTTTTACAAATTACAGACCTAAATTCAGGCCAGCAGGTAGAATTAGCACATGCGTAAAACCATCTACACCCTCCTGCTCCTTATCTCCCTTATTTCAGCAGGTTATGCTGATACCGCTCGTATAATTGACAGCGGCGAAGACGCTTTAAAATTAAGAATGCAGCTAATTGAGAGTGCCAAGGAAGAAATCCTTATCTCATATTTTATCTTCGGCGATGACAATACAGCATTGGAAATGCTCTCACTTTTGCGTAAAAAAGCACGTGAAGGTGTCAAAGTAAGGGTCATGATTGATGACCTGTTTAATGACATCCCTAAAGATATTGGCACTCACCTTCAGCAAGAAAATGTATTAATCAAAAACTTCAATAAATTTAATTTTTTTCATTTCGGTAAATCTATCAAATATCGAATGCACGATAAAATGTTTATCGTTGATCAACAAAAAATCATTATGGGTGGCCGAAACGTAGAAGATACCTATTACGACAAGGCCGAGAAAAACTTTGACGATCGTGACATATATATCGTTGGCAGCATGGCCTTAGAGGCAAGCATTTACTTTAAAGAATTATGGGATGCAAAGCACCTAAAACCATTTAAACAAATCAAATTAAAAAACACCAAGGCATCGGAAAGACTGGATGAGATTGATAATAACTTTGCCATGAAAAAGGCAATTGATACTTTTGATCTAAAAGCTTGGGAATCAGACCTCCTTCAAGTTGAACACATTGATTTATTTCATGACATTATTACTCCCAAGAAACAAAAGATGACTGGGACTGCAAAACGTTTATATGACCTTATCAAGAATGCTGCAAAATCAGTCATCATTGATAGCCCTTATCTTATAATTACAAAAGAATTGCATGCAATTCTGACAGAGGTTATTGCTCGAGGAGTTAAAATCCGTTTTCTTACGAATTCGTTAAAATCGACTGACGGGTTATTCCCTCAAGCCGCTTATATGAGCCAGAGAAAGAAAATAGTCGATATGGGCATTGAGCTTTATGAGTATTTTGGTGATGATCGCTTCCATTCCAAATCACTTGTTGTTGATGACGGGATTGCAGCGATTGGAAGTTTTAACTTTGATCCCCGCTCTCAAAACCTTAATACAGAAACGATGGCGGTAATCCACGATCCAAAACTAGCAGCTCTTCTTACTCAGTCAATGGATGAAAGTTTAAAGATGTCGTACCGAATTGACGAGAACGGAAGACCTACGGGATATGAGAATAAATATCCAGGAGCAACTTTAAAAAAGAAAATCATTACAAAACTTATTCAATTTATCATTGTCCCTTTTGCTAAGGGTCTTCTATGAACATTAAAACAGTCTTTGCTTTACTTCTTTTTGTTTTTTCGACGAGTCTATTTGCCACGCAGGACGATCTCATTTCCCAATTAGTGGCAAGTAAAGTTACTGTTGATAAACATGCAAGCATGGTTCAAGCATCAATACATGAAGGACGTCCACTCACGGGAGCCGAGCTCGAGTATATAAATGAAGCCGCCAAGGATCGTATCATTTTAAGAGACGAGGCTTACACTGCCTTTAGTAAAAACGTATACCTTGTTGAACACAGAATAAAAAAAGATTATTTAATTACCGATGAAGAATTGAAAGAACTTATGTATAGCTTAAGTGTGGCCTTAACACTTTATGATACCACTTTATATACTTACTATAAATTTCATAACAATCCAAAACTAAGACGTTTGTTAAATGAAAAAGACTCTGCTTATCGTAGAGAGGGGAACTCTTTTGAAAAGTCTATAAAGGGCGTATTTTCTTTTACAAACAGTTTATATCTTCAGCGAGCAATTAAGGTTTATGAGAAATTTTACGTTGATAGAAAGATTGTCTTTGAGAATCCAGATTTAGAGATTGCCCACAACATTATTCAAATAAGCTACCTCTACAATGATTTAAAAACTCGTAAGACTTCAGGGGTCTTACATGATTTCTTTTATATCATTGGGTCTCGTATCAAGATTAGTTTACAGGCCCAAGGAGATTTTCTTAACTATTTAGCAAATTCTGTTCTTTATCACGGTAGCCGACTTTTTGGAAATATCGTTGGCAGTATTCAAAATAGAAGAGGAATGCTTTATCGAGATCCTAAATTTCTCTCACGTGTCAGTGGTGCCCTTAGACCGATGGATATTTTACTCGAAAAGACTCCATTTAGATTAACTGACAACTTTATTCCTGGTTTTTGGGGGCATGCGGCCATATACATTGGAACTCAGGAAGATCTTGAGGAATTAGGGATTTGGGATAATGAATTAGTTCAAAAATATAGTAGAGAAATTGCAAAAGGAAAATTCATTGTCGAAGCACTAAGAGATAAAGTGCAAATGAATACTCTGGACCATTTTTCTGATATCGATGATTTTTCTTTGCTTCGCATGAGAGTTGAACTCACAAAAGAGCAACTCATTGAACATATTCTACGTGCACTTTCACACGTTGGAAAAAAATATGACTTCAGTTTTGATGTTGAAACAGGTGATACAATTGTTTGTTCAGAGCTTCATTACAGGACATTTATTGACATCAAGTTCAATACAACGATGTACCTTGGCCGCAGTACCATTTCAGTTGATCAGGTTGCTGAACAAGGTAAGACTGATATGCCACTCGTACCAGTTATGATGTATCTTAATGGTATAGAAGTACCTACTGATATGCTTCAGCAGGTCTTTGATGCCGTACTGGAGCCGTTAAAGAAAAGCCAACCTCAACTTGATGCGGCTTAGCTGTCGAATACAAGTGGCGCTTCTGCTTTGACTTCTTTACCATCAACCTTGTTCAGGAAAACATTTCCTTTTTGGGAACTCTTATTGGCTTCCCCAGTCATTGGGTTAATGTCTACTTCGTACTCAACTCTAAAGTTGGCATTTCTTGTTGGAGCTGAAATAAATCCATCCAGCACATCAAAACGATAGCGAATTCCTTGTGGGGATTTATTTATCGACATTTTCAAAATCATATTTGTTTTGGTAAAATCCTGTAAATTTCTTATATCAAGGGACATTGGAAATTCTTGCATAAAATTTGCAGTAAAACTTCCCTTTACGTCACAAGCTTCGCCAAAGATATAACTCTTTTGAACCGGGGAATTAAATATTGCACCCTTTAACCAATCTGCTGGCCGAGAATCACAACCCTTAACCTTAAACATTCCTTTTCCAACATTTGATTTTTTCAAAGTCAAAATTTGTAGAAGTTCTCCAATTGTATCCAGGATTTTTGTTTCACTTCCTTTGGCAGCTTCTTCAGTTCCAGGGATATTATAAGTTTGTGCTTTTGCAACACCTTCTACTCCATGGTGATACAGAAGCTTTTTAATCAGCGCACCACTTTTGTCAAAACTCCACTCTTCTCCATGCTTAACCGTGACCCCATCTTTTACATAACCGCAAAAAGCTTTCTTTCCTCCAGTGGTTGGACTGATGAACTCAATCAAAATAGATTCAGGCGGGCAAGGGGGTACCGTCTGTGCCCAAGCTACTGGTAGGGATACAAGTAAAGCAAAAATATATTTCATATATTAGCCTTTTCGGACACCTGCTTTTTTGTCTTAGGTTATTCCTTATATTAACCGATAATAGATCATGAGAATTGCCCTCTTTTTTTTTGCGGCCATGATTTCAATAAATGCTTCCGCAAAGGAAAGCATGATCATTTGTCCCGCCTATTATTATTCGTCAGTTAAATCAACAGTCGAAGCGAATGGAACTTTTGATAAATTCAAGCACTGTGCTGTCTCATGTTTATTAACTTTAAGATGCTCTGCCCTCGACGTATTAGAGCTCGGAATCATAAAAGAACTTGCCGATGTTGTTGGACCTGGTAATGCAGAAATGAATGATCTTAGGGCCGATTATTATGGAGTCTCACTTGCCACATCTCTGAAAGCAAAAAATGATAAAGCTTGTATGGTCCAGTGCCATGTGAAATACCCAGAAAACTCATGCCAATAGCCTAAAAGTGGCAATCCGTTTTTAGGGATTCAATTGAGTTCTTTTCGCCCTCACCTAGTCTCAAGGAATATTTCCTCTTAATCTTGACCCAATCACTTATGTATTTACAAGCATAGTCCTTATGTCTTGGCAGCCACTCATTAATCCCTTTGGCACCTTTCTGCCGATTATAGGTACGATTGGTAATGACTAAATTTTCAGGATCGTTGGCAAATTTCTCTTTCTGAGATTTGTTCCAGTTGGCCGCACCGAAATCGTGAGCATGTTTTAGGGGTACAAGATGGTCAATATCCACTTTCGACGCCTGGGTGTGAATCTCAGGGTAGTAATAGTCCTTCCACTTCCCAGTTTTAACCCTGCACCCATTTTTATTCATTTCTACAGGGCCTGTGGATCGAAATTTTAAGATTTCTGCCCGCGTATCGAGGCAGTTCCCATCTGAATCACTCCAGTGTTGCCAATCGGAGCGAAGATATTTACTCGTGTGTGAAGTCTTCCCAACTGGCTTAATTGCACAAGAAAATGAAATGAGTATGGAAAAAATGATTAGACCGAAAGAATTCATATTTAGATAATAACATGGCCATATTAGCGGTACCTGACTCCATCTAAACAGAAAAAAATGCCATCTATTCCTTAATTTGATGCACCACTAAACTGTGCAAATGAAAAAAATTCTTACTACTACCCTCAGTTCTCTATTACTCTTTTCGGCCTGTACTCCATCTGGAGACAGTGGTTCTCCGGTGACCAACTCACAAGAACAACTTGGTACCACAAATTTAATTACCAATCCCGGTTTTGAATCAAAACTTTCGGGCTGGAAAAATAATGGCTACACGAGCGCTGTTACTAAAAGATCCAAGACGGGAATTTATGCAGCTCGATCAGGAACAAATGCTGGTGGCCTACAACAAACACTTACGAACAAACTGATTGCAGGATCGATTTATAGTCTTTCATTTTGGGGAAGAATTGGAACAAATGCCGTTTCATCCATGGTGAGTCTCGTTATAAAAAACTCTGCCGGTGGAATCATGATCCTTGAGAATACCCCTATTCTCTCTACAACTTACACTCAATACACAAAAACCTTTACCTATCCTGTTGGTGCAACATCTGTGGAAATAATTGGCATTAAAGAAGCCGGAGCCACTTCATACCTATTCCTTGATGATTTTTCCCTCACTGAAATAGGAACAACAACTGGTGGAACAACAACCGGTGGAACAACAACTGGTGGAACAACAACCGGTGGAACAACAACCGGTGGAACTACAACTGGTGGGACAACAACTGGTGAAACAACAACTGGTGGAACAACAACCGGTGGAACAACAACTGGTGGAACAACAACTGGTGGAACAACAACTGGTGGAACAACAACTGGTGGAACAACAACTGGTGGAACAACAACCGGTGGGGGTTACTCGTCAGTATATACACCTATGGGTATAGGCGGCGGCGGTGCGATGAGTGGAATATCAATTAGTCCATTCGCGAATCTTTGGTTTGTAGGTACAGATATGGGAACACTTTTCCGTAGTACGGATCTTGGACTATCGTGGCTACCTGTGAACCACCTCCAAGCAGTCTTTAATTCTGAATTAACAAAAGCTGTGAGCGTTGGCTTTTCTGCTGATGGAACAACAGTCTTCCATGCATCGGCAGGTATAAATCCAAAAATAAGTTTTGATGCCGGTATTACATTCCAAAATATGACTGGTTTAAGCCTAGCTGCAGGTGAGTACATCCGTTACTGGTACACAGACAGCTCTGATGCGAATAAAATTTTCGCAGGAACGAGCACTGGTCTTCGTGTTTCGTACAACAAGGGCGCAGCGTGGACTAAGATTGCAGGAATTACTGAAGAAGCTATTGGAACTTTTATTGATCAAGATTCTCAAACTAAAAATATTTATCATGCGACAAAATCAAAGATTGTACTCTCAACAAATGGTGGTACTTCATTCGGAACACATTTTACTCCATCAGGTATGCTGATTCGTAAATTTGCCGGAGGAAGAGATGCCGCGGGTCTAACTCTAAGCTTTGTTGATAATGATGGAGCGAACGCCTGCTCATGGGTTAACGCCTACCTAGCGGACTGGGGTCAAACCTCAATTAATGATACTAAAGCAAACTGTGGTTATGTTTGGGTCAATTCTGATGGGGTTTCTTATAAGAGAAAAGCACAGACTGCTGGTGATCATTTGAAGATGGCAGAAAATGACTCTTCAACCATCTATACAACTGGTGCACGCGCTTGGATCAAACAGTACGGTACAAAAGTACATGTCTCACGCGACAAGGGTGAAACATGGACATTAAAGCTAAATCAAATTAACTGGGACACAAACCCATTCGCGCCTTGGCCTCAGAGCAAAATTGAATATTCTGCAGTGGCACTTGATGTCGGTTGGTGGGACAACGGTTATGAAAGTTTTGAAATAAACAATCGTAACTCAGCTCAGGTTGCTGGTTCAGGATACTTCTTTATGTTCTCAACATCTAATTATGGTGATTTTTGGAAAGCTCCATTCACTCAGTATGCAGATTCAGGGACACCGGCAGCTAAAACAAAATGGGTAACTCGAGGACTAGAAGTAATCTCTGCCTATAAGTCTAAGTTTCATCCTACTAACTCAAACCTTCTTTATGTTGCATCTGCTGACATCGGAGGATTGTGCTCCGACAACCACGGTGCAAGCTTTAGAGTCTGTAAGGCTCAGTATAATTCAAATTATGATTACAGCTTTGATCTAAATAATGATCAAGTTGTTTACGCTGCCTCAGGTAATCTGCACGACTTCCCTAATGAATGGCGAGCAAACGCAACGACTAATGAGGGCGGAATTTACAAGTCAACAGACCGTGGATTTAGTTGGGCGCGATTAACTCCAACTGATGCAACTTTTAACCGTCAGTATCTTTCAGTTGGCTACGATACATTACATGGAACCATCTATGGTGGGTCGCATGAAGTCGGTATTGTCAGATCAACAAATGGTGGACAGAATTGGGCACTATTTAATACTGGTCTTCCTGCAGGAAATAAAATAATCCCGCAAATTGAAGTCGATCCGAGAAATGGAAATGTGTATGCTCTCTTGACAGGTGATGCTCCAAGTTTCACGAACTATTCGAAAACAGGAGTCTATTTCCTAGATGTTGCTAATGGATCAACCACATGGACACTATTAAGAGGGACCGTTAATTATCCTCCGAACGCTGACTCTGGATATAATGTTTGGTACTACCCTACTAGTTTTGCCATTAATTTTAGTACCGCAAATAGTGCTGATACCATCTACCTTACGGATTACGAAAATCACGGTAATTGGCTCATGACTGGTATTTGGAAAACCACAAACAAAGGTCAAACTTGGAACCGTGTTAAGCAAATGACTCACGCAACTCAAGTAACTATTGATCCCAACAACCTAAACAATATACACGCGGCCGGTTACTACCAGCTTGATGGGCAATGGGGTGACGGCGGTCAATTATTCTCAAAAGATGGCGGGTCAACTTGGTTTAAAAACAATGCTCCAAATCTTCAAAACAATGCTCGCGGAGTGACTATAGATCCAATAGACCCTAGTAAGCTCATCTACTCGTATTTCGGTGGCGGGATGCTTTCAGGGTCAAATCCGGCCTTCTACTAAGACTATTTTAAACCGAAGGCCACTAACAAATGTTCGTGGCCTTCGGTTTTTTCCTAAATATAAATCAGAATAAAATTCGAAAAATTAATCACATAGACAAGAAAGAGAAAATATCTCTGTAAATAACCTCAATAAAAAAATATTTAAGTGACTAAACAAACGAAAGAATTAAGTAAAAAATATTCATATTCCGTTAAGACAAGTCATGGTGCTTTTTGAAATCAAACTTATTTGCCCTGAAACGAATGAAGTTATTTTTACTTCTCTAAATTCAAAACCAGTTCTCCCTCCTCCGGACCTATTTAAACGTGTACCAAAACCATTACTAATCATCTCAACGAAAGACTCAACAACAGAAGAAAAAAAGATCGCTTGAATTTAAATTAAAAAATTATTGGCCGATTATTTTATTCTGCAGAAAGTTTCGAAAAGATCATTAAACAAACAAAAAACACGTAAAATTAAAAAGTTAAAAAACTTAGTAAAACATTTCAAACCAAAATACCCCCCCTGTTCCTAAATATAATTTGGCAGGAAGAAAAATCAGAATATTGGTCTCCTAATTTTAAGCTTGATGATTGAAGGAGAACTGTGGATCATGCGAGCATCTTTAGATTAACAAAAGCATCAAACTGGTAAACATAGGGGTATAACAATGTTAAAAACTTTTACGATTCTATTCGTAGCTTTGCTACTCCTGTCTTGTGGTAAGTCAAACGGTGGAGACCAAGGCGAATACGTGTCGTTAAATGAAATAACTCCTAATTCACCGGTACCAAATGCTGCGCTAAACTTTGAAATAAACGTCAAATTGAACAATTTCAATCCGACACAAGAAGATAAAATTTTAATTGCAAGTGACCTAATAAAGAAAGTGATTGCAAGCGAAGAATTCAAGGCAAGTATTCTGAACTATCAATATAACGGAAAGAAACAATTTATTGATAATGACGGTCTAAGCAATGGGGAAATATATAAGAAAATTATTGAGGGTGCAGAAAAACTAATTCCCAAAGCGGACAATGAAATGGATCTGGAACTAGTCCTTTATACAAGTAATGATACTGTTATTGGCCACACTACTCCCAACCAACTAAAAATATGGATGAATAGCAAATTTTTTAATCAAAACAATCCCGCGAAAGTCACAGAAAATATGATGCATGAGTGGTTACATAAGCTTGGCTTTAAACATGATTATGCAAGGACAGCGTCTCGCCCGTTCTCAGTCCCTTACGCTGTTGGATATTTAGTGGGACGAATCGCCCAAAAAATGAATTAAGATATCCTGGGTCCACGCAAAGGCCCGGGATATTATTTGTTAATACGATTTATTTAAATCTTTTGCCTTATCCATTAATTTATCTTCTTCGACCTTCATTTTCTGACTTTCACCCGTGCTGAATCCGCATGCTTTAAACGCTTCAACTGTTTTAGCATTATTTATACAGCTCTTGTGGGTAGTAAGTGTTGTCATCTCTTTTCCAATTGAATCATTCGCCATACGTTTCATTTCAAAAAGACTTTCCATCGCGAACGCGCTAAAGGTGACCAAAGATAAAGCGATTACTAATACTTTCATAAAAACTCCTTTGTATTTTTCCTTGAAACAAAGATTACTTATGAAATTTGCGACATGTTTAGCATATCAGGTACGAATTAAATTGACCCTACGACTCACCTATTTCCACTTCAATTCGAAATCTATGGGCATTTCGTTTTTGATTTTAATCCCAAAAAGTGATGGTCTCTCTAACTTGTGGGCATCAAGATCCAATATGAAACTTGCCTTTTGGGCTTTATCCTTGAGTGAAATTGAATAGCTCTTAGTTACACCATGAAAATCTACTTGAGCCTCAATTTTGGCGTCTGATTGCGACAAAATCTCTTTTGCAAAAGTCCCCTTAGCACTAGCAACTGGATACTTATCGGCTTCAGTTGTTTGAAGCATATTCAAATCACGATTGGAGTCACTTGAGACAAAGGATTTAATTGGTACTGCTAATAAGAACTCACACACTTTTTCATCACAATTAATTTTCCCTTTAACTTCCGTGCTTGTGGCCTCCACCTTTTTGAAGGTGTACTTCACGTGGTAGGTTGCCTGTCCAAAACTTAAAACTAGGGCCATAATTGTTTGCATTTTTTACCTCTTAGAATTCAATCACCATTAACGCCGCAGAAACAGCAAAAGTTCCAAACAACACACCCGCTAAAGCTGAGTGTTGCTTCTCTAGAGAGCCATGACCTTTACCTTCGTCTTCATGCTTTTTATACATATAACCTAAATAAGGAACAAGAATCATTAGTGGGAAATGAACCCATGCAAGTCCTTTGTGCCATTTAATACGTCCACGATCAATCACACCCATTGGCTTTGGCGCAGTTAGGGAATAATAGGCAGTTGCCATGTAAAGTGCACCAGTCGTAAAGCCTAAATACATATGAAGATTGCTATCTAAAGCACCATTACCTGTCAGCATTGTTGCCGTCATTGCTCCCAAGGTAACAAGACCTAATACTTCATGGGTCTTAAGTTTACTAGATCTGAGCTTCATTTCGGCCGGGGGAAATTTCGGGTCTGGTTTGGTTGATTCTGCACTCATTCCTAATTCTGAAAGCGAAATATCAGCAAAAGAATGCTGTGAGAAAATCACAAGGAACAAAAGAAAAAAAGACTTCATTAAAACCTCACTACGAAATACTTCATACTCAAAAAGTACCATTTTAAAGCCAAAAGTGTATCGGGCATATGCCGGAATTGCATTTATTAAAGAAATAGAAGTCTTGTTTGAACCATCAAACGGATATCATATCTAAAATATGCAATATTATTACTAGAGTGTCGTTTCCGGACTAATGCTGCCCCGAGTATCGAAAGGCAAAACGTTACTCATGTTGCGGAGGGAGAAATCAATCCCTGTCATCGCTTCAGAAACCTCCCAAAGCTTTTCGGCCGTATAAATATTTTTTGCATTAACAGAACAATCGGCTTCAACCGGGCACCCTCGACTACCATTAAAACCATCTAATCCATAATAATGACCACTCATTGCATGCAATGAAGTAGCGGCAAACAAGATAGGAGTAGCGGCTTGATGGGATGAAAGTCCCAAAGCATATTTAAAAAACTTTGAAAAAAAGGGAGTGTGCATTCTGAATGAAAATACCGGAATGCTCTTAACTTGCAATTGTGTAAGCTGAAGGCGTCGGTCTAACTCCCTAGCAAAGATTAACATCGCAAGTTTAGACTGCGCATACGATTTATTGGGTTCATAAAAGAGTGTCGAATTCAAATCAAAAAAATCGATGACCCCTTTTTCATGCTCTAGCGAACTTTGAAAAATAACTCTTGAGTCATGAGTGTCTTTCAGCAAAGGAAATAATCTGGCCGTTAAAAAGAAATGGGCCAAATAATTTTCAGCAAACATCATTTCATAATTTTGTACTGATTTATTTCTTGTCGGCAACCCAGAAACTTCGAAATTATTTATCAAAAGATGAAGTTGGTCGTATTCCATTAAAATCTTATCTGAAAAGTGTGCCACAGAATCAAGGTCTGACATGTCCACAAGTTCATAACTAACATGTGCACCATGCATACTTGAGCGTATATCCTTTAAGGCCACCTCGCCTTTTGCCTCATCATCCGTACAGATGATGACACGAGCACCATTACGAGCAAGCTCTCGCGCCACTTCTAATCCTGCACCATCATTAGCACTTGTGACGATAGCAATTTTATGAATTTGAGATCCAATTTTGTCCGTTGTCCACTTTTCCATGTGCACCACCTTTCAAGCATTAAAAGTGACAAAAATGATTTTGAAAATCCGCATAGCTAAATGCTGCAAGCAATCTACAGAAAACTTTCAGGATAAACTAAGTGTAACAATATTTTGAGTTTGATATTACATATAGGCCGGAAGTTTTAGGAAATTTGGGCGAAAGCAAAAATGGCTTAAAGTTGAAGGTAAAAAATGGTTACCGAAAGGTAACCATTTTTTTAGCAAATTCTTCAGACGACATTAAGATTCAGATATTAAATTCAATCTCTACCTAAATGAATTCATAATATAAACAATATTCCTACATAGAGATCTTCCATTTGCCTTTTAAATCCTATAAGAGGAGTTCATGATTAATACCGAATTTTTATCAATTGCCTCCCATGAGTTAAAAACTCCCATCGCAGGTTTAAAGCTGCAAGCAGAAATGGCCAAGAGAGCAATTGAGAAGCTTGGACCTGATGCTCTCTCGCCTGATAGAGTAAAAAAAATAATAAATAATTTTTATAATGATGCTGATCGACTCAAAAGACTTGTAGATGACATGTTGGATATTTCACGAATTCAATCAGGAAAACTATCCATGAAGTTCGAACGCCTTAATGTCGATGCGTTCATGGCGGAGGTCATCGAAAGAATGGGCTTCAATTTTCCTAAATTCAGCCTATTGGTTAATGCCAATACAAATGCACCCGTTTGGGCCAGCTGGGATCCACTTCGTATTGAGCAAGTCATTACCAACCTTATCTGTAATGCTTTTAAATATGCAAATAATTCCGAAATCAAACTGGTCACCAGTGTTCAAGATGAAAAGATCATTATTTTGGTAAGCGATAGCGGACCAGGAATATCTCTAGAAAATCAAAAATTAATCTTTGATCGTTTTAAAGGCAATATGGAAAGAAATGAAAGCTCTGGTTTGGGGCTGGGTCTTTTTATTGCAAATGAAATTATTAAGGCCCATGGCGGTCAACTTCAACTTGAAAGTATTCCAGGCAAAGGCTCTTCTTTTTTTGTTAAAATCCCTTTAGATCTTAGGTGATTTTCTTTTGATGTACTGAATGATCCGATCAAGATTTGAAAGAAATTCTGAACGATCACGGTTAGCAAAAGGCGGAGGACCACCACCAACTTGCCCCATTTCACGCAATTCCTTCATTAGCTCCCGAGTTGCCAAAGCATCACCAATCATATCTTCGGTAAATTCGTCACCGCGAACTCCTAAAACCTTGGCATTTTTTTTAAGACACCGATCCGCCAGAGGAATATCCGCTGTTATGCAAATATCCCAATCAGAAATATTTTCCGCGATCCAGTTATCAGCTTCATCTGGCCCGGCATTTACGACGATCATTTCAACTGAAGGATGGAGGGGAATATTTATACGCTTATTAGCAACCACAAAGACTTTTATATGATATCGGGCAGCTACCTTATAGGTTTCATCCTTAACTGGGCATCCATCAGCGTCGATATATATCGTAAGCATAGTTTATTCTCTGTTTAAGTCTTGTCTATGGCTATCAGAAACCAACTCTGATACAAAACTACTTATGAAAAACCTAATTGCGTTGCTATTTTTGACCTTTTCTCTTTCATCTTTCGCACAGACGATTACCACTGCTTCCAGTGTTGATGTCTCACGCTATATCGGAAAATGGTATGCCCACTACTCACTTCCACAATTTTTTACTAGAAAGTGTAAGGGGCAAACTGCAGAATATGAGATCATTAATGCTAAAAAGATAAGCGTATTCAATACTTGTTTAAAGACTAAAGGCGAAACTACCATTCAAGGCCAAGCAGTTATCACTAATACGAAAACAAATGCTGAGCTCGAAGTAACATTTAATAACTTTTTCACTCGTCTGTTCCGAGTGAAGGGCGATTACAACATCATGAAGATCGACCCTAATTATGAATACGTTTTAGTTGGGTCAATTAACCGTAAATCGCTATGGCTTATGTCCCGCTCACCGGTCGAAATTCCTGAAGCAGTGGTTAAAGAATACCTAGACCTGGCCCAAAAAGACGGTTTTGATATATCTAAGCTCCAAAAATCACGCTTCTAATCAAAAAGATATTTGCTAATAGCTTTCGCAGGAGTATTTTGAGTCAATTATGACAAAATACTCTGACGCGTTTATCCATGACATGCCCAAGTCTGACCTACACCTCCATCTGGACGGATCCCTCAGGATTCCCACTCTGATCGAGATGGCCAAGAAGAACAATATCAAGATGCCTTCCTATACAGAAGAAGGTCTAAGAGAGTTGGTTTTTAAATCGGCCTATTCAAACCTTGGCGAATATCTTCACGGCTTTCAGTACACCTGCGCCGCTCTTCGCGACCTAGAAAATATTGAGCGCGTGGCCTATGAACTTGCGATCGATAACCAAAACGAAAACGTTTATTATATTGAGCCACGATTTGCTCCCCAGCTAATGATGGATGTTGGAGCTGGGCTCACCATGGAAACAGTTATGGAAGCCGCGTACAAAGGCCTTGATCGTGCCAAGAAAGAGCACAACAATCGACCTGACGTTAAAAGTGGGACTCGCCCAGAATTCCACTACGGCATTATTAGCTGTGCCATGAGAAACTTTGGTCCTAAGGGTTACTCGCCCTACTACACCGGCTTTTACAAGACGATGGAATACTCAAAGCATATTGAAATAGTCAAGGCAGCTGCTCTTCAGATGGTTAGGGCCGCAGTTAAAATTCGCGACGAAAAAGCGATTCCTATTGTGAGTATTGATCTCGCCGGGCAAGAAGAAGGTTACCCTTGCGGCAAGTTTCACGATGTCTACGCTTATGCTCATAAAAACTTCATGCATAAAACTGTCCACGCTGGTGAGGCATACGGCGCCGAAAGTATTTTCCAGGCGATCACAGAATGCTACGCAGATCGAATTGGTCACGGTTATTATTTGTTTGATGAAAACAAAGTTGTGGATCCCAAAATTGTCGATAAGAAAAAATACATCAGTGACCTGGTTTCTTTTGTTGCGGATAAACGAACGACGATTGAGGTCTGCCTGACTTCAAACCTTCAGACCAATCCAGAAATCAAGAATATCAAAAACCACAATATTAAGCATATGCTTGCAAATCGCATGTCTGTGACCATTTGTACGGATAACCGCTTGGTGTCTGATACAACCGTATCCAACGAGTACGGACTTTTATTAAATAATTTTGAAGTCCCGATGAAGCACCTCAAAGATATCGTGGCATACGGCTTTAAAAAGAGCTTCTATCCTGGCGACTATATCGATAAACGAAACTGGGCGAAACGAGTGATGATTCACTTTGATGAAATTGCCAAGAAACATGGTGTTTCCCCTTGAAATGGTTGGCCGTTCTGATTGTCTTCGTTGGTTGTAATAAATTAACTCCACCAATTTCAGTAAATCCAGCTAATAGCTGCAACCAATATAAAGAAAAAGTTCTGGAAGCTGCAGTAGTTGCAAACGAAGTTAAAGATGACATTGTTTATGGTTTTAAGACTAATGAACAAGTGGCCATTAAATTTCTACAAGAATACTCCACAAAACACTATACCTCTCAGCCTCTTATCGAGAGTCTAAAAGCCGTTGCTGAGGCATGCACACAGGATAAAATTAAGCAGTGGCAAGACTCTGTCCTGGATGAACCTTGTCACTATATTTTCTCCGAGTTCAAATACTTTAATGGCCTTATTAATACCCTCAAATCAGAGAAATGGTCTGCTGGTACCAAAGCTCTGGCACTAGATAAGACTCTCGAAATGATCCGCTTTTACTCCTTTAAGAGCTCATCTCTGGGCGAACTTTCTGTCGTTCAGATTACTTTAAAATCACTTGTGATAAATGGACTTATTAATAAAAAGATAAAACCAGAGCTTGATCAAATTGAGAATAAATTGAAAAGCAGTTCGGAAGAGATTCAGGCCATGCGAAAATCGTCTTTAGCCAAAGTACCAAGTTGCAGTGACAGTATCTATCTTACTGAATACAAATTGGCACAGAAGTTAGGCAAAGAGATGAGCGCGTTAGTGAAAAAAATATAGTTACCAAAATATGGAGTCGTGTGGACCCCGCCCTTATTCTGATCGATGTTCAAAAAGGTTTTGGTTATTGTTAAGTCTTTTAAGCCTCATTATGGTTTCAGAGAGTTTTGCTTTTACATGTAATGCTAATGACGAATCAGGACAAGCAATCTCCATAGTTGTTAGTCAAAAGAATGTTACGATTAAATTAGCAAACTCCCCAACCGTAAGCTTGCCGACATTGAGCGACGTATGGGACGGTCACATGTCCGGTTTAGTTACGGCCGAAGGTATTTCGATTCAATACCAAGACCATTATGGCTGTATTAGAAATGTTGCCGTAACAGGCCTTTTACCGCGTGATGGCTTCGGCCATATAAAAACGATCACATTCGATGGCTGTAAAGGTGGCTCGACTCCAGACAAATTATGCTTTCGTGACTAATATCACTTAAAAAGAGAAGGGCAGTCACCTTCTCTTTTATTAAATAACAAATGGTCATAATATGGAATTCAGCACTTTTTCGCATTAATGCGCCGAAATAGATAATTCCATTTTTACTATTGTCTTCGTAATATGAGTCGGGACTTTTCTCAGATCTCAGTTTAAGATTCTCT